>CAJOPA010000048.1 GCA_905236235.1 uncultured Eubacterium sp. | reverse complement strand
TTTTCTTCATAACTTTTTTCTCCCGTAATGTGTTATAACAATGTGTCTGCCTCATCGGAAAAAGTGGGGGGATTCCTTTGAGGATGGTTTTATAATAAAATCGGCTTGTGTTTTAAATTTGGGTATTTTGTGAACATTCTGTGTTTTTCACAATCTTTTTTTGCGGATGACTGCTTCGGTTATCTCTTTTGTATTTTCCGTCCGGATCCATTCTTTTGGAAAAAAGCATAAAATCTTGATCTGCACAAAGCGCGAATGCCCTTTTGCGATGAAAGCTGTCCGTCCGAGTCAGGACAGTTGCACCCCGGCGTTCGCCCGTAAGCAAACCCTTTTTGCGGATGCGTCGGGGTTCTTCAAAGAAGAGGCACGTTTCCTGTCATACGGTCGAGGACTGTCTGAGCGAAGCGAGTTCCGCAGACCGTATGAATTCAGGGGAAACGTGCCTCCTTTGTTAAAAGCCCAGCATCCGACAACCGGGTTTGCGCCGGGCGGACACCGCGGCGCAACCGTTCGGACATGGACGGACAACTTACTTAAGAGCATTCGCTACTTTGGCAGATCCTACGATTTTATACTCGGGCTTTCCAAAAGAACGGATCCGGACGGAAAGCGTAAAAAGATATATTCCCAAGCAGTCACCCGCAGAAAAAAGGATTGTGGTATAATAGGGATGAAAGGACAAAAGATATGAATAAAACAGAATACGCAGTAAATATAAAACACACCCGCGGCAACTGCGCCCAGGCAGTACTTCTCGCTTTTGCAAAGGAGCTAGATCTGCCGGAGGAGACCCTGGAAAACCTGGGGGCGGCTTTCGGCGTGGGCATGGGATGCTTGGAGGCTACCTGCGGAGCGTTGTGCGCCGCGGAGATGGTCCTCGGACTCATCAAGGCTGGAGACAGACCGGTCTTTCGGGACGCAGCCGCGATGCATCGGGCTTTTACTGAGAGATGCGGCGCTTCCCTGTGCAAGGACTTAAAGGGCCGGGATACTGGCGTTGTGCTTTGTGAATGTGATGATTGCGTGCGCCACGCCGTGGAGATCACGGAGGAGATGTTAGAGGGCGCCGACGGACGGTCGTGAGATTGATCAGGCGAGAGCCGGGAGGGAAAAGACATGTTGACATTATTATTTATTTTGGGAATGATCGGGATCTTCGGCAGATTGCTGGGATTTGCATTTCAGATGACATGGGGGATCTTTAAGGTATTGCTGACACTGATATTTTTGCCGGTTCTTTTGATCCTGATGGTGATCGGCGGGCTGATTTATATTGCGCTTCCGATCTTAGCCATTATCGGGATCATTTCCCTGGTGGCAACCTTTGACAGAGAATCCGCTTCATGAAGATCGTGAAAGGTTTTTGGAAAAAAGGTTGCAGGATCCTTGGGGCGGTGCTTTGCCTTGCGGGACTTGCGGCCTGCGGAGAGGCGGCTGTGGAAAGCGGTGCAACTGTGGAGAGTGGTGCGACCGGAGACGTGCAGACGGTTGAGACTGCGCAGAGTACCGGAGACGCGACTGCGGATGCTGTCACAGATGCCGTCGCGAATGCGGTCACAGATGTGGCTACGGACGAGATCACAGATGAGGGAGACGCGGTGGAGGACGCATTTTATTTTCGTGAATTGACCCGGGAGGAGATCGACATGATCACCGGGGTATCCTATCCCGCGGAGGATGAGGATGCGCAGATTTCCTTAGAGGAGCTTCGGTATGTGCATATTTTGCATGTGGATTTTGACGGGCAGACCCGGGAGGGGGAACTGATCTGCAATGTGCGGATCGCGCAGGATCTGACGGAGATCTTTGCGGCGCTGTATGAGGCGGAGTATGCGATCGAAAAGGTGCGACTGATCGATGCCTATGGCGCGGATGATAATCGTTCCATGGAGGATAATAATTCCTCCTGTTTTAATTATCGTGTGATCGCCGGGACGGATCAACTGTCCAATCACGGGTTGGGACTGGCGGTGGATATTAATCCCCTTTATAATCCGTATATCCGACAAGGCGGCATCGTGGAACCGTATAATGCCGTGGACTATGTGGACAGAGAGGCGGATTTTCCGCATAAGATCACGCACGAGGATCTGTGCTACAAGCTTTTTATGGAGCATGGATTTACCTGGGGCGGGGACTGGGAAAATGTAAAGGATTATCAGCATTTTGAAAAGGTGGAATGAGTGGAAGGCTCTAGGAGCTTCCACAATCCGTCCGTAAAATTGTAGGCAATACCGATGATATGCTCCTTGCCAAAGGAGAGGATCTTGCACTCAAACATGACGACGGGAAAGCGGCGCGGGTCGATCGATTCGGTGAGGTTGGTGCATCGGTAGGAGCGGACGGCATAGGATTGGTACTCGCCGTCTTCGTCCTGCAGACGGATCTTTAACGGAATGATCGTTCCGTTTTTTTGATGCCTGGCGATAACATCCACAGGCTGCTGTACGTGAACAAAACCCGGCATGGCGATCCCTCCTTTTTGATGATCCGGTAGGGATATTATAGGACGGACATGCCGGGAAGTCAAGAACGTATGTTCGATTTTTTATACACGCGCAGTTCTTGGAAACCCGGGAAAAATCTGATACTCTGTTGGTAGGAAAGCGCAAGGAGGACAGAGGGATGATCGTGGAAGAGATTCGCAGCAAATGCCTTCAAATGCAGGATATAGACTACCGTGATTTTCAGTCAAAACTGATGCCGACCGTGGATCCGGAGACGGTGATCGGAGTGCGGACGCCGCAGCTGAGGTCCTTGGCAAAGGAGCTTGCCGGCAGACAGGATCTCGCGGATTTTTTGCGTGATCTTCCCCATCTCTATTTTGAGGAAAACCAGTTGCATGCCTTTCTGGTCTCCGGGATCCGGGACATGGGACGGTGTTTGGAGGAGGTGGGGCATTTTTTGCCCTATGTGGACAATTGGGCGACCTGTGACCAGATGTCTCCCAAGGTGTTTCGGACGCATAAAAAGGAGCTTGAGAAGCAGATCCGGGTATGGCTTGTATCCGGAGAACCCTATACGATACGGTTTGCGATTCGGATGTTGATGGATCATTTCCTCGAGGAGGATTTTGCTGTCGGCTACCCGGAGACGGTCGCGCAGATCCGCTCGGAGGAATACTATGTGAACATGATGATCGCCTGGTATTTTGCAACGGCGCTGGCAAAGCAGTATGAGGCGATCCTTCCTTTTTTGGAGGAGAGGCGGCTTGGCGTGTGGACGCACAATAAGGCGATCCAAAAGGCCGTGGAGAGTTACCGGATCGATTCCGCAAGAAAGGAATACTTAAAAAGTCTGAAGGTAAAAAAATCGTCATCGGATATTGACAAGTGAAATATTTATGATATCATAATGATATCAAAAGACAGCAAGGAGGAAATATCCATGACAGAAAAAATTTATACTACCAAAAAGAACGGAATGTTGGCGCTCATCCTTACGCTTTGCCTACTGGTATGCAGCGTTGCAATGTTTGTTTTCGGGATCGTCAGCGAAGCGTATGTTTGCATGGGTGCCGGCATCGTGATCCTTGTGATCGGGTGGATCCCTTTCTGTGGACTTCGGGTTTTAAAACCGCAGGAAGCCCTGGTTTTGACGCTGTTTGGCAAATACAAAGGAAGTCTGCGCGAGGAGGGATTTTATTTTGTCAATCCTTTCTGCTCTTCCGTGAACCCGGCAGCGGGAACGAAGCTTGCGCAGAGCGGGGACACGACGGAGAATAACGGTCTTGCGGGCCTTGCGATCGCTTCCGTTGCAAATGCTGCCGTGGCAGCCGCAGGGGAAAACGGGATCTCCGGCAAGAAGATCTCCTTAAAGGCGATGACGTTAAATAACGGTAGACAAAAGATCAATGATTGTCTGGGCAACCCCGTGGAGATCGGGATCGCCGTGATCTGGCGTGTGACGGATACGGCTAAGGCTGTATTTAATGTAGATAACTACAAAGAGTATCTGTCTTTACAGTGCGACAGCGCACTTCGAAATATCGTGCGGATCTATCCCTATGATGTGGCATCGGGCGTGGACACCACGGGCGACGGGATCGCCGATGAAGGCAGTCTGCGCGGCTCCGCGGAGGTGGTTGCGGAGAGGATTAAGAATGAGATCCAGTCCAAGGTAGAAGATGCGGGTCTTGAGATCATCGAAGCACGTATCACGTATCTGGCATACGCTCCGGAGATCGCCGCCGTGATGCTGCAGAGACAGCAGGCTTCCGCGATCATTGATGCGAGAAAGATGATCGTGGACGGAGCGGTCGGCATGGTCGAGATGGCTTTGGAGCGTTTGAATGAAAAAGCATTGGTAGAATTGGACGAAGAGCGTAAGGCGGCGATGGTTTCCAATTTGTTGGTTGTTCTTTGCGGAAATCATGATGCGCAGCCTGTGGTGAATTCGGGTAGCCTGTATTAATGGCCGAAAAGAAACAGGTTCCTCTTCGCTTATCTGCGAAATTATACGACGCCATTGCCGCTTGGGCGGAGGATGATTTCCGGTCGGTGAACGGGCAGATCGAATATCTGTTGACCGAGTGCGTAAAGCAACGTAAAAAGGACGGGAAATACGTGGGGCAGGAGATCGATGTCCCACCGGAATTGGATATCAAGTAAAAAAGGGGTTCCTGCCGGTTGATCCGGTGGGAACCCCCTTTTTGTTTCTATTACTTTCCGATCTTTGCAAGGAGTTCCTTTTCAAGATCATCTTCGTCCTTGTAGGCATCCTTTGCGTCAAGCCCCTGCAATTCGTAAATCTCTGCCTTTAAGCTTCCCGCCTTCATTAACGCCTTGGTATACGCAGTCGGATCATCCTTGAACGCTGCCGCTGCCTTGTCATAAAGTGCCTTTCTTTCCTTATTCAGTTCCTCGATTCTCTTCGTCACATCACTCATTGATATTTCCCTCCTTTTGTTCGTAGTTTTGCAGAATATCACTTCCTCCTGATTTTGTCAAGTTTTTCCCTGCAATTATTGTAGCATAATGGCGTAGATACTCCGAAAAAGATGGCATAGCGATGGCGTAAAAACTATTTGACCCAAATATAAAAT
>CAJOPA010000047.1 GCA_905236235.1 uncultured Eubacterium sp. | reverse complement strand
GTTAGGTTAATCCGTAGACGAGACTTGAATAGTTTCATCAATGTCCTGAATGAATGGAAAGGGACCGCCGCGAGGCGGTTCCTTTTTCTAGTTTTTTTTCATCCTTTGGGGTTTGCGCGGGATCTCGTGCTTTTTGCATTTCTCAGTATTCCCGACGCCTTTCTGCCTCCGCCTCGGACCTGCTGCAGGCTTGATTTTTTGCGCCATCTTATCTTTGCCGGAAAATCACAACACTCGCTTCGCTACGGATGTGATTTTCCGGCAAAGATATCTGCAAAAAATCTACGCCCGCAACGCAAAGGTCCGATAGCAGAGGCGGAAGGGGTTCGGGAAGCCCGAAGAATGGAAAGGGCGAGATCGGCGCAAAGAATGAAAAAACGAGCGAAAAGGGCCGGAGGTCCCCGGCAGGGCCGAGATGGTAAAAATGGTGCGTATTACGGGTGGAGAGGCAGGAATGCGTCAAATATCCGTAGCCAAAAGAGAGTTGGAATTGGAGAACTACGGATGGCAGAAAGATATGAGGTCTACCATCCGTAGTCGCGAGGAATGTGATCGGGAATTCCTACGGATGCCAGACCGAAAATAAGCTGGGCATCCGTAATCGGCGGGAAATTCCGGGCTCGGATCATCGAAAAATGAGAGAAAAGGGCGAAAAAGAAGGATTTTCCTACGGGTAAATTCATGCAAAACTGCTTGAAATCCGTAGGTGCAAAAAATCAAAAAATCAGATTACGGGTAAGGAAGGATTTTGTGGGAGACTATCCGTAAATAGGTAGTATGAGGAGGGTTTCGATTGGCTGGTGAACGTGGGATGGATCTGCCTTGGATTTATTGGGTTGTGCCATTAGTAAATTGAATTGACTTAGTTTCATGGGTGAAGAAAATAATAGTTGACATAATTTCCCCCGGGGGGGGGTAGAATACAATGGTAGTACGCGTTTTGCAATAGATGCTGCACCGTCTATCAAATAAAAGATTCCTTACTAAGAATTAGCAATAATTCCTGTCGCAAATCGCGCCAAAATTGACTCTATATAAGTGTAATAAATAGAGCATATTTATAGGAGGTAACGAACATGAAAAAGTATTTAGGAATTTTACTCACTGCCACAGCCCTTATGCTTGTTGGCTGTAACGATGAGGGCGAAACAATTACATCAAGCACGGCACTTGAAGACGCGCTTAACGAAACTGCGCAGGAACGTGTACTGACGTACGAGCGAAGCGAGGAGGAAGATACTGCAGTGGATATTGCAGTTACAACAGATGCAAGCAGTGACGCAAGTGAGGATGCGAGTGGGGATTGCTGCAGTGACACGACCGCAATGGAGTTTCTCGCCATTCCCGTGCAAAACAAAGCGGGCAACATCACTCTGTACAAAAAGGTACTTGTAAGTGACCTTGTCTTTGACGAGGACGGCAATTTTACCGTATACGGCGTTACTGCAACCGTAAATGAAGACGGTGAAGTTGTGGCGCAAGTTACGGAAGCGGAAGCAAGTAACGTAAGTAACAACACAAATAATGAAACAGGGGAGTCTTATAGCAGTGAAGCATGGGAGTCCGTAGAAGCAAATAACAGTTCCGAGGAAGTTGATTTAACCAATACGCTGTTTTATCAAACTTTTGGCGACACTGAACCAATAATGACACGACTTTATGGGGAGACATATGGAGCGGTGGCATTTAATGTACCAGAGTTTGTGAGTCGGGAGCAACGTCTTCGTGAAGTTTATGCAATATTTGGCACGGTTGACACGCTTTATTGCGACAACGGAAGGACGATTAACGCAGCAGGTCTTGAGAACTATTGGTGGAATGATGAATACCAATGCTGGGCAATCGGTGGACAACACGACATGGCATTTTTATATCCGTTGGGCATGACAATAAGAGAGGCACAATTGCGTGAAATTGCAGCAAGTCTGCCGGGGAAGGAGGACGTGTACGGTCAAATGGTTGTTGATGCACAATTTATGTATGATGATAACGGTGAAATGAACGTATTAGTAACGATAGAAGATGGAAGAATGTATTGGTCTATAACGCGTACTCCATCTCTTGAATTCTTAAATTGACGTACCTTTTGGTAAAAAATTCCAACAATAAAATACCTCATTCTATATTTATATAGAGGAGGTATTTTATTATGCAAAAATATAAAAAATTATTATTTGTGCTACCGCTTATGGCATTGTGCTGTATTTTCATGCCTAAAGAAGCAAAAGCATATATGGATCCCTGCACTGTTTGGTACGGCAATGGTGGGACGTGTGAGTGTACTGGTGAATACACGGTTTTATCTTCAATCGGACAAGACCCTTCTTGGCGCAGAGGTTGTGAAAATAATGATAAGTATATCTATGACGGGGTATACGAAAGCTATTATTTTGAGGACGGCGCTGCATCCACTTATTGGCTAAGTTTTTCCATGTCCGGTGGTAAGGGCTATCCGTGTTATATTAACCTTGATAACCCAAGTGCATCTTGCAAAGGAAATACTTGGGTTAGTTGGGGCGAGAGTGGTCATTTAAATAACAGCGGTACGTGGTGCTATTGGTATAAGGAACATTGCACAACTTGTGGTGCAACTATAGAAGTGTGGGTTGGGCATACGTATCCAGATACATGGACACGTTATTCTTCCACGTACCATAAACATATTTGTACAGAATGCGGATATGCTGGCTCTGTAGAATACGATGAACACAAGTATGGCAGCTGGTCTTCATGGACAGACACGGGTAAAGGTACGCACACGAGATACCGTTGCTGTACGCTTTGTACCGATAAGCAAACGGAAACATATAGTCACAGTTTCCCGTCTACATGGACATATTATTCAGCTACGCAACATAAGCACGCATGTACTGTATGCTCGTCCGTAGAATACGCCAACCACACCTACGCATACGTAGACAATGGTAATGGTACCACGCACAAAAAATACTGTAGCGTGTGTGATACGAGCAAGGCGCATGCAACAAATGAAGCGCATACGTATACAGCGTGGACGTATGACAGCACAAATGCGCGCTATTACCGTACTTGCACCGCCTGCAAGCACACGCAGTACAAGACGGTCGGTATTTCGGTTTCATTAGACAACAGTTGGACGCCCGAAACAGTAACCGTAACGGGTTCGTACACAAGCACGGCACATTGCGGTAGCGGTGTCGGTTTAAGCTCACAGGTAATTACTTGTTATAACGTAAATACCAAGACAACGACGACCGTAAGCACAACAAAAACATACACGGCAAGTACCGAAGAGGGCAAGTTTAGATACACGTATGCTTGGACAGACAAGACAAACAACACTATTTCCGCCACAAAGGGTTCGTCCTATACCGTTTTGATTGACCATAGTGCGCCGATTATTGACCCGAGCAGCTATAACGACTAATATTACAGACAAACTAAATAATGGCGGTCATGTTAACAAGTTGCGCAAACCCATCCGATTTACATAAAAAAGTTGCGCCCGAACCCATTTTTTTGGGAAAACGATATTAAGTCCCTTCCGTATTATGCCGATAAGTAAGATAAGTGAAGGGAATGCGGCACTTCGCTCCCCACTGGAGGACCCGAAAGCGTGCGACTTCGGCGAATCCCGAGAACAATATTTTTTGACACCGTGACCAAGGATGGTCGCGAAAACATTTCAAGGAGGAAATAATTATGGTAGTACAGCACAACATCCAGGCGATGAACGCCAACAGAATGCTCAATGTAACAACGTCGGCTCAAGCTAAGTCAACTGAAAAGTTGTCTTCCGGTTTAAAGATCAACCGGGCGGCAGACGACGCAGCAGGGCTTTCCATTTCTGAGAAAATGAGAAAGCAGATCCGAGGCCTTGATCAGGCTTCTTCGAACGCGGAAGACGGTATCTCCGCAGTGCAGACAGCAGAAGGTGCTTTAACGGAAGTACACTCCATGCTGCAGCGTATGAACGAACTGGCAGTACAGGCAGCCAACGGCACGAACAGCACAACGGATCGTCAGTCCATCCAGGACGAGATCGATCAGCTGACCACTGAGATCGACCGTGTAGCCGAGACCACGAAGTTCAATGAAACCTACCTGTTAAAGGGAACAAGCGACACCAAGACCATCAAGCTTGAAGCACACGACGCAGGCCTTGACGGCAAATTGGGTGCATATGTCGAAACAGACGCCACGGTAAAATTTACGGCAGCCGCTCTTTCGACCGGTTCCACCGTAACCATTGCCGGTGCACAGTACACCATCGGTGATACGGCCGATGAGGCGACCAACACGATCACGTTGGAGCAGGCATATAGCAAGATGAAAGATGCGTTGGTAGCTGCAAACAAGATCGGCGCAACCGGCTATACGGACGCTAAGGTCACCAACAACAACGACGGAACTTTCGTGATCACCAGAGGTGAGACGACTGTTGCCAAGGCTCTTTCCTTTAACCTCCATGTAGGTGCGGACGCTGACATGACCAACAAGATTGGTGTGAATATCGAGACCATGGATACCAAATATCTTGGCATCAACGGGATCGACGTAGTCGGCAAAGATGATATCGTAGGCGGTACCACCGCTACTTACGCGATCGACGCGATCGCAGACGCAGTTGCTAAGGTTTCTGCACAGAGATCCGCTCTCGGTGCTATCCAGAACCGCCTTGAGCACACTGTAAACAATTTGGACAATGTAGTAGAGAACACGACCTCTGCTGAAAGCCGCATCCGTGATACCGATATGGCGGAAGAGATGGTTGAGTACAGCAAGAACAACATTCTTGCACAGGCCGGCCAATCGATGCTCGCTCAGGCTAACACGGCAACCCAGGGAGTTCTGTCTCTCCTCGGCTAGCTCGAAACTACAAAACACGACAAACTATCATAGAAAAACAGGTGTTGCACGGCACCTGTTTTTCATTTGTGAAAAATTTTTTTAAAAAGTGTAAAGTTTTACGTAAATCAGGCCGAAATAGTAGGCAGTTGGATAATAATGAGCGGATCACGGATGATCATTTGACGCATGGATGCGACGGCAGGTGAAAATTCGGGAGGATAATAACTATGGTAGTACAGCACAATTTACAGGCAATGAATGCTAACAGAATGTTGGGGACGATGACCAGCGCTCAGTCCAAGTCTACGGAGAAGCTCTCCTCCGGTTATAAGATCAATCGTGCAGCAGATGATGCGGCAGGTCTTTCCATTTCCGAGAAGATGAGAAAACAGATGAGAGGTCTGGATCAGGCTTCTTCTAATGCAGAGGATGGTATCTCTGCAGTACAGACAGCAGAAGGTGCACTGACCGAAGTACACTCCATGCTGCAGCGTATGAATGAGTTGGCAGTACAGGCAGCCAACGGTACGAACAGCACTTCCGACCGTCAGTCCATTCAGGACGAGATCGACCAGCTGACTACGGAGATCGACCGTGTAGCAGAAACCACGAAATTCAACGAAACTTTCCTTTTAAAGGGTGGCACGGGCACCAAGGAAGAAAAGCTGGATGCTTATGATGCAGGTCTTGCAGGAAAGCTCGGCACCTATACCGATACGGATGCTACCGTAAAGTTTACCGCAGATGCTCTTGTATCCGGTTCCACCGTGACCATCGCAGGCATCGAGTATACCATCGCGGATACCGCAGATGTGGATAACAATATCTTAGATACCGATACCGCTTACACCAAGATGGCGGAAGCGCTTTTGGATGCCAACCGCATCGGCAATACCAATGCAGAGGTTAGCAATGACGGTGACGGCGTATTTACCATCACCCGCGGTACGGTAACGATCCCGAAGGCTCTTTCCTTTAACCTTCATGTGGGTTCCGACGCAGACATGACCAATAAGATCGGCGTGAATATCGAGACCATGAGCTCCGCATTCCTGGGCATCGAAGGCATCAGCGTGGTAGGCGCAAATGATGCGGCTCCCGGAACGCAGGCAACCTACGCGATCGACGCGGTAGCCAATGCACTGCAGAAAGTTTCCGAGCAGAGATCCGCACTCGGTGCCGTACAGAACCGTCTGGAGCATACGGTAAGCAACCTCGACAACGTTGTGGAGAACACCACAGCTTCCGAGAGCCGGATCCGCGATACCGATATGGCAGAGGAGATGGTGGAATACAGCAAGAACAACATTCTTATGCAGGCAGGACAGTCGATGCTGGCACAGGCCAACACTTCTACGCAGGGCGTGCTTTCCTTACTGCAGGGCTAAGCATAAGGTTCCTATACTCCCGCATACACGACAAATCAGGGAGTTTCCTAAATATTTTAACATCCAAGAAAAAGAGCAGGTCCCGCGGGGCCTGTTCTTTTTTGAACAGATCGACACAAAAAGTTATCCAAAAACATACGAAAAACCGAAAAAAACTTCGTAGACACCCCCCGTGGCGGATACTATACTTTTAGAGTAATACTTGATAGAAGGGGGAGAACCATGTCGGAGAAAATCTTAGAGGTACAGCATTTATGTACCAGTTTTCTTCAGGAAGACGGCAGAGAGCTTCGTGCTGTGGACGATCTGTCTTATGAAGTGCACGAGAAGGAGTGCGTGGCCATCATCGGTGAGTCCGGTTCCGGTAAATCCGTCAGCGCCATGTCTATTCTGCGTCTGATCCCGTATCCGCCCGGGGTGATCAAGAGCGGAAAGATTCTTTTTAAAGGGCGGGATCTTTTGGAGATCTCCAACGAGGAGATGGAAAAGATCCGCGGGAGCGAGATTAGTATGATCTTTCAGGAGCCCAGCACTTCGCTGAATCCTGTCATTACGATCGGCAATCAGATCGCCGAAAATATCATGTTGCATACGGATTCCACCAAGGAACAGGCCATGGAGAAAGCCAAGGACCTGCTTGCCATGGTAGATATTCCCAATCCCGAGGTGCGGGTAAAGGACTATCCGTTCCAGTTTTCCGGCGGTATGCAGCAGCGCGCCATGATCGCCATGGGCATGAGCTGCAATCCGGACATCCTGATCTGCGACGAACCCACGACGGCCCTGGACGTAACCGTGCAGGCGCAGGTTCTGGAGCAACTCAATCAGCTTCGCGAAAAATATAACACGGCACTGATCATCATCACGCATAACCTCGGCGTTGTTGCCAGATATGCGGACACGGTGAAGATCATGTACGGCGGACGTATCATAGAGCACGGCACGGCGGATGATATTTTTGAAAATCCGCATCATCCGTATACCATCGGATTGATCCGCGCGGTACCGCGTCTGGATCTTCCCAGAAGCCACGGCTTGCACACCATCGAAGGGGAACCCCCCAACATGGCCAAGATGCCGGAGCAGTGCTGCGCATTTTTCCCGCGGTGCAAATATGCGGACGAGCAATGTAAGACCTGTAAGCCGGAGGAGACGATGATCTCCGAGGGGCATTATTGCAGATGCTTCCATATGGACCGCGCCGCAGCGGAGAGAGAGGAGGTTCTGGCAAGATGAGTATCAACAGAAGTGAAGCGGAGCATGCCTTCGTAAGCGATACCAGACATCCTCTTGAAGATATGTTGGTCGTTGAAAATCTGAAAATGCATTTCCCTGTGACGGAGGGACTGTTAAAAAAACAGGTCGGCAGCGTGAAGGCCGTAGACGGTGTATCCTTTGTGGTAAAGCGCGGCAAGACGCTCGGCATCGTGGGTGAGTCCGGATCCGGCAAGTCCACCATCGGCAATTGTCTGCTGAGCCGTTACAAGATCACGGACGGGGATATTTTTTATGAAGGACATAACTTAAAGGGCATTACCCCCAAGGGTATGCAGGCTTTAAGGAAAAACATGCAGATGGTCACGCAGGATCCGTTTGCATCCTTGGACCCGCGTATGGATATCCAGCAGATCATTTCCGAGGGTATGCAGATCCATAAGATGGGCGACAAAAAGGAGCAGGAGCATACGGTCATCCGCATGATGGAAATGGTGGGACTCAATCCGGAGTTCAGACACCGGTTCCCCCATGAGTTTTCCGGCGGGCAGAGGCAGAGAATCTCCATTGCAAGATCTCTGGCCATGCAGCCCAATTTTATCGTCTGTGACGAGGTGGTCTCCGCATTGGACGTATCCATCCAGGCACAGATCGTAACACTGCTTATGAATCTGCAGCAGGAGCTGAATCTGACCTATGTGTTTATTGGCCACGATCTTTCTGTTGTGAGACATATTTCCAACACCGTGGCGGTAATGTATCTCGGCAAGATCATGGAGATCACGGACAGTGATGAGCTTTACAGCCATCCGCTGCATCCTTATACCAAGGCTTTGATCTCCGCGGCGCCGATCCCCAATCCCAAGGTGGATCGGTCGAGAGAGCGTATTTTCTTAAAAGGGGAGATCCCGTCTCCCATTCACCCGCCCCAGGGTTGCAATTTCTGCACGCGTTGTCCCTATGCGGAAAAGATCTGCTTTAGGGAAAAGCCGGAGATGGTGGACGTGGGCAACGAGCATTTTGTGGCTTGCCACAAGGTAACAGGAAAGTAAGGAGGAAACCATGGGAAAATACATCATTAAGCGTATCCTCCTGCTGATCCCCACCCTGCTGATCGTATGCATCATTGTGTTTGCCATGATGCGTATGATGCCGGGTTCCGCAGTGGATGCCATTTTACAAAGATTGCAAAAAAACGGAAATGCATCGATCACCTATGAACAGGTGGAGCATATGATCGGTATGGATCAGCCGGCGATCAAACAGTTTTTCGGCTGGCTGGGCAATATTTTCAAGGGAGATCTGGGGGATTCCTTCTTCCAGAATGATTCCGTGGCGCATCTGATCGCGTTAAAGATCCCGGTGTCGTTGGAGCTGGGTATCCTGACACTGATCTTTACTGAGCTTATCGCCATACCGCTCGGACTTTTGTGCGCGGCAAGACAGAGTTCCGTATCCGACGTGATCATCCGCTTCTTTGCGGTGATCTTTATGTCGATGCCGGTATTCTGGATCGCGGCACTGGCGCAGTTTTATCCGGCGCGGTGGTTCCAGTTCACCTATCCGGTGGTCTATACGCCGTTCTTTGAAAATCCGGTGGCGAACATGTCCATGTTTATCGTGCCGGCCATCATCGGAGCACTGACCAATGCGGGCATGCAGCTTCGTACCGTGCGTACGGTCACACTGGATGTCATGCGGCAGGACTATATCCGTACCGCCTGGGCCAAGGGCGTACCGGAGCGGATCGTACTTTTTAAGCATGCGTTCCGTAATTCCCTGATCCCGGTCATCACCGTGATCGGTGGCTCCGTGGCCAACCTGATCGGCGGATCGGTCATTTTGGAAAATGTATTCAACCTGCCGGGGATCGGCAGTACGGTCAATACCGCATTAAACCAGAGAGATTACTACCTGGTGGAGGGATGTATCCTTGTATTTTCCCTCTTTGTTATGATCGTCAACCTGATCGTGGATATCACCTATAAGTGGATCGATCCCCGCGTGGATATGGAATAGGAGGGGCCGATATGAATTTCTTAAAGCAATTATTTACCAAGAAAAAACTCGGCGCCGTATGTTTGATCATCTTGTTGCTTCTGATCCTGGTGGCTATTTTTGCGGACCAGATCGCGCCCTATAAGATGGTGAACAACTCCTTGCCGGTATCGATCGCCGACGCGAAGCAAAAGCCGTATATCTTTTACGATTCGGCGACCAAGGAAGCATTGCGCTTAAAGGCGGAAAGCAGCGGAAGACCCATCCACTGGCTGGGGACCGATACGATCGGCACGGATCTTTTAAGCTACCTGATCTACGGTGCACGGACTTCCGTGATCCTGTGTCTGGCATGTACCGTGCTTTCGACGCTGGTATCCGTTGTGATCGGTGTTTTGTCGGCAGTGATCGGCGGATGGTTTGACCTGATCGTACAGCGTATCGTGGATGCATGGCAGTGTATTCCCGCCATGTTGATCCTGATGTTGATGATGAGCCTGATGGGAAACGGTATCCCGCAATTGATTATCGCCATGTCGGTTCCTTCCGGTATCGGAGGCTCGCGTATGATCCGTTCGGCGGCGATCTCCGTGAAAGATTCCGGGTATTGCGCGGAGGCAGAGCTTTTGGGCGGCGGTGTGATGTGGAAGAGTATCAAGCACGTGGTTCCCAATATTTTACCGCTCATCATCATTACGGCGGTCGGCTCGCTGGGCGGCGTGGTGCTCATGGAAGCCTCCATGGATTTCCTTGGATACGGCGTTCCGATCGGCACACCTTCCTGGGGATATATCATCACCGGTCAGGGCAAGGCCAATATGATCGGTTGCCCGTGGCTGACGATCCTGCCCGGACTTGCCATCATGCTGATGGTGTTTGCCGGCAATATGTTTGGTGATGCCGTTCGTGATATTCTGGATCCCAAGTTAAAGGGCGGCGTCGGTTCCTTCCGCGAAGAGCCCGAGAAGATCCGTCGTATGGTAGCCAAGATCCAGGCAAAGGCGGCGCGCAAGGCTAATCGCAAGAGCGATGATGCCGTAAAGGAAGGATAGTCCTTCATTTTTACAGAATGAACTGGGGGGAAGCCCGTTCAGATAAAATTTTTTCAATAAGGAGGAGAGACAATGAAAAAATTTGTAGCAATGTTATTGGTTGCAGCCATGGCATTTTCATTGGCAGCCTGCGGAGGTTCGTCTGATGGCGGTTCGACATCCGATGGCGCAGGGGCCGCAGGGGAAACGGTTACGGCAACAACCGGAGGGGATGGAGTTACGTTCTATTATCCGCGTTTTTACAACGTGTTTGATCCGTCCATTCAGCCGGATTATGATTATGCTCTTTGGTATTCCACGCTGTGGTGCATGGACTATGACGCATGCAGCATCGACGGCAATACCGGTGCAACCTACACCTATCTTGAGGCAGCAGGTGATGTAGCGGACAGCTGGGAAGTTGCAAGTGACTTCTCCACCATCACGGTAAAGATCAAGTCCGGTGTGAAGTTCCAGACTTTGGATTCCCAGTATGACTACTACGGTGGTCGTGAGCTGACGGCATCCGACGTAGCTTATTCCTATAACCGTCTGATCGGTCAGGCTGACGGCCTTGCAGTGGATGCTTCCGATTACGGATGGCATGCAGAGGCAAGCGGCGATGCATCCGGCAACGCTATGGGCGGCGGCACGCTTGATATCCTTGCTTATGCAGAAGCAACCGATGACAGCACGGTAGTGTTCCATATGGCATCTGCAGACGAGACCAGCGTAAACACGCTGATGACCCTTCCCATCAACCTTTGCGGTCCGGAGTGGGATACGTTGTCCGAGGCGCAGCAGAATGATTGGCATTATGCATGCGGTACCGGTGCATTCATCCTGACAAACTATGTACAGGATCAGTCCATGACCTTCACCAAGAATCCGGACTACTACGGCACCGTTAACGTTGACAATGTAACGCTTGTATATATTGGCGACAACACCACCATTACTTCTCAGCTTGAGGGTGGTTCTCTTGATTGGGTAGGTGAGAAGTCCTCCCAGAACGTGCTGACGCTTGACCAGATCAATGCACTGGCATCCAACAGCTCTTTGGTACAGTATGATTATGCAGGTTCCGCTCCGATGGGTATCGGTCTTCGTGTTACCCAGGAGCCGTACAGCAACCTTGACTTCCGTATTGCACTGCAGCAGCTCATCAACATGGACGACGTGCTTGCATACCAGGGAATGTCCGGCAGTCCCATCATCTCCGGTCTTTGGAATGTAAATTCCTCCTGGTCCGCACATGAGAAGATCCAGGCAGAACTGGCAGACGATTATGCGTATGACTATGAAGGCGCCCTTGAGGTGATCAAGAGTTACGGCTACAGCGAGAGCAATCCGCTCGAGATGATCATCGCGCTGGATCCCCTTGGTGATGCAGATCTGATGAACTATGTAAAGAACGTTTATGAAGCAACCGGCATCATCACCGTTGAGCTTGAGAGCTTCGACGATCCGATGGCACAGTCCATGGTAGTCGGTGACAGCACTTCCGATCATCTCTTCGGATTTACTGCCGGCGGTATGGATACACTGCTTCAGGCACAGCTGATGACCATGGAAGGCGGCTTCGGTTATGGATTCTTCTATGACGATACCACCTATCCGGATCTGATCAACAAGCTGGCAGCAGCACAGACCATGTCCGAGCAGGCTGAGATCGCACAGGAAGCTGATTACTACTTCACTTCCCAGCATTGGACGATCGCGATCGGCGGCGTTTCCACCGAGACCGAGTTCATGTCCAGCCGCATCGGCAATTACAATGGCCAGAAAGTATACGGCAACGGCAACATGAGAGTTGTTCTTCGCAACATCACTCTGTAAAACAATTTTGCAGGCGGCTCCGTCAAAAGAGCCGCTTGTCTTTCCATAATTTTTATAACAAGGAGGAACAACATGGCTTTGAAATATAAAGAACTGTTGCAACCTATCAAGGTACGAAACACGATCTTTAAGAACCGCATGATCTCGACGGCATCGACCCCGCATTTTCTGCAGGGTGTGGAGCCCTATCCGACGGAAAAGATCATCACGCATTTTGCCAATCGTGCAAAAAGCGGCGCGGCTTGCGTGACGATCAATCACTTCCACGGGGATCATTTTCCTTTCCCGGGCAAACCCATCGACAATCCCCCGGGACATTTCAATCTTTTTGAGATCGAGGATTATACCTGCCAGAATTATCTCTGCCAGTTGATCGACGCCATTCATTTTTACGGCGCGAGGGCAACGGGTTATATCATGTGCGAAAACGACTGGATCTTTAAGGACGGCAAGCGTCCGCAGCCGAAGCCCGGAGAGGAGCCCAATCTGCCGCCCATGCCCGGATTCGGCCCGAAGGAGCCGGAATGTACGGAGAATGATTTTAAGCGTGATGCGGAAAATGACGGGCCCATGGCTTTTAATGTGGACACCATGACCCGCGAGATGATGGATAACTACATCGAAAATGTTGCCAATGAGGCATCCACGCTCGCACGCCTGGGCTTTGACGTGATCAGCATGCATTGCTGCTATCGCCATTCCATCCAGGCAAGACTCGCTTCCCCGCTGACCAATCATCGTACGGATGAGTACGGCGGTTCCGTGGAAAATCGTAATCGTTTCCTGATCGAACTGTATCAGGCGATCCGCAAGGCCGTTGGGCCAAATAAGGTCGTGGAATGTATTTATTCCGTCAGCGAGCCGGAGGGCGGCTACACGGTGGAGGACACCATTGCATTTGCCAAGATGGCGGACGGTTTGATCGATATCTTACATCTGCGTTCCGGGGAGATGGATCCGCAGCATCCGCTTGGCTTTACCTCGACGGAAGAGGTGCCGACCCCGTATCTTGAAGAGATGGGACAGGTTTGCAAGGCGATCCATGCGGCCGGCTTAAATATGTATACCGTTGCATCCGCAGGTTTCCAGAACATCCCCTGGGCCAACAAGGCGATCGCCGAGGGCAAGGCGGACTTTATCGGTCTGGCGCGTGCATGGATCAACAATCCCAATTACGGTCAGCTCGTATATGAAGGCAGGGAGGAGGACATGGTTCCCTGCATTCGATGCAATAAATGCCATGTATCCAACGGCAAGGACATGTGGAGAACGGTCTGCTCCGTCAATCCCATTCTCGGCCTGGAGGATAAGATCGAGCGCATGGTCAAGCCTGCGGAGCGATCCTATAAGGTAGCCGTGATCGGCGGCGGTATCGCCGGCATGGAATACGCCAAGGTTGCCACGGAGCGTGGCCATAAGGTTACGATCTACGAGGCGAGCGATGCCTTGGGCGGTGCACTCAAGCATGCGGACTATTTTTCCTTCAAATGGCCGTTAAAGCAATTTAAAAATTATATGATCGATCAGATGGACCGTCTTGGCATTGATGTACGCCTCAATACCAAGGCAACGCCAGAGATGATCAAAAAGGAAGGCTATGACGTGGTAGCCGTGGCTGTGGGTTCCAAGCCTTCGGCACCGCCGCTTCCGGGACTTGACGGTGAGAATGTGCATTTTGCATCGCAGGTTTACGGCAATCTGGAGGATAAACTCGGCGATGAGATCGTACTGATCGGCGGTGGCGAGATCGGCGTGGAGACCGCGCTTTACCTCTGCGAACTCGGCAAAAAGGTAACGGTTCTGGAAATGTTGCCCGAGCTCATCGCGGACGCACCCCATGCGCATTATAAAAACATGGTACACAACTACTGGAGAAACCAGCCGAACTTCCGCTTTAAGTGCGGCGTGACCGTGACGTCGATCGACGCGGACGGTGTCAACTACACGGATCACAAAGGCAACCCCGGAAAGGTAAATTGCGATGACGTATTGCTTTCCATCGGCTTAAAGCCGCTTTCCGACGAGGCCTTCGCCTTTGCGGATGCAGCCGACCGGTTCGTGGTCCTGGGAGATTGCGACAGTGTGGCCAACGTGCAAAAGGCAATGCGCACATCCTATTCTCTGGCGGTAACATTGTAGTTATAGCTATATAATTGCAAGATTTCTTAGAAACATACACACAGCAAGGATACCCTTCGTCTTTGACGGGGGTATTTTTGCGTCAGGCGTTTTGTGTGACACGACATCCAACGGGTTTGCACATCCTGCCGGAAACGTATATACTTGATGATGCATGCGGAGGTTTTTCTTTTATGAAACGAAAAGTAAATGAATATTTTGACGGATACAAGCAGGTGCTCGTGCCGAGAGCCGACGGCAAAGGGATGCGCAGGGAGTACCGTTATGTGGGCGATTGGTACAGCCTAAAGTCCGAAGCGATCAGGCTTGCGCGGTTAAAGGTATACATGACGATCCTGTTTGTGGTGTTTGCCGTGCTGTTCTTCGTGGGTGCATTTTTAAATACCGGTGCCAGCCACGGGATCTATACGGGACCGACGTCTCTGCTTATGTTGGTGCCGCTCATCTACTGGGCGGACGGCATTTGGAATCTTTTGACGGCGCAGGAGAAAATGCCCAAGCGGAAGTTTATCTACGGTTATCGCAGGATGGATCATTCCATGCGCGGAATGCGGATCATGGCGTTTTTGCAGGGGATCGGCGAGGTGCTGTATCTGATCATCTGTCATAAGGACGTGGAAGTGCTTTGGAGAGAGCTTCTCTTTTTGGGGATCGTGATCGCGGAGATCGTTCTCCTTTTTGTCGGAATCTCCCTGCAAAAGAAGGTACGCGTGGAAGTGACGGATCAGGAAGGAAACCGGATCTCGGAGGGGACACTTCAGGAAATGGACACCAAGGAAGCACGTCAGGAAATGGACACCAAGGAGGCAAGTCGGGAATAGAATTATTCGGTACGTTTAATTTACAAATCATATTAAAAAAATTATTGACTACACAACAACGGAGTGGTAGTCTATAATTCTATGAAAATTCAAACAGGAGGGGCATCATGAAAAAGCTGAGTGTAGGGTTAAAATTGGCCATTGCGATCGGATTGTCGGTTGTTTTGGCTCTTTGTATTTTGTTTTATTTGATGAATTACGCCAACAAGATGCTTAACGAATCCGAGCAGGTGTATTATGAAGAGCTATTCCAGATCTCGGACATGGCACTGACGGCGGATCGTGATTTTTATCAGGCGAAAGCTGCCGAGCTGCAGTACTTGAGCCGTGCGAATGCGTCCGGTGGCGGCGGCGGACCGGAGGAAGGCGCCGGTGAAGAGGAAGCAGACGCACAGAGCGAAGATGCAGGCGGCGATGAGGATTCCTCGGCATCCGGCAATGCCCTTGCGATCATTGAGGATGAAAAGGACGCCAACGGTGCAGTCCTGACTTCTGCGGCTGCGGCTTCGGTGGAAAGCAGTGCGGAGAAGGAAGACCTCCCGATCGAGGAAGCGGTGGCAGATGCGTCCGATGGTGAGAAGTCTCCGTCGACAGGCACGGAGGATGAGGCTTCGGAAGAGACGGCATCGGGAGATGCGGCGCAAGGGCAGGACAACAGTGATGAACTTGCCGGCTATCTCGAAGACTACGAGACGAATGCGCAGCAGGCCATTGACGGGGTAAAGAGTATTGAGGCATTGATCGCGGCTTATCCGGATATTGTGGCTTTCACCTATGAAGATATGACGATCGCATCCGAGCTTGCCGCTTTTGAAGAAGATTTTACCACATGGTATGAATCCTTTGACATTGAGACGCAGAGCGGAGACTATATCACGCATGTGACGATGTTTGATACGGCGAGAGCGCATTTGAACAATGTACAGGATATCATGGAGGTTTACAGTCAGCAGCGTGCATCGGGATTGATGGCTTCCATTACCAAGAGCCTTTTGTACACCTTGATCATTGCAAGTTCCGTATTGGTGATCGTGGCTGTGATCTCCGTGCTCATCATCCGTTATATCGTGAAGAACCTCAGCTATATCACGGGCAAGATGGAATCCATTTCCAGGAATGACCTGACCGATGAGATCGAGCCGTTACCGGGCGAGGACGAGATTGCGAAGCTGTCGCGCGCTGCGCAGGATGTGCAGCTGCACTTGAGGGATATCATCGGATCGCTGCAGCGTTCGTCCGATAGTCTAACGACGTCCAGCGACAATATGGGCAGCAGCACCCATGATGCGGCGGACACCATGGCAAGTATCAATTCCGCGGCAAGCGAATTGGCCAATACGGCGACCACCACGGCGCAGGATATTGAAAATATTTCCGTTAATATGGATAAGATCTCCGATATGATGGAGACAAGCGCACAGTCCTCCGCACGCCTGGCAGAGGCAAGCAATCAGATCCAGAGCGTCACGACCGAAGGTATGCGTACGGTGGATGACTTAAAGAACGTGACGACGCAGAGTGTAGAGGCGTTTGAGCAGATCTTTGATACCATTGACGGTATCAGCACAAGTACGGCAAAGATCTCCGAGGCCAGCGATATGATCTCCTCCATCGCGGAGCAGACAAACCTCCTGTCCTTAAATGCCAGCATCGAGGCAGCCCGCGCAGGCGAGGCAGGCAGAGGCTTTGCAGTCGTGGCGGATGAGATCCGTCAGCTCTCTGAGCAGAGTGCGGCGTCCGTCAGCACCATCAATGAGATGCTGGATGATCTGCAGAAAAATACGCGCAATGCGTCCGAGCAGAGTGACCGTGTCCGCGGATTTGTGGATCGTCAGCAGGCGGCGGTGGATGAGACGACAAAGAGCTTCGAAGAGATCGTCGGCACCATTCGGGGCGTGAACGACTCCATTGATGAGTTAAACGGCGTGAACAAACAGCTCGAGGGCGGCATCGCCGATATTTCCGACCTGATCACCAGCCTTTCCGCAGCGTCCGAGGAAAATGCGGCGACGGCACAGGAGCTGAATGCGACTACGGATCTGTTTAACAATAACGTACAGGATCTGGAACTTTCCGGTGATTCCGTACAGCGGTCCGCTGTGGATTTGAATGATATCATTCGGGAGTTCAAGATTGACGGAGGGTCTTTGGAATAAGATAAATAGAGACAAAAAGGGACAAAAAAGGACCTCTGTGATGATCGGACACGACACCGATCACCCAGAGGTCTTATCATAAAAACATCCAAGACGAAGCGGCGGGCTCAACGCCGCTCCAACATGAACTTAGGGAATAGCGATTGTAAAGGTGCATTGCCGCTATGCTTAGCAGGCAAAATCATAAAGCATCCCGGCGTAGGTGCTGCTGGCATAAGGAGCCGTCAGGTTCCTGCCCGGATTCTTGTAAGCCACCACCGTCTTATCCACGTACTCCATGGGATTCAGCGAGGTGTGGTTAGCCAGGGAGGAGACAGTGTTCTTGAAATCAAAGATCCTGTCAAAATTCTCCTGCCAGTCGGAACTCTCCGTGGCGTCCGCAAGGAGGGCTTTGTCGATGGAGATCGTCGCATCCTCGTTGACCGTCAATCCGATGGGATCGAAGTCGTTGCGGTAGCGGTTGGAGATATTGCTGATAATATTGTAGAGCTTGTTCATCTGTGCGGAGGAGCCGCTGTGCTCCTTGGCAACTCCGGCCAGCTCGTTGTACGCATCCGTCAGTCGTCCGATATTGTCTGCGATCGCATCCGCGTCGGCCTTAAATCCGATGGATGCATACTCACCGTTCTCGGACGGAGACTTCAAATGGAGCTCAAACATCCGGTTGATGGTGAAATTGTTGGAGTAAGACGAGTGCTCCTCACCGTTTAAGTAAAATCTGGAATTGGAAGCCTCCTGGGAGACTTGATCCAAACCGAAGAACTGTACCGCCTGCTTGGAATTGTAAGTGTTGTCATCGGAGATCTTAAAAAGGTACTCCTCGGAATTCATCAAACCTGTATGCTTGGATGTGATCTCAAGCGCGGAGCGTCCCTGCCCGTCCTCGATCACCTGTGCTGTCAGGTTCAGATCCGCCTGATTGATCAGTCGCGTCAGTCGGTCCAGAATATTCCGGTTGGTATCGCCTGCGTGGACGGTAAACTGGAATTCGTAGGACGTACTGTTGGTATCCAGATCAAAGGAGTACTCACCCGGCGCCATGCTGACCTGCCCGGAGGGAACGTAATGTCCGGTATTGATCTGCGGCGCTGCGAGCTTATCTACCTCAATGGTAAAGGGCATCGCCTTGCCGTCCGCGTCCTCGTCGCCGATATAGGTAGCTTCTGCGATATCCGTATTGCTGGAGATGGCAACCTTCTTGGAAAAAGCCTTGTCAAGACTGTCCTTGGTCGACATGGTGGAAACCACATGCTGGATATCCTTGGAAGCTTCTTTAATATCAATAGCAAATCGCTGTGCCTGGTCCGGATCATCGATCTTAAAGAGGGGAGCTTCTTTATTCAGTTTCAAAATGTTGTTGTAAACACTACGAAGTTCGCTTTTCTTGTGCGTATCATAACGCGTAGCGACATCGTGACCATAGGTGGTCATGTAGTAACTGTAGGCTGTATCAATCATTGCCATATGACATCCCCTCCTTTCTTCCGTGAAATGTTGGGCACTTTGAATTGATGAAAAGCACCGAAAGCGTTAAAATCGGTTGCCCCTCAGCCCTCGTCGCCGGCCCTCTTGGATACTTTAACCGACGAAAGGATATAATAAGTCCATTTATCTATGCTCATTCTACCACATTCTTTTCAAGTTGTCATCCCAAAAATACAGGAAATTTTTGCTTGACAAGTACAATATGTTGTATTATAATGCACGGCTTCGCGAATTGATCGAAAAAAGAGGGGAGAATCGGGGGATTTTGTGGGGATTTTGATGCGGGAAGCGGTATGTTATGTTAGAATAGTAACGTAATAAAAATGGCTTCCAAAGAAGCCATAGGTTGCACACACTGTGCGGCCGGAAGAACCGGCGGGTTGAGTAAACTTTTATTTGAACTCGCGGTGTAAAATCATAGGGGACTAAAACTAAGAATATTGAGATGCCGTGTTTAAATGTGTTTGAGAGCGGTGTAAATTCATAGGGGACTAAAACTGCAACTTATGAAAGAGGAGAGGATGTAGGTTTGAGAGCGGTGTAAATTCATAGGGGACTAAAACGCGCATCCTTGTCATACAGTACACCAACAAGTTTGAGAGCGGTGTAAATTCATAGGGGACTAAAACAGGAGAGTACATATGAACATAAATTTGCTAGTTTGAGAGCGGTGTAAATT
>CAJOPA010000046.1 GCA_905236235.1 uncultured Eubacterium sp. | reverse complement strand
GTTAGGTTAATCCGTAGACGAGACTTGAATAGTTTCATCAATGTCCTGAATGAATGGAAAGGGACCGCCGCGAGGCGGTTCCTTTTTTTGTTCTTGGGAGCGGGGGATCTTTGTTCGGAAGGATATCCAAAATAAATAACTGCATGTAAATATGGCGTAAGCGTAAATTCGGTGCTATTACCGCACTTGCACCGCTTGTAAGCACACGCAGTACAAGACGGTCGGTATTACGGTTTCCTTAGATGATGGTTGGACGCCCGAAACGACAACGGTCACTCGAAGTCAAAAGTCAATAGATTTTCCAAAAAAATGTGACCTTTTTCACCCCCATAGTGTTGACAGCCCGAAAATTGCGTGGTAAGCTTTAAATGCAGAAGACTCTGGGGTAGTGCCGTTGTGGGACGGAGAGGCTCCGGTCATCGAAAGGACAGGAAAGATGGACGAGATTCGGTATCGCGCAGCGGAGGGATTTATGCTGCGGGAGATCGCAGAGGAATATTTGCTGGTGCCCATTGGACGCAATGCCCTTCGGATGAACGGCTTGGTGACGACCACGGAGACGGGTGCCTTTTTGTATCAGCTGTTATCAAAGCCACTGACGGAAGGAGAGCTTGTTCGGGCGCTGGCTGCAGAGTACGAGATGCAGGAAGAGGATCTGACAGAGGATGTCCGGGATTTCTTAGAGGATTCCGTAGAGAAGGGTACGATCGTTAAGGAATGTTAAGACGTATCCGATATGATAGATGAGGACATGCCGGGTTCAACACAAAGAAAGGTAGGAAAAATCATGAAAAAGTATGTAAAACCTGCGGTAAACGTAGAGACATTTAAGGCAAATCAGGCGATCGCAGCTTGCGGTGATGCAGCAGATACGTATGCATCCATCACTGTAAATTGCGTTATTTCCGGTACGCATGAGGTATACGGTACCAACTGTGGCAGCAATATCGATGATATGATCGCTGTTACTTACAACAATCAGTACTATGTACTTTGGCAGGAAGTTAACTCCAGCACCCGTCCGGGCGGTTACAGCAGACCGGACAACAGACTGCTTAATGCCATCGTGGCAGCTGCAGGCCAGACCATCGACAGCTACAATTCTCAGGGATGGCATGCTGCACCGGTTACGCAGGTGGTATATTCGGACGCAAACAATTCGTAAGAGCAGGATTTATAAAGAGATTTCAAAGTGCCACTTCGCTTTCGCGGGGTGGCATTTTCTGACCTAAAGAGAGGCTTGTTGTGGAACTGTATTCGATCGTAAGCCCCACGGAGTATCAATTGCGCAGGAAAGCTAACGCGCAGCGGATCCCATTGGGGGGCAATCTGGAATTGACGCCGGTGTGCAATATGGATTGCAAGATGTGCTATGTGCGCAAGAGCCCGGAGGACGTGGCAAAAGGCGGCGGGTTGGTACCCTGGCAAAAATGGCTGTCCGTTGTGGAGGAAGCAGTGGAGGAGGGCCTTCTTTTTCTGCTTTTGACCGGTGGGGAACCTTTGCTGTATCCCGGGTTTCGGGAGCTTTACCACGCGCTGTCCCGGTTGGGGATCTTTTTGTCCGTCAATACCAATGGGACGCTCTTAGATGAAGAATGGGCGGATTTTTTTGCGGAGCATGGATGCAGGCGATTCAGTATCACGCTGTACGGAAAAGACAATGCTACTTATGACGAGCTTTGCAGAAACCCCAAGGGGTTTGATCAGGTAAAGCGCGGAGTGCGTCTGCTTGTGGAGCGTAATATCCCGGTGCGACTGACGTACAGCGCCACGCCGCACAATATCGATCAGATGCAGGAGCTTTTTGAGATCGCAAAGGAATGGGGGACGACCTTATCCCCGACGTTATATATGTTTCCCGGGGTGCGCCGCGGGATCTACGGTGAGGAACAGGTGCGCATGGATGCGCATCGCGCGGGCAAGGAAGTTGTCCGGTCCTATCGCCTGGCCAATCCCGAGACGGATTTTTCCCTGGCGTGCGAGCAGACGCTCGACGGGCTGTTTTTGCCGCCAAAGCTGGCAAGGACGGACGGCCTGAGATGTCAGGCGGGACGCAGCGGTTTTTGGATGAACTGGAAGGGAGAGATGACGCCCTGCGGTATGATGGAAGGGCCGGCGATCTCCCTAAAGGAGCATGGTTTTGGGGAATGTTGGCGATGGATCGTGGAGCAGACAAAGCAGATTCCCGTGTGCACGGAATGTAGGGAGTGCTCCATGCAAAATCTCTGTCAGACCTGTCCGGCGGCCTGTATCGGAGAAAATCGTGATGCCAATGTCAAGCCGGAGTATATCTGCACCATGACGAAGGAAATGGTGCGGGAGATGGTGGAGGAACTTCCTGAAGAAAAGCGGGGAAAGTACCTGGAAGCATTAAAAAACGAAAAGGATTTGTTTTGATCCTACTGAAACAGCCGCATGTGTTCGGTCAGTTTGCTGCGCTTTTTGGCGGAAACAAGA
This sequence comes from uncultured Eubacterium sp., assembly GCA_905236235.1. Classification (GTDB taxonomy): domain Bacteria; phylum Bacillota; class Clostridia; order Lachnospirales; family Lachnospiraceae; genus RUG14243. Next base: position 9,983 of record CAJOPA010000046.1, on the reverse strand, counting down.
AAGGTGGAGGCAGATTGGTTTCGCACCGTGCGGTTGTTTTTTAAAAAGCGCAAAAGTGTGAGGCACCAGAGTACCGGATAGGTCAGGATCAGACGGCTTGCCCGCGGATAGGAGAGCTTGGTCTGGTGGTGAAATTCGCGGATATAATCCGTCAAATGACCGCCGGTCAGGGTGACCATGCGGGAGGAGTCTTCATTGCCAAATTCCGCGCCATCTAAGATCTCGCGCAGAAGCTCGGCTGCGTCCTCGTCGGTAACGGGGGAGGTGATGAGCAGATCCTGGTAGCGGTCAGACATCTGCAGATAGCGGATGCAGACCAAGGAGATGCAGGAAACGAAGCCCGCGGTGCCGCTTTTTTGCACCAGCGTGCGGAAGATCTCGCATTCCTCGGGGGCAATGTCCCGATTCCAAAAGACGACCCAGTCGCAGAGATTGCGGAGACCGAATCCGCGTCGCATGTAGTGTTGCAGCATATGCAACATCAGATAGAAGGCATGATAACCGTCTGTGAGCGAATAGATCCGTACGCCCCAGGCGGTATTTTCTTCGGTATGCTCCGGAAAGGTACGACCTATTTCAGCAAGATATTGGTTGACCGTCTCATTTGCAAAGGGCTCCACAAGGAGATTGTGCAGTTCGACGAGAAAACCTTCGGTATGGCGCAGGGCAAGGTGGTGCAAGGCAGGCTGTGCCTCTTCTTCAACATAGCTGAGTTCTTTTAAAATATCCGTGGCGGCGGCGAAATCCTCCTCTTTGGCGAGGAAGAGATCGATGTCCCCGTATTTGCGAAACTCCCGCGTGGGATAAAGCGATGCGGTGGCAGCGCCCTTTAAAGTGATGGGGGTAATGCCGCGGGACAGCAACGCCTCCGTCAGTCGATAGTTTTCATACAAAAGGGTGTAGGCCCGATGGGCGCAGACCCGTGCACTTTGCAAAATGGGGATGCGAAAACTCGCGGGAACGTCCGCGTCTGCGATGGCATCAAAAAGAAGCGGCGTGATCCCCTGCACGCGTGCCATGGCGAGGATGTCCCGGTAATCTTTTTCCTCTGCATCCGTACTTTGGCACTCTTTGCGCAGGGCAGCGGAAAGCAGGGCCAAAAGCCGTTTTTCGTTGGCGGAAATCTGATTTGCTGTATCCATCGGTTGTTCGCTTCCTTTTTAAAAATCCATGGCTTCCCGGGCGGAATCCTGTGCATCAAGTTCGGTGATACGGGTGTCTTTTACGCGATAGACACGTTTGCAGAGATTAAGCACGGAAGGCCTGTGCGTGGTGACGATGCAGGTCTTGTGCGGATCGTTTTGGATAATGCTGCGAAGGACACGGCGCTCCGTGGCGGTGTCCAAGGCGGAGGTTGCCTCGTCAAGCAGCAATATGGGGGCATCGCGAAGGACTGCTCTGGCAATGGCGATCCGCTGCGCCTGCCCTTCGGAAAGCCCGCGACCGCGCTCGCCGACGGAACTGTCAAGGCCGTTTGGCATGTCTTTTACAAAATCCCAGGCACAGGCAATCTCCAGGGCCCGGATCATTTCCTCCTCCGTGGCGTCTTCCTTGATCATGCGCAGATTTTCCGCGATCGTGCCGGAGAGGATGGTATTGCCCTGGGGCACGTAGGAAAAGAGATGACGCGTCTCCGCATTCATGGGGACGGAGGTATTGTCGGAGGAATAGATTCGTACCGTACCCTCCTGTGGGGACATCAGGCCCAAAAGCAGGCGGATCAGCGTGGTCTTGCCTTCGCCGGACGGGCCGATGATGGCGATGATCTCGCCGGGTGAAGCCGTAAGCGCCGAGTCCGTGATGATCTGTTTGTCATCGATATAGGAAAAGGTCAGATCCTGCACCTCGACGCGGAAACCGTCGGCGATCATGGCATCCAAGACGTGACTTTCCTCCATATGGACCTCCTTGGGGAGTTCCACAAGCTCGCGGATCCGATGCGCGGATACGGAGCTTCCGAGGAAGGAAGGAACGATGGAAAGGACGTTGTTAAACGCAGTGGACAGGTTGGAGCGCTGCTGCAAAAACAGCGTCATGGTACCGTAGGTGATGGCCTTGGTCCACAACAGATACAGGGCATAGCCAAAGGCGGTAAATTGGACGAGCATGCCAAAGACCGAAAGCAGGATATTGGTCTTGATCTGAAACAGGTTGTAGTCCAGGGTGACGCCTTTGAACCGGTCCTGCCACCAGCGCATCTTGCGGCCGTAGGTCGGGGTGACGCCCAAGGATTTGATGGTGTCCAGATTGTAAAATGTCTCGATCTCAAAGGTCATGAGATCACTGTTCATGCGACGGACCTCTTTATTGTAGGCGCGCTGCCTGCTGATCAGATGATGGGAGACCAGAAACATTAAGGGAGCACTCAAAAAAGAAATGAGCGCCATGATCACATCATAATGCAGGATCACGAGAAACGTGGCAATGAAGTTGTAGAGTGCCAGGATGATGGTGGGGAGCCAGTTGACCGCATTGGTGCTGACGGTGGATACATCCTGGTTAAAACGGTTTAAGACATCGCCGTGACTGTATTTGTTTAAGGAAAGCCAGTCGGCATCAATGATCTTGTCAAAAATATCCGCCTGGATATCGTTGTTGATCCGGATGGACAGCTTTGCCGTGATCCGGCTGATGATGCTGTTAAAAGCCAGGCTGATCAGGGAACTGCCCACCAAAAGGCAGATCATAAGCGTCAGCTGTTCGTATTTGTACCCCGTGATGATATCGATCAGGTACTTGGAAGCAATGCTTCCGGCAAGCCCCAAGGTGGTGCTTAAGATCCCCAGAAACACATAAAAGAAGATGGCTTTCTTGTAGCGTGCGCTATAGGAAAAGATCCATTTCCAGTCGTCGAGGATTTCCCGAAACGTTCCGTCAAAATAGCGGGAAAGCAGGATATTGACGGATTCCCAGGGTGTATATTTTTTCATGTTTTCTTTTTGCTCATCCATAAACGTATTTTACCATTTTTTCAGCCATTTGATAAACAGCGGCCGGATCCTAAATGTTTTGCGCCAGAACAACCGGTAAAGGCTCCAAGGGAAACGGTCGACGCTGTGATTTTTTCCTTTGCGCGTAAAGTCGGAAACCACGGCTAAGATCTGCGAGAAGGAAACTTCCTCCGTCGCAATTTGGTTATCCCCCACGGCAAGGAAGGAGTCCTCGGTCTTGATCGCATGCATGCGATGCAGCACGAGCCGTCCGTCCGGGCGTTCAAAAAGGACGATGTCCCCGGGGCGGGGCGGACGTTTGGCACAAGGAATCAGGGTCACGATATCCCGATTTGGGAAAAGCATGGGACACATGCTGTAGCCCGTGACCATCAGGGAAAAGGGCAGCTCCTTTGTAAAGGATTGAAGAAGCGCTTCTTTGAGGTCGGAGGGGTCGAGGGTCGTCACGCTGCCGGCATCGGCGTCGGTATCGGTATCGCCATCGACAGCGGCAAAGAGCATATCATGCAAAACGCGCGGGGCCGACGGCTCCATGGTGCAGTGGTAGCGCACGATCCGTACGTTTTGCGCAAGCTCCTCCATGAGATCAAGGGCAGCGGATGCATAGGCGGGGATCATGGACGGAACCGAGGTCTCGCTGTAGATGGCGCGCACCTTTTCGGTAAGCCCGATTTCCTCCGGATAATCCTTGGTATCCCGCGCAAGGACGGCGATGCAGGCGATGGGATAAGCACCCTGGTTACAGTCCGTGGAACCGCCGCTTACGGGAAATCCGCACGCCAAAAAGCCTTCCGGCGTTTTTTGCAAAACGACGCGATCGCCGTTTAAGACGGTGACATCTTCGCCGTAGGTCTCTCTCCAGAGTCGCTCCTGGGTGGATTTGCCTGTGCCGCTGGGCGCGGAAAAAAGGATCGCCTGCCCCCGGTACAGGATGGCGGAGGCGTGCAGAATCAGCGCCTGCGCGTCGAGCAAAAGTTCCTCGATATGGATATATGTCCAGGGACGACGGGTTTTTAATGCAAAGGGAAGATCCTCGCTGTCGCAATAAAGGCGTACGCTCCCCCGACCGTCGCGAATGCTGTAAAAGGGCAAGGCGCCTTCCTTGACGGGGTAGGTCCTGCGCTCCGATTCCCCGTGCAGGGCATAGGCTACGGCGGCGTAGGTCCCCATCTCTTCCCAGGCATCGGTTGCGTCTGCGGAAGGATGTATTATGTCAACCTCAAACCGGATCTGCGGATCACCGAGAACAGGATGAAGAAAGCGTTCATCCTGGGTGAGCATGTACAACGGTTTTTCGGATGTGATCGTAAGCGCGGCCGCGCCGATGTAAAAAGTATTGCGCATGGGAAAACCCTTTCCGTTTCTATGAGGCTATTATAGCATGAATTGTATGAAAAAAGGAACTTTACGGATTGCGCCAAAGGTGATGCAAATCCGGTGTGGGCTATGGTAAAATGGTAGAAAACAAAGTTTGGGAAAGAGCACATCGGAAAGAGCACATCGGAAAGGAGTACCGGTATGAAGCACAGCTTTCAGGAAATGGATCTCGGATTCTTCGAGTGTAATCCTTTTGACAAGATCGGCAAGGATACTTTTGTGATCACGTCCAAGGACGGTGACAAGGTCAATGTGATGGCGGCCAATTGCGGCGGCTTCGGCATGATGTGGGGCAAAAAGGTGGTATACCTGATGGTGCGGGCAAGCCGCCTGACCAAGGAAAATATGGACAAGAGCGAGCGGATCAGCCTGACGTTTTTTGAGAATACGCCGTCGAACCACATGACGCTCAAGTACATCGGCAATGTTTCCGGTCGTCAAGAGGACAAGATCGCCAATGCCAAGCTTACGGTGGATTATTTTGAGGATGTGCCGTATATCGACGAGGGCAACCTCATCTTTATCGCACGCAAGCTTTTTGCCGGGCCGGTGGCGGAGGAGTGTATCACGGATCCGCAGATCACAGAGGACTGGTACAAAAATCACGACGATCATACGCTCTACATCATGGAGCTTGAGCATATGATGGCCAGATAAGTAAGTTGGGGGAAGTTATGGGAATCTCAAAAAAGACAAAATGGTCTTATTGCGTGGGTGCGACGGGCAGAGACGCGGCCTACGTTCTTGTTAGCATGTTTCTTTTGACCTATGTGCAATACACGGTCAATCTTACGGTGGCGCAGTTTTCCGTGATCTCCGTGGCCATGGTGATCTGCATGGTCTGGGATGCGGTCAACGACCTTCTTATGAGCACCATCATCGAAAATTGTCATTTTAAGAGCGGCAAATTCCGGCCGTTTATCCTGGCAGGAGCGCTGATGAATGCGCTGGTGCTGATCCTCATGTTTACCGTACGGCAGACCGGCTGGGGGTTCGTGGGATTTTTCTGCGTGATCTATCTGCTCTGGGGTATGACCTATACGGTCAATGATATCGCCTATTGGGGGATGCTGCCGAGCCTTTCGAGCGACCCGAAGGAGCGGGACGGCATCGTGTCCGCCATGGGGATCTTTGTATGCATCGGTCAGTTTGCCGTTGCCGGCGTGGTGCCGATCGTGATCGCGGGCAATGCCGTACAGGCTTTTCGTGTGATCGCCCTGATCGTGGGGCTTGGTTTTATCCTGTTTCAGACATTGACGTTTTTCGGTGTGACGGAGGGGGAGCGCAAGGAGGAAGAGCATGTCACCATGCGCGGGATGTTTACCATCCTTGCCCGCAATGACCAGCTGATCGCATCCGGGATCTCCTATATCCTTTTTTGCGTCGGACAGCAGCTTTTGCTTCTTTTGGCGGTGAATTTCTTTTACTTTGAATTCGGGTATTCTCAAAGCGGCGATCTGATCACGATCTTTACGGTGATGTACGGCTTGGGGACGCTCGTGGCACAGTTTTTGTATCCTGTCCTGGTCAAAAAATGGAAACGCATGGGTCTTGTGCGGGTGTGCATCGGCGTGATCCTCGTGGGATATATGATGATCCTGGGCTTTGGGTATGTGCTTCCTAAGAATCTGATCCTTTTAAACGTTGTCGGATTTTTAATCTTCCTGGCGCAGGGCCTGTACAATCTGACGGTGATCGTTATGGTCAACAATACCATCGAGTACGACGAATACCGCTTTGGCGCGCGTCATGACAGCATCATATCGGCCATCCGGTCGTTTGCATCCAAGTTATCGGGTGCGTTAAACCAGGGGGCGGCTTCCCTGATCCTGATCGTCAGCGGGATCTATGCCGTCAGCCAGAACATCAGCAGCCTGGAGGTACAGATCGGAAACGGGACCCTGGACAGCGCTACGGCTCTGGTGCAGGCGGATGCTTTTACTGCCGGCGTGGAGGCGTCCCAGCGCCTGATCTTAAGGATCGGCATGGTGGCGGTTCCCATTGTCGCCATGGTGGCGGCGTATATCATCCTGCGAGCCAAATACACCATTGACGAAGAGGCCTATGAACGGATGGTGGAGGAAATCCGCGACCGCAAATCATAAAATCGGATAAGAAGGCGTTGCGTCATGGCATTATCTTGACACAAACGCCTTTTTTTTCTTATAATGGAGCGATCAGAAAAACAGGAGAGAATGCCTTATGCGTAAAGAATTGGCGAAAACCTACGATCCTTCGCAAATGGAGGACAGATTATACGAAAAATGGGAGAAAAACGGGTATTTCCACGCGGAAGTGGACCGGTCCAAAAAGCCGTTTACCATCGTGATGCCGCCGCCGAATATTACCGGCCAGCTGCACATGGGTCATGCGCTTGACAATACCATGCAGGATATCCTGATCCGTTACAAGAGGATGCAGGGGTACAATGCCCTCTGGCAGCCCGGGACGGACCATGCCAGCATAGCCACGGAGGTCAAGGTCATCGAAAAGCTTAAAGAGGAGGGTATCCGTAAGGAGGATATCGGTCGGGAAGCTTTTCTTGAGAGAGTATGGCAGTGGAGAGAGGAGTACGGCGGACGGATCGTCTCCCAGTTAAAGAAGCTCGGTTCCTCCGCGGATTGGCAGCGCGAGCGTTTTACCATGGACGAAGGCTGCTCCGAGGCCGTGACCGAGGTCTTCTGCAAACTTTACGAAAAGGATTGGATCTATAAAGGCAACCGGATCATCAACTGGTGTCCGGTTTGTAAGACTTCGATCTCCGATGCGGAAGTAGAGCATGAGGAGCAGGAAGGCAAATTTTATCATATCTTGTATCCCGTTGTGGGCAGTGACGAGAAGGTGCAGATCGCAACCACCCGTCCGGAGACCATGCTGGGAGATACGGCGATCGCCGTGCATCCGGAGGATGAGCGTTATGCGCATCTGATCGGCAAGCATGTGATGCTTCCCATTGTCAACAAGGAGATCCCGGTGGTGGCGGATGCGTATGTAGACCGCGAGTTTGGTACGGGCGTGGTGAAGATCACGCCGGCCCATGATCCCAATGACTTTGAGGTGGGTCTGCGCCATGATCTTCCGGTGGTAAATGTGTTAAATGACGATGCCACCGTCAATGCCTGCGGAGGCAAATACGAGGGCATGGACCGTTATGCGGCCAGAAAGGCTATCGTGGAGGAGCTCGACAGTCTGGGACTGTTGGTTAAGATCGAAAATCACGTGCACAACGTGGGGATCCATGACCGTTGCAAGACGACGGTGGAGCCCATGGTCAAGCAGCAGTGGTTCGTGCGGATGGACGAGATGATCCGTCCCGCGGTGGAAGGTGTCAAAAACCGTTCCGTGCATCTGGTGCCGGAGCGTATGGAAAAAAGTTATTTTAACTGGACGGACAATATCCGCGACTGGTGTATCTCCAGGCAGCTCTGGTGGGGACACCGGATCCCGGCCTACTATTGCGAGGATTGTGGGGAGATCGTGGTTGCGCGTAAGGCGCCTTCGGTATGCCCTAAGTGCGGCTGTACGCATTTAAAACAGGACGAGGATACGCTGGATACCTGGTTTTCTTCGGCATTGTGGCCGTTTTCCACGCTGGGCTGGCCCAAGCAGACGGAGGATCTTGATTATTTTTATCCCGGAGACGTGCTCGTTACCGGCTATGATATTTTATTCTTCTGGGTCATCCGCATGATCTTTTCCGGTTATGAACAGATGGGAAAAGAGCCCTTTAAGTATGTGCTTTTCCACGGACTCGTGCGCGACGATCAGGGCCGCAAGATGAGTAAGTCCCTGGGCAACGGCATCGATCCTTTGGATGTCATCGATAAATACGGTGCGGACGCATTGCGACTGACGCTGATCACGGGCAATGCGCCGGGCAACGATATGCGTTTTTATTGGGAGCGCGTGGAGGCCAGCCGTAATTTTGCCAATAAAGTATGGAACGCTTCCCGATTCATCATGATGAATCTGCCGGAAGGCGAACTCTCCGCCGTGGAGGAAAAGGATCTTACGGCGGCGGATCGCTGGATCAGGACGCGTTTTGGCAAGCTGATCGGCGAAGTTACGGACAATATGGACAAATTCGAGATAGGCATCGCCGTACAGAAGGTCTATGACTTTATCTGGGATGAATTTTGCGATTGGTATATCGAGATCGTAAAGCCCCGTCTGTACGCAGCCAAGGAGGATCCGACCTCTGCCAATGCCGCACTGGTGACGTTAACGGAGGTGCTTTCCGGAGCGTTAAAGCTCTTGCATCCGTTCATGCCCTTTATCACGGAGGAGATCTATTGCGCGCTCAATCCTTCCGAGGAATCCATCATGATCTCGGCATGGCCCGAAGAGAAAGATCATAAGATCTACGAGGCCGAGGAAGATCTGATGATGCGCGTGCAGGAGATGGTGCGCGGGATCCGTAATGTCCGTCTGGAAATGAATGTTCCCGTGGGCAAGAAGGCCGGCGTGATCCTTGTGTGTGAAGATGCAAAGTTTCGCAGCGCTTTGGAAAACGCAAAGGCGGATTACATGCATCTGATGCAGGCGGACAGTCTGCAGATCGCGGCAGATAAGACCGGGATCGGAGAGGATGCCGTATCCGTGGTCACCCCGGGTGTGGTGGTTTACATGCCGCTCGCGGAGCTCGTGGATCTTGATAAAGAAAGAGAGCGTCTGCAAAAAGAAAAGGAACGTCTGCAGAAGGAACTGGATCGTTCCCACCATATGCTCGGCAATAAAAAATTCCTTCAAAACGCCAAACCCGAAAAGGTGGAGGAAGAAAGGCAAAAACTTGCCAATTACGAGCAGATGATGGCGCAGATCGAGGAACGTATGGCAAGCCTCGGTTAGTGGCAGATGGCAAAGCATAGACGGCGAAATCACAGACAGCGAAATCACAGACAGCGAAGCCGGGTCGGCGGGAGCCGTTTTATCAAAAGGGCAGGAGGCTGCCGGAAATATGCGCAATACCGCAAAAGATGGGGAGAAGATCCTGACAAACGCCCGCGAGGCGGAGGATTATATCTGTGGGATCCCCAAGTTTACAACCAAAAACGATTTGGCCAATACCAAGCGACTTCTCGAGATGGCAGGACATCCCGAGAAGTCTTTTCGTATACTTCATGTTGCGGGGACCAACGGCAAAGGTTCGGTATGTGCCTATGCCGACAGTATTCTGCGCGCGGCCGGTTATCGCGTGGGAATGTTTACGTCACCTCATCTGGTGCACATGACGGAGCGTTTTAAGGTGGACGGCTTAGAAATCTCCGAGGAAGCCTTTGTGCAGGATGCCGAAACGATCCGCACGCTGGTGGCGCAGGCCGTGCGGGAAGGTGTGCAGCATCCTACGTTTTTTGAATTTCTTTTTTTGATGGCCATGGTCCGCTTTGCCGCACAGGGCGTGGAGATCGCCGTGGTGGAAACGGGACTCGGCGGGAGACTGGATGCGACCAATGCGTTGGAGGAGAAGGCCGTTACGGTCATCACGCAGATCGGTTTGGATCATACGGAATATCTGGGAGAGACCATCGAGGAGATCGCCCGTGAAAAAGCCGGCATCTTTCGCAGGGGTGTGCCCGCTGTTATGTCAACCACAAATCCGGGATATCCGACCCTTGCGCAGGAGGGAGACGCCTGCGGGGCGATCCCGGTGAGGGT
>CAJOPA010000045.1 GCA_905236235.1 uncultured Eubacterium sp. | reverse complement strand
CGGCTGATATGCACGGACTCTTCCGCAAACTCCGGATCCTTCTCCGGCCGCCACACATCATCTCCCAGACAGATGGGCGAGATTAAGAGAATACGCTCGGCAGGGATATATTTTTCAAGTTCATCCAGGCATAGCTCTATCCCCTTTCCTATGGTGTGCTCTGACGCCGCATATACGCTTTTGCAATCATTAGTGCCAAGCATAAGGATTGCGGCCCGGATCGGCCGATGGCTCTCAAGTATCAGCGGAAGGGAGGTCACGCCTCTTCTGCCGGGGCGAAGCCCGTCTTCAAATATCGTTGTTCTGCCGCATAAGCCCTCTTCAAGAATCCTAGTGCCTCCCATATACTTTTGAAGGATGCCTGTCCACCGAACCTCCCACGGATACCTCTCAGCCGGCTTTGAACCGGGTACCAATCCCCATGTATTGGAATCCCCAAATGCAAGAATAGAATCCATGGTTTTATCTCCTTTTACTTCCTATTGTTTCCCGGGGCACCCATATTACCCGATCACTCCGTAAAAAGCGGCGTAGAATAATATCTGTCTCCGGAATCCGGAAGGAGTGCCACGATCACTTTTCCTTTGTTCTCCGGTCTCTTCGCAAGCTGTATCGCTCCGTAAAGCGTAGCTCCGGATGAGATACCCACCGAGATACCCTCCTTTTTTGCAAGGAGCTTTGCCGTATCAAATGCATCCTCGCTCGATGCTTTGAATACTTCGTCGTAGATTTTTGTATTGAGAACCTCCGGCACAAATCCGGCGCCGATGCCCTGGATCTTATGCGCTCCGGCTCTTCCTTCCGAGAGCACCGGCGAATCTTCCGGTTCCAACGCAACAATCTTTACATTCGGGTTCTGTTCTTTTAAGTATTCACCGACACCGGTGACGGTTCCGCCGGTTCCGACGCCTCCGATAAAGATATCCACTTTGCCGTCCGTATCCTTCCAGATCTCCGGCCCCGTGGTTGCTCTGTGGATCGCAGGGTTTGCAGGATTCACAAACTGTCCCGGGATGAAGCTGTTCTCAATCTCTTTTGCCAACTCCTCTGCCTTTTCGATGGCGCCCTTCATGCCCTTCGCGCCCTCTGTCAGAACCAACTCCGCTCCATATGCCTTCAAAATATTCCTGCGCTCTACGCTCATGGTCTCAGGCATGGTCAAAATGATCCGGTAGCCCTTTGCGGCAGCGATGACCGCAAGGCCGATGCCGGTATTGCCGGAAGTCGGCTCGATGATGACGGATCCCTCCTTTAAAAGACCTTTTTCCTCCGCATCTTCGATCATCGCCTTCGCAACACGATCCTTTACGCTTCCCGCCGGATTGAAATACTCCAGCTTTACAAGGATCGTTGCAGGAAGATCCAATTCCTTCTCAATATTTGTCACTTCAACAAGGGGCGTGTTACCGATCAGTCCCAATGTTCCTTTGTAAATGTTTGCCATGATATTTCTCCTTTCTGGTACTTGTTCCGTGCTTCTTTATTTTACCGCATCAAAACCTCTGCTCAAATCTGCAATGATATCATCCACATGCTCCGTACCGATGGACAGGCGGATCGTATTCGCATGGATCCCCTGATCCTCCAGCTCCTCCTCGGAAAGCTGAGAGTGCGTGGTCGAAGCGGGATGAATCACCAGGCTCTTTACGTCTGCCACATTGGCCAAAAGCGAAAAGATCTGCAGATTGTCAATAAACTTCCATGCTTCCTCCTGTCCGCCCTTGATATCAAAGGTAAAGATGGAGCCGCCGCCATTCGGGAAATACTTTTCATACAGCGCGTGATCCGGATGTTCCGGAAGCGAAGGATGATTAACCTTCTCCACCTGCGGATGATCCTTCAAAAATTCCACAACTTTCTTTGTGTTTTCCGCATGTCTCTCAAGGCGGAGAGAAAGGGTCTCCACACCCTGCAACAGCAGAAAAGCATTGAAAGGCGAAATGGTTGCGCCCGTGTCACGAAGCAGGATCGCACGGATATAGGTGACAAATGCCGCCGGTCCTACCGCGTCATAGAAGGATACGCCATGATAGCTCGGGTTCGGTGCCGCAATATTAGGATACTTCCCGGAAGCCTTCCAGTCAAATTTGCCGGACTCTACGATGATACCTCCAAGCGTCGTGCCATGCCCGCCGATAAACTTCGTGGCGGAGTGTACGACGATATCGGCTCCGTGCTCAATGGGTCGGATGAGGTACGGGGTGCCGAAGGTGTTATCGATCACGACCGGCAGCCCGTGCTTGTGCGCGATCTCGGAGATCGCATCGATATCCGGGATATCACTGTTCGGATTGCCGAGGGTCTCTAAGAAGATCGCCCTGGTGTTCTCCTTGATCGCTGCCTCAACCTCCGACAGATTATGGGCATCCACAAAGGTGGTCTCGATCCCATACTGGGGAAGCGTGTGTTCCAAAAGGTTAAAGGTACCGCCATAGATCGTCTTCTGTGCCACGATATGACCACCGTTTGCTGCAAGCGCCTCGATCGTATAGGTAATAGCTGCCGCACCGGAGGCAAGCGCCAGTGCTGCGCTTCCGCCCTCAAGCGCTGCCAGTCTCTTTTCCAGCACGTCCTGCGTGGTATTCGTCAGTCTTCCGTAGATATTGCCCGCATCCGCAAGCCCAAAGCGGTCTGCCGCATGCTTGCTGTTATGGAACACATAGGATGTGGTCTGATAAATCGGAACCGCCCTTGCATCCGTCGCCGGATCCGCCTGCTCCTGTCCAACATGTAACTGTAAAGTTTCAAATCTGTATTCGCTCATGATCATTTTCTCCTTTTCTTTTTCATAAAAATTACCCGGTGACTATTCTACCGGGCAAGCCTTTTCAAAGTTTAACTTAAAGCTATCCTAACATCCTACTTGTTTCGGACATGCAGACGGAAAAACCTGCATTCGCTTTACTGACCTTGCCCATTTATTTTGCATTCGCATACACATCATTTTCTTACTACACATGCTCATCTTCTGCATCTCCTTTCTTTTTGATGGTCATATCGTATCACCGGATCCTGCATTTGAAAATTACGAAGAATTGATTGCCGGTGATAAGTTTTATTTATAACAAAAAGCCTGCAACAAGGTGTAAATCCTTGTTACAGGCTATTGCCAAACTATGACCGCCAACATTTGCTTTTGATTCATCTGTCTTTGATCATTTTGATAGTTCCACCGATCGTATCAATTATTACCAAACCCAGCAATACGTACATCGGCCATCCGATTCCCCGACCATTTATCATGCAAAAACCGATATAGGCAAACATTGCTGCCATGAGGATTTTAAGCACTCCCAGCATGATAAAGCCGTCTTGGACCAGTCGTCCTCTGTTTTTTGCCGTTACCTTCACCGGAAAATTCCATATCCGGGGAAAACACTCCGCAATCGCCAGTCCCACGCAAGTTATGACAGCAACCACAGAAATGATGATCAGGTTTTTCTTATCACCATAGGCATTCGCATCTCCGCTTACGCCAAAATGCGTTGCCACAACGTCCGGAACGTTTTTCCATTCCATGATCAAATAAACAATAAATACCGCAAGAATAATGAAAGTAATGATATTTGTAATTGT
>CAJOPA010000044.1 GCA_905236235.1 uncultured Eubacterium sp. | reverse complement strand
ATCGCCAAACGTCCCAAGGTCTTAAACGATCCGGAACCGCTTTGGACCAAGCACCCCAATGACGTTACGGAGGAGGAGTACAAGGAGTTTTATCGCAATGTCTTCCGCGACTACAAGGAGCCTTTGTTCTGGATCCATTTGAATATGGATTATCCCTTTAACCTGAAGGGCATCCTGTACTTCCCCAAGATCAATACGGAATTTGAATCTGCGGAAGGCGTGATCAAACTTTACAACAACCAGGTCTTTGTAGCGGACAACATCAAGGAAGTCATCCCCGAGTTTTTGATGCTCTTAAAGGGTGTCATCGACTGCCCCGACCTGCCGTTGAATGTTTCCCGAAGCGCTCTGCAAAATGACGGCTTCGTGAAAAAGATCTCCGAATACATTACCAAAAAGGTGGCAGACAAGCTCTCGGGCCTGTGCAAGACGGAGAAAGAAAACTACGAAAAATACTGGGAGGACATCTCTCCCTTCATCAAATACGGTTGCCTGCGGGATGAGAAATTCTGCGACAAGATGAATGACTACATCCTTTTCAAGGATCTGGATGACAACTATGTCACCCTGCCGGAGCTCTTGGCTCCCAATGAGGAGGACGCTGCGGAGACAGACGCAGATGCAGATACCGCTGCAGCAAGCGACTCTGCAAAGGATGTCGACACCGCAGACGCTTCCGAAGAGGACAAAGAGCCGGAGGATACCCGCGCCATCGTATACTACGTTACCGACAGGCAGCAGCAGGGGCAGTACATCCAGATGTTTAAGGACAACGGCCTGTCCGCCGTCTATCTGACGCATGATATCGATACGCCATTTATCTCCCAGTTGGAGCGTCGTAACGAAAACTATCGTTTCCTGCGGATCGATGCCGATGTCAACGAGGCCATGAAGGATGTTGCTGCCGCCTCCGAAGAGGATCTGGCCAAAACCGCAGAGCAGCTGGAGAAGATCTTCCGGGAAGCTCTGGGCAAAGAAAATCTCGCCGTCAAGGCAGTCTCCTTAAAAGACAAAGAGATTTCCTCCCTCATCACGCTTTCCGAGGACAGCCGCCGCATGACGGATATGATGCGTGCTTACTCCGCTTACGGCATGGATCCCGGCATGTTTGGCGCGGATGAAACCTTGTCTTTGAATGTCAACAACGATCTGGTAAACTATATTATGAAAAATGATAACGGCGAATACACCAAAATGTTCTGCGAGCAGCTCTACGATCTTGCCATGCTTGCCAACCAGCCCCTTCCGGCAGAGGCCATGGGTCGCTTCGTAAAGCGCACCAATGACATCATGCGTATTCTGACCAACAAATAAGGGGAGGAATCCGACCATGCGCGTAGCAGTAACCTTTGAAGACGGTCATGTATTTCAGCATTTCGGCCATACGGAGCATTTCATGATCTATGAGATCCATGACGGACAGATCATGGAGGAATGGATGTTGGACACCCTGGGCACGGGACACGAAGGTCTTGCCCATCTCCTTCGGAGAGAAAATGTGGATGCCCTTATCTGCGGCGGTCTCGGCGAGGGTGCACGAATGGCACTCGCATCGGTAGGGATTGCGGTTTATGCCGGCGTACTTGGTCCGGTCGATCTTGCCATCCATGACTTTGTTGCTGGTCGTCTCGTGTATACCGACCGCGCCAATTGCAGCCACCACGGAGATCATGCTGCACATGGAAACCATGCGCACCATGAGCATCTGCAAAACGATCCGCACGGACCGCATATCGGGCAGCGCGGACCGCACAATTCCGCCAGCCAGATGCGCGAGGAGCCCCATGGTTCACGTCATACCAACGAACCGCCGACCCGCGGCAACACCGGGCATCAAGGCGCACGCCGCGCCGGCCAGGGACAGCAGGGCGGTCCAGAACAACCAAATGGGTTCGGACGACCCGGCGGACCGGATCACAGATAATGAAAGCAAAAACAGCAGCGGCAGAACCGTTGCTGTTTTTTATTGCGAAATCAATGATGCAAGACTGCTTTATTCGTCAAAGTCAAAGAATTCGAAATCGTCATCCGTATATTTTCCGCCGGCAAAGGTCTCTGCGACTTTGCGACGTTCTTCATAATCCGCATGATTCGAGGAATCCCATGCGTCTGCATTCTCCGCACCATACCCGGGATCTGCCGAAACATCCTCCGCCCATGCATCTGTCGAAGCAGCCGTATCTGCCTTGGCTTCCTCCATGAAATCCGAGATGTCTATAGGAATCTCACCAAAGTGCTCATCCTGCAGATCGGCCTCATCCAGCGCAGACTGCTCTGCGGCAGCAATGATCTTGGCGCTCATATCGTCCTCTTCCTGCGCCGCTTCTGCCGGGTTGGCTGTGATACCTGCGGTATCCTCATCCTCCCATACGTCCCGTTTACGCTCGGATTTTTGCTGCTTGCGCATCTCCTTGCGCGCCGCTCTGCGCTCCGCACGGCTCAACGTGGATTCTTCCTCATCCTCGTCCTCAAGATCGTCCAGCAAAATGTCCGCTTCGCGTTCCTTTCTGGCGGTGCGATTGCGGAAAGCCAGCATATTGATGATCACGATCAAAAGCACGGCCAGCGCAAAGATCAGAATGGCGATAGCCCGATGCAGCTTGTTTTTCATGGCCACATACTGGTCCTTTAATTCCGTATAGGCGGTACCACTGACCATCCCCACCGTACTGCTCTCATCCGTCATGCCGGGAGACCGTACAAAGGTACCGGTGGTGTAATCATAAAGGAACCACCCCTCTGTTCCGGTTTCATCCATGGCATAAACATAATAAAGATTGTCCACGGAATCCTCCGCTACGGAAATATAGACCGTATACGTCTGGATCGTGTCCATGGGCAGATAGGTCGCGCTGTACGTCTGCGGGATCGTGGCATCCGCCGGCGGATTTTCCACGATGATATACTGTCCCTGCGATGTGGTAAAGCAAATGCAATTGGTAAAGATCTGCGTCTGCGTGTCATAAAGAAGGAGACAACTGTCCGTACCGTCATAAGCACATACCAGTGTCAGCCCCGTCGCCTCATAGTAAGCTGCCGGAATCTCCCCGCCGCTAACCGTTGCCGTAGTCTGCGTATATCCTTTCGGAAGCAGGGACTCATCCAAAACCGCATACGGCGTATATGCGCCGGCGCCGGCATAGATCGTCAGCTCGGTGTTTAACTTGGACGTATCCACATTGGTGATCGCAGAGGTACCGGTATCTGCATCCGAAGCTCCCGCTCCATCCGTCGTCTGACCGTCGTCGGTCTGTGTATCATCTTCATCCAGGCCGCTTGCATCCGTCACGGTGATCAGATCGCTTCTTACATAACCGTTTACATCTCCGTGGGTCACCTTGTACCATCCGTCGACCTCTCCGTTAATGGTCACGGTCTCTCCGTTTTCCAGGGAATCCAGGGTGTCATAGTCTGTCCCCGGTCCTTCCCTGAGGGCTACGTTGCTACCCCCCGTGGTGATCTGCCCGGTCGCAGCCATCACATCCGTATGGTTAAAAAATAGCATCATTGCCACGGCAAAGATCATTGCCGCCACATATTTTCCATATCGTTCGGTCTTCCTATACATGGCAAAACCTCCTATCTGCTGTTTTAAGCTCTTTTCTTCGGTGTACGTACATTAACATAGATCAATGCAAGAATACTTACGAGCATGATCGCACCCACGATCACACTGATCCGTAAAAGTCTTGTATATCTCGCCTGCACTGCTGCAAGCGCCTCTTCATCGGGGAGCACCACCGTCACCGTTTCCGGCGTACTCTCCGCAGCTCCCATATATCGTATATAACTCTGTGACACGATATCATAGACAAAAATGCCTCTCTCGCCGCTTTCATTGACGGCGTAGACCAGGTAGCTGCCGGCAAGATCAAAAATACCGTCTGCCGTAAGGCTCAAACCTTCCACATAGGACTCCCCGTCATCACTGTCCGCATCTTCATCCGCATCCGCATCAACGTCCGCATCCGCGTCAACGTCCGCATCAATATCAACATCCGCATCTGCATCGGATCCCGCGTCTCCCGACGCATCGCCCGAGGCCAAAGGCACGCCATACGCCGTCAGACTGCCCAGTCCGTCTGCATCCAACGCCGTCTCCCCATATCCCTCCGGGATCTCAAAGGACAGAGACTCCTCCATGGGAAGGACCACGATATAATGACCGTTATTGCCGTACACCGGCATAAAGGTAAGGAAAGACTGCGACGCCTCATCATAAATGAAAAGCTCCGGCGTTGTTGCCTGGGTCATGGACACAAGAGTCAGACCCAATGTCTCATTATAGAATCCTACGACGTCCTTGTCAAAAATATGAAGATTGACCATGTCAAATCCCGCAGGAACGTCCATTTCATCCGTAGCATCGATCAAAGCATATTCCGTACCGTTTAAGGTCACATCCGGCTCTGCTACGCCGCGAGTGACAAGGATGGTATAGGTCGATGTGGTCCCGTCCGGTGCAACCACCACGATCTCCACGGTATTTTCTCCCATGGCCAGATCATCCGCGCCGGTCACGGACTTAACATAAGCGCCGTTATCCTCCTGCGTAGCTGTGGCCGATACGACGATCGAGGTCACGTTTTGCGCTACCGTGGCACGATAGGAATAAACATCCGGATCAAATTCCGGTGCCAGACTCCCCGACGAGATCCGTAAGGACTTGAGCGTGCTGTCGGACTGCGTACGGTCTACGGTTGCACCACTGTCCGAACCTCCGGTATATCCCGCATCCGAGCCACCGGAGGAAGCATTGTTGACCACCACATAGGCAGACGCCGAGGAACTGTCATACATATTATCATAAATATCCCACACGTCCGACGCGTATACACTGACGGACGTCTCTCCCGGGGCAATGGCACGAAGCGTAATGGTAAATGCGCCCAACGCCGTGCTGGAATTTAGGTATCCGCCGGGACCGCCACCGTAAGCAGCCGCGCTGCAGGAAACAAATTCCAGGACATTCGCATCCCAGGATACATCCACCGTAGCCAGCAGATGCACATCCCCTTCGGAAGCATCGATCGTCACCGTCACGGTGTCTCCCACGTTGTACGATCCGCCGCCCGAAGCCCATACGCCGGCCTGCACTGTACGCGTTCCGACAGATACAAAGAACAAGCTAAACAGCATGGAGAAAACCAATGTGCCGCTTATTACCTTATGTAAACCATTTAAGCATCTGTTCTTTTTTAATCTTTTCATTCCTTTTCTATCCTCATTCATCCTTTTACCTTACAATCCCTGATGGATGGATTCCAGTTTTAGTATTTGACGCAACATCTTTACAATATCCTGGTTGGAGATCTTACCGTCACGATTGACATCGGCCGCTTTTTGCGCCAGTTCAGTCATCTCCTGCCGGTTGATGATCCTCTGCATGATCTTTACCACGTCCCCGTTGGAGATCCGGCCGTCACCGTTGATATCCCCGTAGATCAATATCGGATAGGATGCCAGCACGTTGCCGGAACTATCCAGAATCGCCATGGTCTGCCCCGTAGCCACTCTGCCCGTTACCTCCGCGCCATCCGCGTCCGTCAGACGCACGGAGCACGCCGTGGTGGAAATATTGCGGATCATATCGGACGCCATGGTGTTTTCAGAAAGACGCGTAACCTCCGTATCGATCAGATAGGGAGAAGTGATGCTGCTCGTATCATTCTCTCCGAAGGTATAGGTCACCTTCTCCGGAACATCCCTGTAAACCGTAACGGTATAGGTGCGTTTTTTGCCATTTTCCGCGGTGCAGACCACGGAAATGGTATTGTAACCGTATCCCAACGAATACGTGCCGGTACCGCTGACAGAAGACGTGGAAGCCACGGCGGTGGCGCTTACGGTGATACTCTCCGTCTTGCTGTCCACGATCGTACTGTACTCCCTGGTCTTTCCCTTAAATCCGGGCGTCAGCGAGGCACCGGAGATGCTAAGCGTCGCCAGATAATTGTTGGGGTTTGCCGTAGAAGGCAGCGCGCAGGCTGTCGCCGGCATATTTTCATATACGGGGATGGTAAAGACGATCTTTTGATTCTTGTTAGCATAAGCCTTTGCAAACGTGATACCCTGCGAGTAGGCATATTCCACGTCCGTCGCGTACTGATGCTTGTACAGACCGCCGGTAGAGGTCGCAGGATTGGTCACGTTGTATTTTTGCGTGTAGTAGGTATCCTGCCCCACGCCGATATAGCGGCTGTTGATCCAAGCCGCACCGCCGTCGATCGCAAGCGGGATGGTCGTCCATCCCTCCGACTGCGCATACATCAGTCCCCAGGCCAGCGCACTCCAGCCGTCATAATGGTTATAGGCCTTGATATTAAAATAGTTAAAAGCATTTTTATTAAATGATACCGTCTTGCTGGGATCTACGGTATTGGTCTCCGTCAGGATGCCCGTTGCACAGGCAGTCGTTCCATTTACACCCATCTCGATGCGCGCCTTGGAAGCCAAAAAATAAGGATTCATCCCATACTTCTTGCCCACGCTTTCAAATACCTGCGCATAGGTTTGGGAGGAATCATACATAAGATTTCCGGCCATGAAGGTGCCGCTTAGGATGGCATTGATCCCGGCAAGGTTCTGGCTTGCATCATATTTTAACGTTGCAAATTGGAAAATGGCGGTCTCGTTTAAGAAATTCCGAGGATCCATATAGTAGGCCACCACGGCCGGATTCGCACCGTTCCATTTGCCGGTATCAAAAGTATACCAGGTGTTGGTCTCCCAGCTGTACGCCCAGGTGTCCGTAGATTTGTAACCGTCATAGGTGTTGATGGAGACGTAATTCTCGCCGGCCACGCACTCCGCCTCCACGGAAGCCGTCCAGTCGAGTCCGACGATCTGCGGTTCGAACTCCCAATTGGGATAGGTTTCCTTCAGAATCGCAAGAGGCTTCGCATAACTTGCCGGGAAGCCGGCAGCGATCAGATCATTATAATCATCGGTACTATAGGCTTCTGCCGCATCCTCCTCCCCGAACCATCCGGAGACAAAGGTGGATGCCAAAAGCAATACGAGCGCCATAAGCATGGCAGTCGCAGAAAACAGTCTCTTTTTAACCATATTGGATTGTATGGAATTCTTGTGCATCAAATGTTGTAACCCATTCCTTTACAGGCGCCCAAAAGGGCATACTTATAGATATTTTATTGTAACACGTTTTGCAATAAAAAACAACATATAGTGCCTGATGCAACTACATGTTGTTTATCTACGTTTCGTCCGTT
>CAJOPA010000043.1 GCA_905236235.1 uncultured Eubacterium sp. | reverse complement strand
GGAATTGGGTAGAATATGTTTTGCTGTTAATGACTTTGATTAGCGGTATGTGTGTGTAGCTCAGCTGGATAGAGCACTTGGCTACGGACCAAGGTGTCGGGGGTTCGAATCCTCTCACGCACGTGTGTAACACGAAAAGAGCTCGGGATAAAATCCCGGGCTCTTTTTGTGTTAGCCGCATCCGCGGCGGATTCGAAACCCGGGGTTCGTTCTCGGACACCGAAAGGTGTCCTCGGTCAGCTCGGCGGGAAAAAGGTCCACCGGACCTTTTTCGGAGGCCGCCCCACCCTTCTTCCTTTTGCGGCATGAACGTCGCGCGTTTTGTTTAAGGCTTTGAGCTATTTTAATTCATTAGAGAGAGAAATAAGTTTGATGAAGAGATCTATAAGAACGGGCTGCTGTACCGCCTGGTTCGGGATGGCTCTATCACTTTAGATAAGGTACTTGCAGAGAGCCATATGCCGAAGGATGATTTTTTGAAATGCTATCACGCGTGGGAGCAGGAAACGAAAGTATAATACGATTTACTACGGAGGATATGGAATGATTGTTGGGTCATGCTTCGGCGGAGAATATGCAAGAATATCTTGCACTTTTGGCGGTTTTATGCTAACCTAGACCGAGAAATGCAATGAAGGAGACTCCTTTATTCAGAGACCCACAGGGAGCCATGGGCCGTGACTGGAAGCCCGGGCGGGAGGAGGATAAAGCGGGAACACTCCGGAGCAGGTCTTTTGAAGCTGTTTGCGCAGTGCGTAGGGAGATCCGGGGACCGCACGTGACGCGGGCAAGAGGAGGCGGCTAAGGGCCGGCCTTGAATGCGGGTGGTACCGCGGAGATCAGAGATTTTCGCCCCGGGATGATGAGATTCGTCCCGGGGCGTTTTGGTTTTTGGCAATTGGATTTTACAAAGGAGATTCGACATGGCAAATCAGTACAGAGATGTTACACTTCAGGAAGTTTCCGAGGGAGATATCGGTAAGGAGATCCGTATCGCAGGCTGGGTGGAGAACATCCGCGATCATGGCGGTGTCAGCTTTATCGACCTTCGGGATATGTATGGCGTGATGCAGGTGGTCATCCGCCGGACGGACCTTTTAAAGGGGATACACAGGGAGCAGGCGGTCAGCATCCGTGGCAAAGTAGAGCAGAGGGATGAGGAGACCTATAACCCGAAGATCCCTACCGGCACCATTGAGGTCGAGGCCGAGGAGATCACGGTGGTTGGTGAGGTTTACAGCCAGATCCCCTTTGAGATCCAGACCAGCAAGGAAGTCCGCGAGGATGTGCGCTTGAAGTATCGGTACCTTGATCTGCGCAATCCCAAGGTGCGGGATAATATCCTTTTCCGTTCGCAGGTGATCGCCTTTTTGCGCAGAAAGATGGAGGAAATGGGCTTTGTGGAGATCCAGACGCCCATTCTCTGTGCGTCTTCGCCGGAGGGCGCGCGTGACTATATCGTGCCTTCGCGTAAGTTTAAGGGCAAGTTTTACGCACTTCCGCAGGCACCGCAGCAGTATAAGCAGCTGCTTATGGTGTCCGGATTTGACAAGTATTTCCAGATCGCACCGTGTTTTCGTGATGAGGACGCGAGAGCGGACAGAAGCCCGGGCGAGTTCTATCAGCTCGATTTCGAGATGAGTTTCGCTACGCAGGAGGATGTTTTTGCGGTGGGCGAGGAAGTGCTTTCCGCTGCATTTGAAAAATTTGCGCCTAAGGGATATACCGTGACCAAGGCGCCTTATCCCATCATCAGCTACAAGGAAGCCATGCTGACCTACGGAACGGATAAGCCGGATCTGCGCAATCCGTTGCGGATCATCGATCTGACGGATTTCTTCCAAAAGTGCACGTTTGCGGGCTTTTTGGGCAGAACGGTGCGTGCGATCCGCGTGCATGCGGACATGTCCAAGAATTTCCATAAGCGCCTCGAGGAGTACGCCAAGTCCATCGGTATGGGCGGCTTGGGCTACCTGGAAGTATTGGAGGATGGAAGTTACAAAGGCCCGATCGATAAGTTTATTCCCGAAGAATTAAAAGAGGATTTAAGAAAACTTGCATCCTTGGAGATCGGCGATACCATTTTCTTTATTGCGGACAAAGAGGAGAAAGCCGCGATCTGCGCCGGCATGATCCGTACGGAACTCGGCGTGAAGCTGGATCTCTTGGAAAAGAATGCTTACCGTTTCTGCTATATCAATGATTTCCCGATGTTTGAGAAGGATCCGGAGACGAAGCAGATCGGATTTACGCACAATCCTTTCTCTATGCCGCAGGGCGGTTTGAAGGCTCTTGAGGAAAAGGATCCGCTTGAGATTTTGGCATACCAGTATGATATCGTTTGCAACGGCGTAGAGCTTTCCTCCGGTGCGGTGAGAAATCACGACATGCAGATTATGGAGAAAGCCTTTGCCATTGCAGGTTATGATACGGAAGTATTAAAGAGCAAATTCGGAGCGCTGTACAATGCGTTCCAGTTTGGTGCACCGCCGCATGCGGGCATGGCACCGGGCGTGGATCGTATGCTGATGCTGCTTCGCAATGAGGAAAATATCCGGGAGGTCATTGCCTTCCCGATGAACGGCAATGCCGAAGATCTGATGTGCGGCGCACCGGGCGAGGTGACGGAGATGCAGCTGAGAGAGACGCATATCAAGATCCGTGATTGATCGCGGTAAAGATCGTAAATAGTGCAAAACGTTGCATAACGGTGCAAGGAGGTAGGATATGGCAAATATCATCAGTGATGAGACCATGGAATACGTGGGCATACTGGCCAAACTGGAATTGTCCGCCGAAGAAAAGGAAGCGGCCAAGAAGGATATGGGACGTATGCTGGATTATATTGACCAATTGAATGCGCTGGACACGTCCGGCGTAGAGCCGATGTCGCACGTTTTTCCGATACATAATGTGTTCCGGGAGGACGTGGTAACGAACGGTGACGGGAGCAAGGCGACGCTTGCCAATGCGCCGGAAGAAAAGGACGGAGCTTTTGTGGTACCCAAGACGGTGGAGGGATAAGGCATGGAGCTTTTACAAAATACAGCACTGGATATCGGTAAAAAGATCGCTGCCGGCGAAGTGGGCGTTGTGGAAGTGACCCGCGCTGCACTGGCGCAGATCGCTGCCCGAGAAAAGGACATCAACGCGTATGTGACCGTGGACGAGGAAGGTGCGCTTGCGCAGGCAGCAGCCATCCAGGAAAAGATCGACAAAAAGGAATTGACGGGTCCTTTGGCCGGCGTGCCGGTGGCAATCAAGGACAATATGTGTACGGAAGGGCTGCTTACAACCTGCAGCTCCAAGATTCTTGCCAATTTCGTGCCGACCTATACCGCGGAGGCGGTGTGCAATCTCACCAAGGCGGGCGCGGTGATCCTGGGCAAGACCAATATGGATGAATTTGCCATGGGGAGCACGACGGAGACTTCTGCGTTTGGCGTTACGAGAAATCCGTGGAATACGGAGCACGTTCCGGGGGGATCCTCCGGCGGGACGTGTGCTGCGGTAGCGGCCAATGAGTGCTTTTTGGCACTGGGATCGGATACGGGCGGTTCCATAAGGCAGCCGGCTTCGTTTTGCGGCGTGACCGGAATCAAGCCGACCTACGGCACGGTTTCCCGTTACGGACTCATCGCCTACGGATCTTCCCTGGACCAGATCGGCCCCGTGGGTAAAAATGTGGCGGATTGTGCGGCGGCATTGGAAGTTATTGCCTCCCATGATCCTAAGGATTCCACTTCCGTAAAGCGCGATTCCTATGATTTTACGTCCATGCTGGACGGTGATGTCAAGGGGTTAAAGATTGGTATTCCGAAGGACTATTTTTCCGAGGGCTTGCAGCCGGAGGTGAAAAAAGCCGTGCTTGATGCGGCCGAGGCACTGGCAAAGCAGGGCGCGGAGGTTTCGGAATTTGAACTCAGCCTGGTGGATTATGCTATTCCTGCGTACTATGTCATTGCTTCTGCGGAGGCAAGTTCCAATCTGGAGCGTTTTGACGGCGTAAAATACGGACATCGCGCCGCGGAATACGAAGGTTTACATAACATGTACAAGCGTTCCCGTTCCGAGGGCTTCGGAGCGGAGGTAAAACGACGGATCATGCTTGGATCCTTCGTGCTTTCCTCCGGATATTATGATGCATACTATCTGAAGGCACTTCGTACGAAGGCATTGATCAAGCAGGCGTTTGACAAGGCATTCGGTGAATACGACGTGATCCTGGGACCGGCGGCGCCCACCACGGCACCAAAGCTCGGAGAGAGCTTAAAGGATCCCATCCAGATGTATCTGGGAGATATCTATACCATTTCCGTAAACCTTGCCGGGTTGCCGGGATTGTCCCTGCCCTGCGGCATGGACGCAAACGGTCTGCCCATCGGTGTGCAGATGATCGGAGACTGCTTTAAGGAGGCCAACATCCTCCGTGCGGCCTATGCTTATGAGCAGTTGCGGGAATGGAAACCCTGCCCGATGGCGGAAGAAGCGTAGAAAGGAGACATGTCAATGAGCGATTATGAGATGGTGATCGGCCTGGAGGTCCATGTCGAGCTTGCTACGGAGACAAAGATTTTTTGCGGTTGCTCCACCCGTTTCGGTGGCGCGGTCAATTCCCATACCTGCCCGGTCTGCACCGGTATGCCGGGATCGCTTCCGGTTCTTAACAAAAAGGTTTTGGAATATGCGGTGGCGGTGGGACTTGCAACCAATTGCGATATTACCCGTTTTTCCAAATTTGACCGGAAGAACTATTTTTACCCGGACAATCCGCAGAACTACCAGATCTCGCAGCTGTATCTGCCGATCTGCAGAAACGGTTATGTGGAGATCGATACCGCGGACGGCGGGACGAAGCAGATCCGCATCCATGAGATCCATATGGAGGAGGATGCGGGAAAACTCATCCACGACGACTGGAACAATACGTCGTTGGTGGATTTTAACCGTTCCGGTGTACCGCTCATCGAGATCGTTTCCGAGCCGGATATGCGCAGTGCAGAGGAGGTCATCGCCTACCTTGATAAGCTGCGCCTGATCATCCAGTATCTCGGAGCGTCGGATTGCAAGTTAAACGAGGGCTCCATGCGTGCGGACGTGAATCTCTCCATTCGCAAAAAAGGAGAGACCACTTTCGGCACCCGTACGGAGACCAAGAACCTCAATTCCTTTAAAGCCATTGCCCGTGCCATTGAGCATGAAAAAAATCGTCAGATCGATCTGATCGAGAGCGGAGAAGCCGTGATCCAGGAGACCAGACGCTGGAATGATGACAAGGAGATCTCCTATGCCATGCGTTCCAAGGAGGATGCGCAGGATTACCGATATTTTCCGGAACCCGACCTGGTGCCCATCGTGATCTCCGAGGAGTGGCTTGCGGAGATCAAAAAGGCGCAGCCGGAGCTTCGCAGTGAAAAACTTGAACGTTATGAGGAGGAATACAAGATCCCCAGGTATGATGCCGAGATCCTGACGGCCTCCAAGAAGATGGCGGATGTTTTTGAGGCGACCTGTGCGCTTTGCAATAAGCCCAAGAAGGTATCCAACTGGTTGATGGTGGAGACGTTGCGTCTGCAAAAGGAAAAAGGACTGGAGCAGGATGAGATTCCGTTCTCGCCGGAAAATCTCGCCAAATTGATCAACCTGGTGGAGGCGGGTACCATCAACAGTACCGTTGCCAAAGAGGTGTTTGAGGAAATCTTTGCCAAGGATATTGATCCGGAGGCCTATGTGGAGGAAAAAGGCTTAAAGAGTGAAAATGACGCGGATGCTCTAAAAGAGATCCTTGCCAAGGCCATCGAAGCCAATCCCAAGGCCGTGGAAGATTATCGCGGCGGCAAGGAGAAGGCGCTTGGTGCCATTGTCGGTCAGGTTATGAAAGAGACCAAAGGAAAGGCAAATCCGGGCATGGTGAACCAGATGTTAAAAGAAATGCTGTAGGATCTTAGGTTGGAAAGATTCTCTGCAGTAATCTGTAACGTACATTTGCCGCAAGCCGGATTATCGGATGCGGGGTTTCTAACAAAGAAAGCATGTTTCCTACGAATTCACACGGTCTGCGGAACTTACTTCGTTCAAACAGTCCTCGACCATGTGACAGGAAACATGCTTTATCTTTTAAGAAATCCTGCGCATCCGCAAAAGGCTTGCTTGCAAATGCACATCGTAGATTCATAGAGTAAAATCCCGATCAAAATCCGGAATCATACGTGTTATTGTAGGTATCTTCACTGGTTGTCTCCTCTCGATCCACCCCGCCGATCTCGTCGGCGATGGAGTCGTAGAAGGCAGCCTCGGCCATGGTCTCATAGGGGGCGATCCAGATGTAAAGGATACCAAAGGTCAGTGCGCCCAAAAGATACCAGCCGATGAAACTGAACTGCAGGCAGAACAGCTTCCATTTGCGACCGGTCATTAGGGCTTTGCTGGCTTCGATGGCTTCGGAGCCGGTCATCTCCGGATGATCCATCAGGATGTAGTGCGCCATACTGTAGCGATAAGCCGCGATGATCCCGGGGATCACAAAGAGCAAAGACCACAGAAACGTATAAAGAATGATCTGCAGGTACATGCTGATGGTATTGGTGAAGCGGCCGTTGTAAAAGCCGTAAAACATGTCCTCAACATGCATATCTCCGTAGCGGTATAACCGTATAAAGGCGCGTGCCAGACCGACCATCAGCGCGCCGCCCAAAATCAACGCCAGGATGATGGAAGCGGAGATGGCGGTATAGATGAGGGTCCATAAAAGGGTAACGACAATGGCGATGCCCCAATGTCCCCGCAGGGCCATTCTTGCGTCTTTACGATATTCAGCGGATGTTTTTAACATGATGTTTCCTCCTGTGTCATATAAGGGTTTTTATGATGATACTGCATTCGGGGTGAAGAGGGAAGAAAGGAAAGGGATCTCCCATACACCGTTTCGAAGGCAGATCAAGGCAAGTGCAATAAGGATCTGCAGGATGAGGATCGCGGGTATGCCGATCCGGAATTTGTTTTTCTGGGTTTTGTGATGAAAAACATACATGCCCAAAAGTGCGCCCACAGAACCGCCCAAAAGCGCCGAGAGGATCAATACCCTCTCGGGGATTCGCCATTTGTTTTTGATGGCCTTTCTCTTGTCCGCAAACATAAGGATGTATGCGAAAATATTTAGGATTAATAAGTAGAACAAGAAAATTTTCATGTAATGATTATAGCAGATCCGGAAAGGAATGTCGTATCTTTTTTTATGCTTTTTTGTAATAATTTTTAATGGAATAATAAAATTATCAGAATTTACAAAAAAAACTTGAAATTATCAAAATTTTAAATTATAATGACTGTACAGTAGTATAGGTATCACAGTGTTTGGGATGACAGAGGATAGAAACATGGGTACTGTAATGATTGTGGATGATTCTTCTTTTGCCAGAGAATCACTTAAAAAATTTGCAAGAAGCGCAGGCTGCGAGGTGATCGCGGAGGCAACGGACGGGATTGAAGCCATTGAGATGTGGCAGGAGCTCGAGCAAAAGCCGGATGTGATCACGATGGATATCACCATGCCGGGAATGGACGGGATCACATGCCTTAAGAAATTAAGGGAGATGGATCCGGAGGTTGTGGTCGTGATGATCAGCGCACTCGGCGAACATAAGCTGGTGGCCGAATCGATCCGTGAGGGTGCGAAGAATTTTGTGGTAAAGCCCTTTAAGGACGAGGAGAAGATCGTGAACATGTTCCGCCAGTACATGTAGTGAAATTACCGTTTACATTCCTTATACAGAAACACCCGCAGTGAAGATTTCACAGCGGGTGTTTCGCTGTAAATGTATCCTTGTGATTTGCATCGGAATGCTTTAAAATATAGGCATTGAGTAAAGGAGATTTTCAAATGCAGGATTATAGAGACGGAGACTTTCGCGAAGTCGACGAAAAAGGAGAACCGATCGACGGGGTAAAGTCGGACGATCGGTTGAACAAGGAGGACGGCTCCGGAGAGGTATGCTATATCTGCGGATGTCCGGGTTCAATGGAAAACCCTTTGATCCGGATCGAGCCCGGCAAGAAGGTATGCAGTGAATGCATGCAATTGACGTTTGATACCATGGGCGGGATCCTGTCCGGGAACGGATCCGAGGAGATCCGCAAGCTCGTGGAAGAGGCTGTGACGGCATTAAATCCGACAGAGAATCCCACGACCGGGTTCGTGATGCCTGCCGATGCGCAGGAGAATGCCGGAGATGATGCGGCATCTGACGACAACGCGGAGGATGCCAAAGCGGGAGCAGGAAAGGACACGTCGAAAAACTCGCAACAGGGTGGATTTTTCGGCCCATTCGGACTGAATAATATCGGCATGATCAGCATGCAGGATCTGCAAAATATGCTGACCGGCGCCGCGCCCGTAAAGAAAAAGGTCAAATCCGAAAAATCTTCGGAGCCGGTGATCGATATCCGGTCCGTGCCGGCACCGCACAAGATCAAAGAAAAACTGGATGAATTCGTGGTAGGGCAGGAGCAGGCCAAAAAGATCATGTCCGTAGCGGTCTATAACCATTACAAACGTGTCGCGACCAATACCATGGACGATATCGAGATCGAAAAGTCCAATATGCTCATGATCGGACCGACGGGTTGCGGCAAGACCTATCTGGTCAAGACCCTGGCAAGACTGCTCGATGTACCGCTTGCCATCGCGGATGCGACGTCGCTGACGGAGGCCGGATATATCGGTGATGATATCGAGAGCGTGCTCTCCAAGCTTCTTGCGGCGGCGGACAATGACGTGGAACGTGCCGAGTGCGGGATCGTTTTCATCGACGAGATCGATAAGATCGCCAAGAAAAAGAATACGAATCAGAGAGATGTCAGCGGAGAGAGCGTACAGCAGGGAATGTTAAAGTTGCTCGAGGGCAGTGAGGTCGAGGTGCCGGTGGGATCGAATTCCAAAAATGCCATGGTACCCATGGCCACGATTGACACCAAGAATATTCTCTTTATCTGCGGTGGCGCATTTCCGGACCTCGAAGATATTATTAAAGAAAGATTAAATAAAGAGTCCTCCATAGGATTCAAGGCGGATCTGAAGGATAAGTATGATGATGAGCCCAATCTTTTGCTGCAGGTAAAGGTGGAAGATGTGCGCAACTACGGGATGATCCCGGAATTTCTCGGTCGTATGCCGGTGCTTTTTGCCATGGAGACGCTCGATGAGGATATGATGGCGCGTATTCTTACCGAACCGAAGAATGCCATCATCAAGCAGTACCAAAAGCTTTTGGCGCTCGATGAGGTGGACCTCGTGTTTGAACCGGATGCCATCCGCGAGATCGCACGGTTGGCCTGTGAAAAGGACGTGGGCGCCAGAGCGCTGCGTGCCATCATCGAGGAATTTATGCTTGATATCATGTATGAGATTCCCAAGGATGATGCCATCGGCCGGGTGATCATTACCAAGGAATATATCGAGAAAAAAGGCGGACCGCGGATCATTCTGCGGGGAAGTGAAGAGGATGC
>CAJOPA010000042.1 GCA_905236235.1 uncultured Eubacterium sp. | reverse complement strand
CCTGCACAGGGATCTGCCGGAGATCGCCCGCAAGGTGCACGAGCTGGGCTACCGGGTGAAGCTCGATACCAACGGCTACCACCCCGAGATGGTAAAGCAGTTGCTTGCGCAGGATCTGGTGGATTACGTTGCCATGGATGTAAAAAATGCCCCCGACAAATATCCGCAGACCTGCGGCGTTACGCAATTGGACTACGGAAGGATCCGCGAGAGCATGGATCTTTTGCTTGCGGGAGACATCCCCTTTGAATTTCGGACCACCGTGGTGGATGAACTTCACGAAGCGGAGGATTTTGTGCGGATCGGGGAGGAGATCAAAGGGGCCGGTCGGTACTATCTGCAATCCTTTACCGATCGGGAGACGGTGCCTTTTGCGGGATTGCATGCGCCTTCCGGACCAAAACTGCAGGCCTGCCTTGACGCGGTCAAACCTTACGTGCCCAACGCATGCACACGGGGCGTATAGACACAAGATATAGTTTTTATAAAAAAAATAACACAATATATTGACATCCTCGGACTTTTCGATAGAATAGAAGTAGACTATGAAAAAGACGGGGGTGTTCTTTTATGTACCAGGTGATCAAACGTGACGGATCGGTTGTGGATTTTGATATCCGCAAGATCAGTGTAGCGATCACGAAAGCATTCGACGCGCTTTCCAAGCAATATCATCCGACGGTGATCGATATGATCGCGCTGCGGGTGACTTCGGATTATGAGGAAAAGATCTTAGATGACAAGATCGCAGTGGAGGATATCCAGGACAGCGTGGAGAAAGTGCTTTCCGAAGCAGGCTATGCCGATGTGGCGAAGGCCTATATTTTGTACCGCAGACAGCGCGAAAAAGTGCGTAATGTCAACAGCACGCTGTTAAATTACAAGGAGCTGGTGGATGATTATTTAAAGATCAACGACTGGCGTGTCAAGGAAAATTCCACGGTGACGTACTCCGTGGGCGGATTGATCCTGTCCAACTCCGGAGCCATTACGGCCAATTACTGGCTGAGTGAGGTTTATGATGATGAGATCGCCAATGCGCACAGAAGGGCGGATATCCATCTCCATGACCTTTCCATGCTGACGGGCTATTGCGCGGGCTGGAGCTTAAAGCAGCTGATTACGGAAGGCCTGGGCGGCGTCCCCGGCAAGATCACGTCCGCACCGGCCAACCATCTGTCCACTTTGTGCAGCCAGATGGTCAATTTCCTCGGGATCATGCAAAATGAGTGGGCCGGCGCGCAGGCGTTTTCTTCCTTTGATACCTATCTCGCACCCTTTGTGCGGGTGGATCATCTGACCCAGGAGCAGGTAAAGCAGAGCATTCAGTCCTTTGTCTACGGGGTCAATACGCCGAGCCGTTGGGGCACCCAGGCGCCGTTTTCCAATATCACGCTGGATTGGACCGTGCCCAATGACTTAAAGAACCTTCCGGCGATCGTGGGTGGAAAGGAATTGGATTTTACCTATGGAGAATGCCAGAAGGAAATGGATATGGTCAACAAGGCCTTCATTGAGATCATGATCGAAGGCGATGCCAACGGTCGCGGTTTCCAGTATCCGATCCCGACGTATTCCATTACCGGCAATTTTGACTGGAGCGAGACGGAAAACAATCGCCTTCTTTTTGAAATGACGGCAAAATACGGCACTCCCTATTTTTCCAATTATATCAATTCCGACATGGAGCCGAGCGACGTTCGTTCCATGTGCTGCAGACTGCGTCTGGATCTTCGGGAATTGCGTAAGAAATCCGGCGGATTTTTCGGATCCGGCGAGTCCACGGGTTCCATCGGCGTGGTTACGATCAATATGCCGAGGATCGCGTATCAGGCAGAGAATGAGGCGGATTTTTACAATCGTCTTGATAAGCTTATGGATATTGCGGCAAGATCGCTGCATACCAAGCGTACCGTCATCACGCAGCTTTTGGAGCAGGGGCTGTATCCCTATACCAAGCGGTATCTGGGAACGTTTTCCAATCATTTTTCCACCATCGGTCTCATCGGTATGAACGAGGTCGGACTGAATGCAAAATGGCTGCGGGCGGATCTGACAAACGCAAAGACGCAGGAATTTACCAAGGAAGTGCTCAACCACATGCGCGAGCGTCTGTCGGATTATCAGGAGGAGTACGGAGACCTGTACAACCTGGAAGCTACGCCTGCCGAGTCGACGACCTATCGTTTTGCAAAGCATGACAAGGAAGAATTCCCGGATATCATTACGGCTAACGAGAACGGCACGCCGTACTATACCAATTCTTCGCATCTGCCCGTTGGCTATACGGAGGATATTTTCTCCGCATTGGATATTCAGGACGAATTGCAGACGTTGTATACTTCCGGCACGGTGTTCCATGCGTTCCTGGGAGAAAAGCTTCCGGACTGGAAGGCGGCAGCGGCACTGGTACGTAAGATCGCGGAAAATTACAAGCTGCCCTACTATACCATGAGCCCCACGTATTCCGTATGCAAGGATCACGGGTACCTCACGGGAGAGCAGTTTACCTGCCCGACCTGCGGCAAGAAGACGGAAGTTTACAGCCGCATCACGGGCTACTATCGTCCCGTACAGAACTGGAACGACGGCAAGACCCAGGAATATAAAGACCGTAAGGTATATCAGGTGGAGGGTGTCTCCGCAAGCGCGGGATCAAAGCGCACAGCAGAGGAAAAAACAACCGAAGCGCAACAAGTGCAGACCGCGCCGATCGAAGTGGCTGCACCGGCCGTACCGACCGCGCAGACGGCATCGTCCGGGTCGGTGGCGCAGATTTCCTCCGGTGGCAAGAAGATCCTTCTCTTTAAGACGCCGGAATGCCCCAATTGTAAGGCGGCGGAAGCGCTTTTGACCAAGGCGGGGATTTCTTATCAGGCACTGAATGCCAACGAGAACAAGACCCTTGTGGGACAGTATGGTGTGCGTCAGGCCCCGACACTGATCGTGCTTTCGGGTGACACCGTGGAGAAATATCGCGGCGTATCGGATATCCGCGGCTGGATGGTGCAAAAGTAAAGGATATAAATAATGTTTGATGTGATCGTAGTCGGAGGAGGTGCTGCCGGTATGACGGCAGCACTTTACGCCGAGAGAAACGGAAAAAATGCCCTTGTGATCGAAAAGGCAGGGTTTGGCGGACAGATCACCCATTCTCCCAAGGTGGAGAACTATCCGGGGACGCTGTCCATGAGCGGCAATGAATTTGCCGCGCAGATGATGGATCAGATCCTTGCGCAGGGCGCGGAGATCGAGCTTGCGGAGGTCGACGGGATCGATAAGACCGCGGATGGCTTCCTGGTAAAAACGGTGGACGGAGATGTGTTTGAGGGCCGGACGGTGATCCTTGCTACGGGCGTAAAGCATCGGATGCTGGGACTGGACGGAGAAGAGGAGCTTGTCGGCGAAGGGATCTCCTTTTGCGCCGTTTGCGACGGAGATTTCTATACGGGACGGGATGTATGCGTCATCGGCGGCGGAAACTCCGCTTTGCAGGAAGCGGTGCTTTTGGCCGGGAAATGCAACCGCGTGACCATCTTACAGGATCTTCCCTACTATACCGGAGAGCAAAGGCTGCAAGATCAATTGTTTGCCATGGAACACGTCAAAGGCCTGACCGGCGTGAAAGTGGTGGAGTTTATCACCGAAAACGGAGAGTTTGCCGGTGTGAAGATCCGTAAGGAAGAGACCGGGGAGACGGAGGTCATCCCCTGTGACGGTGTCTTTGAAGCGATCGGCCTGATCCCCGAGAATGAAGCCTACAGAGATATGGTCCTTTTGGATGAGCAGGGGTATTTTGCTACGGATGAGACTTGCCTTACCAAGACGTCCGGGATCTTTGTGGCGGGAGATTGCCGCAGGAAGAATGTGCGTCAGTTGACCACCGCCGTGGCGGACGGAGCTACGGCAGCGCTGGCAGCTTGTAGGTATATCGCAGACAGGACTTGAACGCAGACGGAGATGCATCCGGACAGCGCTCGAAACGCAGGCTGATAAAATAAAAAAGAAGGAGGATCGGTCGACCCTCCTTCTTTTTTGCTTATGTCTTGTCTCTGATGATTAGAACGGAAGCGTGTAAGCACCGTTGGCTGCTACGAATGCATCGTAGGTCATAGCGTCCTCAGCGAACCATCCGCCAAAGAGCATCTCAGCCGGGAATACATCCAGAGTGCCGGCATCTACGCAAGCCTTGAACTCATTCTTCTGCGTCTCATCTGCGATATCCGGGCAAGCATCAATGTAAGCATAGAGATAAGCGTTGTATGCTTCCTGAGAAGTATCGCCGCCTTCGCTGGATGCGCCGTTGCCGGTAGCCGGAGTAGCCGTAGGCGGTTCCGGAGCACCTGCATCATCGCCGGAAGCTGCATCAGCGGTCGCTACGTCAGCGGCCGGAGCTGCTGCGTCTGCTGCCGGAGCTGCTGCGTCATCGGTAGCGGTCTCTTCGACAGCTGCCTCATCCGTAGCTGTGTTGTCCGAGGAAGAGCTACCGCATGCTGCGAGCGCTGCGACCATGGATGTAACCAATAAGAGTGCCAAGATTTTTTTGATTTTCATAACCAAATCCCCCTAAAAAAATATTGTACCTTTAGTATAAAAAAAGGAACATTAAAAACAAGGACGTTTTTTGTTGCAAATGTTCCATTTCTTTGTACTGCGCGTATTTGTTTCTGTACAACGTCTGAATATTCAGGATAAAAGTTCATCCATCAGAAGGGCATAGACATCATTGTATTTTGACTTCCATTGCGCGGCGATGATGTCTGCCTGTTTTTTGGCATTGCAGGTAACGGT
>CAJOPA010000041.1 GCA_905236235.1 uncultured Eubacterium sp. | reverse complement strand
TGACGGCAAATCTCCAGTCCGGCGCCAAGCAGCTGTGTCAGGAAAACGGATTTGACGGTTATATGGAAAAACCGCTGTATGGGCAGACCCTGGAGCGGGAGATCCTGAGATTCCTGCCCAAGGAGATCGTGGAATATACCAGCGGACAATGGGAAAATGACGGGGCGGTAACCTATGACGGGATTGTCAAGAAGAGGAAAAAGGTCTATATCACCTCGGACTGCGTTTCCGATATGTCCAGAGAGCTGTCCGACCGTTATGATGTTAAGATCATGTACTTTTATATCCAAACGCGCATGGGACGGTTTAAGGATACCATGGAGATCGATTCCGACTCCCTGGATCTGTATCCGGGGATCGGTGCTGCGCCGGCAACAGCGATCTCTCCGGACGTAAAAGCGTATGAGGAATTCTTTGCCGAGGCGCTGACCGAGGCAGAGGAAGTGATCCACATCTCTATGGCGCAACATGCGGGAACCGCCTATCGCGCGGCGGAAGAAGCGGCGAGAGGGTTTGCCCATGTGCATGTGGTGGATTCCGGACAGATCTCCGGCGGGGAGGCTGTGATGGTGCTAAAGGCTGCGCGTATGGCTATGGAAGGAAGTCCGGCCAAGTCGATCCTGGAAAGTATTGCGCAGGATAAACGCAAGGTGCGCTGTGCCATCTTTATTCCGTCCTCGGAGTATTATCTGCGACAGGGCAATCGCATGCTTCCTTTTACCCGGGTGATCGCTTCCGTGGGACTGCATCTTGAGATCACCGTGCGGGAAAGTCGGGCGCGGGTGGAATATTTCTACGCCGGAAGCCTCGAGGCATCCTGGGCGAGATTTGTGCGGCGCGCACTGCGCCGTTCGGCAAAGATCGATCCGGAGGTGGTGTATATCACTTATGTGGGCCTGGATGTGGCGCAGCGGGAGTATCTGCAGCAACTGCTGAAGGAAAAAATGGGATTTCGCTATGTCTTTATGCAGAAGGCCTCTTTCTCTACGGCAGCCAACGGCGGACCGGGCAGTATTACCGTAAGTTTTCGGGAAAAATAGGGCGTACGCTGCAGATGGCGGAGGGGACCGATGGGGTGACGGTTCCATAAGGGAAAGGAACGCCTGTGTACGAAAAAAAGTACCATTTTGAAAAAATGCGAAATGCCTGTAAACATAAGGGTTTGCAGGCATTTTTTTACACATACGGATTGCATGCAATCTAAAAAAATAGCACTTTTTTCGTAAAAAATTTACTTGAGATAGCAAAGGGGGTGTGGAATAATTCAAGATGTAGTTGTTATAAACATATCATATGTTAGGAGGAGAAAGTATATGTTTAAAGGCAAGTTTGGCAAGTTTGCCATCGGCTTCTGCATCCTCGGTATTGTGTACATGTTCATGTACTCCGGTCTGCAGAATGACCACATCAACATCATTTACCAGTTCAGTGCTTGGACAAATGATGCCTGCGTTGCACCGCTTACGGTAGCAAACGTAGTTAGTATCGTGTTATCTTTCGTTTACGGTTCTCTTTTTGTTAAGTTTGGACCGAAGAAGACGGTTATCCCCTGTATCCTGTTATCAGCTCTCGGCTGTATCGGTATTGCACTGGCTAACGGTCTTGCATGCACCAGCGGCGTAACCGCTGCTACGGAAGCTGCTAACAGCTCCGCAGTTGTTGGTAACTACTGGCTTTATGCAGCCAGCCTGTTCATTGTACGTTGCTGCATCATGTGCTGCCAGCTGGCAGGCTTCATGTTCGCTACGAACTGGTTCATCAAATACAGAGGACAGGTTCTCGGTATCATCACCCTTGGCTCTCCGCTGTTCACGGTAGTAGGTACTTCCGTTATGTCCAGCTTCATCACCAAGAGCCTTGGCGGTGACTATCGTCCGTTCTATATCATCGTTGCAGTGATCCTCGTTCTGATCGCACTCGTAACCGCAGTTATGATGGCCGACAGACCGGAGGACAAGGGCCTCTTCCCGGATGGCGCAGATCATGCTCCGATCTCCGAGGAAGGCGAGGCAGGCGAGCAGGCAACGGTTGGCGAAGTATTAAAGATGGGCAAGACCTGGGTTATGGTTGTTAACTTTGGTTGCTTCAACTTCATCATCAACGCTGCTATGTCTTCCATGGTTGTATGGTTCATCCATCTTGCTATGAGCAATCAGGCAAAAGTTGCTGAGGCAATGGCAGGCCCGCTGGCAGGCATCCTTGGCGAGGGCTTCACCATGGCAGCAGGCGGAGATCCCGCAGTTGCACTTACCATGCTTCCGAACGTGCTCTTCATCGCACAGGCTGTTAAGTGGCTTTCCCTTGGTGCTATCCTTGGTATCCCGATGTCTTATGTATTCGGCTGGATCGACGATCATCTTGGAACGCCGATCGCATGCATCTGCCTCGGTCTTACCGAGTTCCTTCCGATCGCAGGCCTTATGGCTCAGAAGGCAGCAGTTGTAAGCACCGGTTCCTGCAACATCCCGATGCTCGTTCTTTGGGGCTTTGGTGTTGCCTGCATGACCGGTGGTGTACCGACCATGAACCCGGCTTCCATCGGATACGCATTTGGTCGTCGCGAGTACGCAAGTGCTTCCCGTGTCGTTCTTACGCTTCAGTTGATCCCGATGGCATTCTCTGCACAGATTATGGCAGCATTGATCAATGGCAGCAATGACATGATCGCTTGGTACATGTGTATTGCAATCATTATCGTTGGTATCCTGTTCTGCATCCCGATGTTCAAGTGGGGCGATGCAATGGCAGCAGATCGTAAGTAATGATATAAAGATGTAACAACTATAATATCTATTGAAATGGCTTGGCACATTCTACCGTGCCAAGCCGTTTCTTTAAAAAGGTTTTTGTTAGAAAGGATAAACAAGATGGCAATCCCGACAAGAGATGAAAGAGAAAGAAAAGAAAAAAGATTGCGCAATGCAATGACATCCTGCATTATTGCGGATATTGCAACGGCGATTTATCTGATCCTTACGATTTTTTATTACAGCAGTTATTCGTGGAACGATATGCCCTTTGCCGTAGTGCTTTGTCTGGTGAGCTGGATCGCCACCTGGTTTGTTTCTTTCCAGCTGAAGAAGAATGGGTTTTAACTCAGGTTGAGAGACCCGTCTTCCTGCTTGATGACAACAGAAATATTGTAGAAAGAAGGACTCCGAAAGGAGTCTTTTTTTATGGATGTTACCCGGACTTGCGTGGAAGTTATTGACAAGAAGGTGGATCGATGCTAATATCAATATATGAATATCGAATATTGATATTAATGCAAGGAGGTGTAGAGTATGACAAAAAGGAAATGCAATGCCTGCAAGTGTATCTATAAGGACATTCCCTCGGCGGGAGCCACCCTGGATAGAACGTTTACATCGCAGATGATGGGGAAAACGAGGGGAACGACCGCGTTTGCCGACTTAAAGGAGACGCACGAAGATGCGGCGGGAGAGGACAATGTGATCCTGTGCCCCAACTGCGGGTCGAAGGATACGATCCCCTTGTCCGAATACGAATGGATGAAGGAGAAGAGAAGCGGTGCCTTTGTTTGCAAGACCGTCCGCGGCAGAGGAGAGAAGATGAGGAAGGACGGCAAGCCTGTATTCTCCTTCCCGAGACTGGTCTTTTGGTTTGTCTTGATCTTTTTTTTCTCGGCGGCGATCCTGGCGCTTTCTCCGGCGGTGTACGCGTGGGAGATGGAAGGAGAACACTTTGGGTTCTATATGTTTATTGTGGACATGATGCGCGAGTGCTGGATGGATTTGGGTATCGTCAAATACGTAGTCGGATAACATAGGCGAAGGGAAGCGCAGAGGAGGGGAGATATACAGCTATGGCCAGAGATAAGTTTCAGATCCTGACGGAGCAGATGTTTTATATCCTGATGTGCCTGTTTGAGGAACGAAACGGAGCGGAGATCGCAGAGACGGTAAAGAATCTTTCCGATGGCAGGGTTTTATTGAGCGTGAGTACGTTGTATACCATTCTGGGAGATTTTGAGAAAGGACATCTGATCAAGGAGACGAAGGTGGAAGGACGGAAACGAAGCTACCTGATCACCGAAGCCGGCAAGAAGCGCCTGTATGCGGAGGTAAAGCGTATGGAGACGCAGCTGGCGGATTACGATAAGGCGACAAAAGAATAGGTTGTAGCCGTTTTGGACAACAAAAAATCCCGAAACCGTTGTAAACAACAATCCCGGAATCTTTTAGAGCGACAGACGGGGCTCGAACCCGCGGTCTCGACCTTGGCAAGGTCGCGCGTTACCAACTACGCCACTGTCGCAAGCACCCACTTAATATACTATGGCAAACAAGGTTTGTCAATAGGTTTTTTTAGAAATTGTATCGTGGGGCAGAGGTGTCTATTCCTCGGCACTTGTTACATCGGAAAGGTAATTTTCCAGAGAGGAAACATTTACAGTGGTGTAGGTATAGGACTGGCCGGCCTTGGCTGCCTGGATGGCGGAATAGGCGATATAACCTGCACAAACGACCAATACGAGGCAAAGGACGGTGCTGCGAAGGACCTTCTTTGCCTTTTCTTTGCGTAGGATATCCTTGCGATTTGCTTTTTCTTCTTTATAACGATCAACTTTAGCCTGACTCATGGGTAGGTCTTCCTTTCTTTGTTATGCAAAACAGTATAACACTTTTTTTATTTTTGGCATAGGGGGCGGCATATTTTTTTGCAATAAAGTGTGCTATACTATGATAGTGTATGAATGCAGATACACTATGACAGCAGACAATTGGGTTTAATGGGAAAAGGAGAAGGAACCTATGAGCTATGCGGATCAGGTTTTTGTAAATATGTGCAAGGGCATCCTGGAGAACGGGACCAGTACCGAGGGAGAGAAGGTGCGTCCCAAATGGGAGGACGGGACCTTTGCGTATACCATCAAGCAATTCGGTGTGGTTAACCGTTATGATCTCTCGAAGGAGTTTCCTGCGATCACCTTGCGCAGAACGCCGATCAAGACGGCGACGGAGGAGCTGCTTTGGATCTGGCAGAGAAAGTCCAACAACATCCATGACTTAAATGCACACATCTGGGACAGCTGGGCGGATGAGGACGGTTCCATCGGCAAGGCCTACGGATACCAGATGAGCGTAAAGCATCAGTACCCGGAGGGCATGATGGATCAGGTGGACCGAGTGATCTACGACTTGAAGAACAATCCCTACAGCCGCAGGATCATGACCAATATTTACGTGCATCAGGATCTGCATGAGATGAATCTGTATCCCTGCGCCTACAGCATGACCTTTAACGTGACAAAACGTCCCGGAGAGGATAAGCTGGTACTTAATTCCATCCTGAATCAGCGTTCGAATGATATTTTGGCGGCCAATGCGTGGAACGTGGCGCAGTACGCGGTGCTGACGCATATGATGGCGCAGGTGGCGGATATGCAGGTGGGAGAGTTTGTACACGTGATCGCTGATGCGCATATTTATGATCGGCATGTTCCGATGATTAAGGAACTGATCGGCAGAGAGCAATATCCGGCGCCGAAGTTCTGGCTCAATCCTGAGGTGTATGATTTTTATGATTTTACGCCGGAGGATGTGAAACTCATCGATTATCAATACGGAGAGCAGATCACCAACATCCCGGTGGCGGTATAAACGATCGGAGGGCAGTAGGATGAATTTGATCGTAGCGGTCGATGCCCATTGGGCCATCGGATTAAAAAATCGGTTGCTTGTCAGCATTCCGGACGATATGAAGTTTTTCCGGGAGACGACTACGGGCAAGGTCGTGGTCATGGGTCGCAAGACCCTTGAGAGCTTTCCGGGAGGAAAACCTTTAAAAAATCGCGTCAACATCGTGATGACCGCAAATCCCGCGTATCAGGCGGGAGATGCCATCGTGGTGCACAATGACGAGGAGCTTGCCGAGGAGCTTGCCAAGTATCCTTCCGAGGACATCTATGTGATCGGCGGAGAGAGCATCTATAGAAAGCTTTTGCCGATGTGTGACGTGGCACATGTGACAAAGATAGATTATACCTATGAAGCGGATGCTTATTTCCCGGATCTGGATAAGGATCCCGACTGGGAGATCACGGCGGACAGCGAGGAACAGACGTATTTTGATCTGGAGTACCATTTCTTAAAGTACGAAAGGATAAAATAATGGATATTACCGGAAGAAAATTATTTGTAAAAGCATTATTGGCCGAAGGAGTGGATACCATTTTTGCCTATCCCGGCGGAGTGATCACGGACCTTTTGGACGAATTATACAAGACGGACGGGATCCGCGTGATCCTG
This sequence comes from uncultured Eubacterium sp., assembly GCA_905236235.1. GTDB lineage: Bacteria > Bacillota > Clostridia > Lachnospirales > Lachnospiraceae > RUG14243. Next base: position 11,039 of record CAJOPA010000041.1, on the reverse strand, counting down.
CCGCGCCATGAGCAGGCGCTTATTCATGAGGCGGAAGGTTACGCCAGAGCTACCGGCAAGACCGCGGTATGTCTCGTAACCTCCGGACCCGGTGCGACCAATACCATTACGGGTATTGCGGATGCGTTTTATGACAGTATCCCTCTGGTCATCTTTACGGGGCAGGTTTCTTTGGGACTGATCGGTAACGATGCTTTCCAGGAAGTGGACATCATCGGCATCACCCGCAGCATCTGCAAATACGGCGTGACGGTGCGCGAGAGAAAGGATCTGGGGCGGACCATCAAGGAGGCATTTTATATCGCTTCCTCCGGCAAACCCGGACCGGTGGTCATCGACCTTCCCAAGAATATCCAGACGGAGACCGGGGATCCGGAGTATCCTTTGGAGATCTCCATCCGTGGTTACAAACCCAGCACCGGCGTGCATGTGGGACAGTTAAAAAAGGCGTGGAAGCTTTTAAAGAATGCAAAGCATCCGTTGATCCTGGCGGGTGGGGGTGTCCATATTGCGCGCGCCGAAAAGGAATTGACGAAGTTTACGGATGCCACCGGGATCCCGGTGTTAACCACGGTGATGGGCAAGGGTGCTATCCCGACGAACCATCCGTATTGGATCGGAAATACCGGTATGCATGGCAAGTATGCCTGCAACAAAGCCATCAGCGAATGTGACGTGCTTTTTTCCATCGGCAGTCGTTTTAATGACCGGATCACCGGAGACTTAAATGAATTTGCACCCAAGGCACAGATCATTCATATCGACGTGGATACGGCTTCCATTTCCAGAAATGTCGTCGTAGACGTGCCGGTGGTGGCGGACGCGAAGCTTGCCCTTTCCAAGTTAAACGAATGGGCGGAGAAGATCGACACCGCGGCGTGGATGGAGCAGATCAAGGCCTGGGATGCGAAGTATCCGATGAATATGCCCAAGAAGACGGAGATGTGTCCGCAGGCGGTGATCGAGGGGATCAACGAAGTTTTCCCGGAGAGCATCGTGGTCGCGGATGTGGGACAGCATCAGATGTGGGCGTCCCAGTTTATAGAGCTTAACGGCAAGAAGCAGTTTTTCACCTCCGGTGGGTTGGGGACCATGGGATTTGGTTTTCCGGCGGCTCTCGGAGCAAAGATCGCCTGTCCCAAAAAGGACGTGGTCTGCGTGACGGGCGACGGCGGATTTCAGATGAATATGCAGGAGCTTGCAACCAGCGTGACAGAGGATGCGCCCGTGGTCGTTTGTCTGATGAACAACGGCTATCTCGGGATGGTACGGCAGATGCAGCAGCTTTTCTACGGTAAGCGCTATGAGATCACCTGCTTAAAGCGCCATGCCACCTGTTCGCCGCAGTGCAAGGGCCCGGGCCCGCAGTGCCCGGAGTATGCGCCGGATTTCATGAAGATCGCCGAGAGCTACGGCCTTACGGGGATTCGCGTGGAAAAGGCGGAAGATATCGTGCCGGCGTTAAAGAAGGCCAAGAAATCCAAAGGCACCGTCATCGTGGAGTTTATGATCGGCTGGGAAGAGATCGTGCTCCCCATGGTCAAAGGCGGCAGCCCGATCTATGATATGATCCTTTAAGAGGCAGATGGCAGACATCCGGGAAACGGATGCGGAGGAACAGAATGGAAATGAAAAAAAGATGGATCGCACTGTATGTGGAGAATACGGTAGGTGTGCTGGCGAAGGTATCCGGACTTTTTTCCGGCAAATCTTACAACATGCAAAGCCTGACGGTGGGTGTTACGGAGGATGAGACGATCTCCCGTATGACCATCTCCGTGATGAGCGATGATGTGACGTTTGAACAGATCAAAAAACAGTTAAACCGCATGGTGGAGGTGATCAAGGTGATCGACCTTTCCAATCTCCCCATTCATATGCAGGAGCTGATGTATGTCAAGGTCAAGCGCTTAGATGCGGCGGGCAAGACCGAGGTGTTTCAGATCGCTGAGACCTTTCGCGCGGAGGTCGTGGATTATGGGGCGGATGCCGTGACGGTCCGTTCCGTTTTGACGGAAAAGCGCAATGATGAATTGATCGCACTGCTAAGGAAATGTTTCCACCATATCGAGGTGGTCCGCGGCGGCAGTGTTGCCATAGAAGCTATCAGCACAACATCATAAAAGAAAAGAGGAAAAAACAATGGAAAAGAAAAACATCAACTGGTCGGAGCTTGGATTTGGGTATATGCCCACGGAAAAGAGATATGTATCCAATTATAAAAACGGCGCATGGGATGAAGGCGGTCTTACGGATGATGCCACCATCACCATGAGCGAGTGCGCAGGCGTGTTGCAGTATGCGCAGACCGTATTTGAGGGATTAAAGGCCTATACCACCGAGGACGGCAGGACCGTGATGTTCCGCCCGGACCTTAATGCAAGCCGTCTTGCGGATTCCGCACGCAGACTGGAGATCCCGGCATTTCCGGAGGATCGTTTTATGCAGGCGGTCAATGATGTTGTGAAGGCCAATCTCGCCTATGTACCGCCTTACGGTTCCGGTGCTACCCTGTATATCCGTCCGTTTATTTTTGGAAGCTCTTCCGTTATCGGCGTAAAGCCCGCAGAGGAGTATCAGTTCCGTATCTTTGCAACGCCGGTTGGTCCGTATTTTAAGGGCGGCGCGAAGCCCATCACCATCAAGGTGTCGGATTTTGACCGTGCGGCTCCGCATGGTACCGGCCATATCAAGGCGGGATTGAACTACGCCATGAGTCTGCATGCCATCGTTACAGCGCATGAGGAAGGCTATGACGAGAATATGTATCTGGATGCGGGTACCCGCACCTATGTGGAGGAGACCGGTGGTGCCAACTTCCTCTTTGTGACGAAGGACGGAACGGTGGTAACGCCGAAGTCCGACAGTATCCTGCCTTCCATTACCCGTCGTTCCCTGATGACGGTAGCGGAGGAGGTCCTCGGCATGAAGGTAGAGCACAGACAGGTTCGCTTCGACGAGGTCAAGGACTTTGCGGAGTGCGGCTTGTGCGGTACGGCAGCGGTCATCTCTCCGGTCGGCAAGATCGTGGATCACGGCAAGGAGATCTGCTTCCCCTCCGGCATGGAAAAGATGGGACCGGTGATCCAGAAGCTGTACGATACGCTGACCGGCATTCAGATGGGCAGGATCGAAGGACCGAAGGGCTGGCTGTACGAGGTAAAATAGTCGGCTACTATCATGATGTGAGTTGATCATCCCATGGAGACAAAGAAAAACAATCGTATTCTGTTGATCTTTGCCGCATGTGTTCTCGCGGTACTGCTTTTGATTGCTTATTTTTCCAAGGAAGAGGAATTTGTCTACAGCGACCACCTGACAGAGGTTGCCGTCACCGTGACGGGAGACGGCAGCGAGATGGTCCTGACGCTGGGCGACTTGGGATATTACGTGATGACCAGCGAGGAGAATGTCAACACGCTGGCGGAGATCTATAACGAGAGCAATACCGGCCAGTTTTGGAATATCTATACGAATCACACGTTTATCCGGACAAAGGCCAAGGAGATCGCCTTAGATACTGCCGTGCGGGATGCCGTCTATGTCATGGAGGCGCAAAAGGCGGGTATGACGCTTACCGAAGAGGAAGAAGCGGCGGCAGTGGCGCGTACCCGGGAGATCGTGGACGGATTGTCGTTTAAGCAATACAGCGTGACGCAGTATACCGAGGAGACATTGCTTCCGGTCATGGAGCGGATCTTTTTGGCAAGCAAATACGCCAATGATGTTGTGGAACATTGGGACGTTTACGGGGAAGGTTACACGCAGGCAGCAAAGGTGGCTGTGGAGATCGAGGGAGAATACTACGAGGATCTGGCGCAGGGCTATACGGTAAAGACGACCGCCGTCTGGGACAGGGTTGTTCTCGGGAATCTTACGGTGCAGGAGATGGTGGATAATTCCACGGTATTTACTTTGGAAAACATAAAGCAGAGATTTGCCCTGGATGGCAATTCCTGATGGATTTCTTGCAAGGGGGGACGCATGAAAAAGCAATCCCTGAATAAAAAAAGGATCGTACATATTCTGCTTGGAACCGTCGGCGTCATGCTGGCGGCTGTTTGCGTTGGCTATTTGGCTTCTTTGATGATGGTATCTTCTTCTGAGGAGGACGTATCCTATTCGCGGGAAGAGATGGAGGAGCTGGCAAGTTCCGTGACCACCTTAAAGATCACGTTCGTATCCTTTGAAAAAGTATGGGATATGGCGATGGAGGAGCTGATCGCGGATTTTGAAGAAGATAATCCGGATATCGTCATTGAGTACGAGATCTACAATGAAACAGGGTTGTATGAGGACGTGGTCAATAAATTGTATGCAAGGGGAGAATTGGGAGATATCGTAGAGCTTACGGATCCTTTGACCTATGTGCAGACCGGATTGCTGACGACGATCCCGGAGGATGTGAAGGAATTGTCTTCGACGCCGTTTATGTTTGACGGAGAGGTTTACGGGGTCGGCAGCGTGGCTTATACGACAGGGATCCTCTACAACAAGGCGATTTTTGAAAAATACGGATTGGAAGTGCCCGAGACCTATGCGGATTTTATAAATATCTGCGAGACGCTTTCGCAAAACGGCGTCACGCCGCTCGTGGTGGGCGGGGCCAGTCGTTGGCATCTGGCATATTTTATCAATTATTTTTATTCAACGATGGTTCGGAGCACGAATCGTGCGTGGATGGAGGGCTTAAGTCCCGAACGGGACACCAGTCGCTGGGATGATGCGGAGATCATCAGCATGCTGACGACGATGCAGGAGCTTTTTTCTTCGGGTTATGTCGACGGCACCTGGTACAACACCACAGATACCATGGCAACGGAGTATATGGCGGCGGGAGAAGCGGCCATGTTGTTTTCGTCTTCCATGACGATGAGTGATATCAAGACCAGAAACTCTGACACGGAGGTCGGCTGGTTCTTTTTGCCGGATGACGAGGGCAATGATGTGGTGGATTACCTGTGGCACGGGTGTTTCTGCATGACGCAGGATTGCGCGGCTTCGGAGGCCAAGATGGAGGCCGCCGAAAGATTTTTGGAATATTTCTACAGCAGCGGCGTTTATGAGGACTTTTACAATCGTGTCGGAGGGATGCCGCTTGTGACCCGCCGGACGGAGGTGCCCAATACCATCGTCTATGACGAAGTCTATGCCGGAAAAAGCTGGGTGATGGCGCGCAATCAGGATCTGACGAACGCGACGCTTCCGCAGGATTTCAGAAGCTATCTCTTTCAGGAGATCCGTCGTTCGCTGATGGAAAACCTGTCGGCGGAGGAGACGGCGCAGCGTATCCAGAATAAGTGGGAAAGCATCAGAGAGGAGCATGTCTATGAAGAGCATATTTTCGAAGACGAAAACCTCGGAAACTAGAGCTTACCCATGGCAGTCCACCTATTGGAAGCTGACCATCAGTTTTATTCTGTTCGGGATGCTTCCCATGGTGCTTTTGAGTGTTTTCTTTTTGATGCGGTATTTTCATGCCACATCTTCCATAACGCTGGGCAATATCGAGCAGATGAACCAGCTGTTTTCCTATACCGTGGAGAGCCTGATCTCCTCCGTGGATGATACCATGGGCGTGATCTATGATTATGAGAATGAAGAGGGTCGGAGCCTGGCGGAGATCCTTGGCGATACGGAGAAATCCGATTGGGAAAAGGAGATCGAGTTTAATAACGTTTTGCAGGATATGTTAAACCGTAACGGGGTGATCTCCTCCGTGCGGTTTGTGACGGGAGACGGCAAAGCTTACAGTATTTTCCGCAATACGGAAAAAAGGTTGTTGCAGGATCCGGTCTATCAGGATGCGGTGCTTTTCCCTACGGAGGATGATCTGCGCTCGCTTGTGATCACCCCGGTTGTGTTCGAAGGGGACTATGTATTTCATTCCGATGATTACGTTTTTTCCATGGTGCGTAACTACATGAACATCTCCACCATTGACAAAGCGCAGCGGGATGTGGTCGGTACATTGTATGTGGATATCGACATTGATGAGATCGGTCGTTTCGCGGAGTCCATGGAGATCGGCGAATTCGGTGACGTCTTTATCTATTCGCCGAAATCGGATGAATACCTGTATTATTCCCAGCTGGAGGAGTACGGTTCGGAGGAGAATGAGCTCTCCGATTATCGGAAATATCTGACGGGAGAGGTTAACACCGTGGCGGTGGGAAGTATGACCCTGATCTATAACCATATTTTTGGTACGGAGTACTACGCCGTGCTCTGCGTGCAGGACAGCGTGCTGGAGGCTACGACCGCGCAGAATATCCGCTATATGATCACGGCGCTCATCATCGTGGTGATCCTGCAGTTTTGGATCTTTTCCCTGTATACCGGCAAGCTTTCCGCACCGGGACGGCAATTGCAGGAAGCCATGCGCCAGGTGGAGAGCGGTAATCTGGATGTGCATGTGGATATCCATAGCCAGGACGAGATGGAATACCTGGGGCAGGGCTTTAATCACATGGTCAGCCGTTTGAATTATTATATTGAACAGGTGTACGTGGCGCAGATCTGCAGGAATGAAGCGGAGCTTAACGCTCTGAAATTGCAAATCCAGCCGCATTTCCTGTATAATACTTTGGATGTGATCCGTATGACGGCACTGGAAAATGACGATCCCGAGACGGCCGAGCTTTTGGAGAGCCTTTCCGCGCAGATGCGGTATGTGATCAGTGACGATCATCAGGAAGTGCCGTTGGAGCGCGAGCTTACGAATATCATGGATTATTTTACCATCATCCGCGTACGCTACAAGGGCAGGATCTCCGTGATCGTCAATATCGCCGATGAGGACCGTAAGATCTACGTGCCCAAGCTTCTCCTGCAGCCGTTGGTGGAAAACGCCATCAAGCACGGTCTTAAAGAAAAAGAAGGAAACGGGCATGTGATCCTGGAGTTAAACCGGTCGGGCGACACCGTGGAGATCACCGTGATGGACGACGGACTGGGCGTGCCCAAGGATCAGGTCAACTACATTCAGACGTTTTTGGAGGAGAGCGAGAGTGGAGACCGGGATCCGCAGGGCCATGTGGGGATCGGCATGAAAAATATTTCCGATCGCATCAAACTCGATTACGGGGATGCGTACGGTCTGGATTTTGAGAGTTACATTGGAATGGGTACGATCGTAAAAGTACGGCTTCCCTATATGGAGGAAGAAAAGCATGTGGAAAGTAATACTGGCCGATGATGAGGAAGTCATCCTGACAGGTATCAGCAAAATGGTCGACTGGGCGCAGTTTGACATGGAGATCGTGGGACTGGCGACGGACGGACAAAAGGAGCTGGATCTGATCATCGAGCAAAAGCCGGATCTGGTGATCACGGATGTGAAAATGCCAAAATTTACCGGACTGGAAGTTTTGGAAAAGGTAAACGGGATGGAGGATCTGCATCCCAAATTTATCTTCGTATCGGCCTTTCAGGAGTTTGATTACGTGAAGGAAGCCATGCAGTTTGGCGCTCTGGATTACCTCTTAAAACCGGTGCGCAAGTCGGACCTGGAGCAGGTACTTGCTCGGACCGTGGGAGAATTGCAGGAGCAGTCCACAGTGAATCTTTTTAAAAGCAAGCCCAAGGACAGCATCCGGCAGATCTTTCAAAATATCAATGACGGCTATGAATATGCCAAAAGCGATCTCTATCGGGAATTTTCCAATATGGATGTGGACCTTTCCGACAAATTCTGCGTGGGTCTGTGCTTTGGGATCCTGACGGAGGAGCAGGCAGATGCGGAATACAATTATGAAAAAAACAAACTCGTAAGATTCGTGATCTATGATCGCATCCGGGAGCATTTCAAAAAGGACAACCACGGGTTTGTGATCCGCAAGGATGATACCTGCTGCCATTTGGTGGGGATCATCGAGGATGCGTACGCAGATACCTTTGTAGAGAAATACATCCTTCCCATCAAGGAGGAGATCGAGCAGAATTATCCGGTGATCTTGCGCGTGGGGATCGGTGCGCGCAGCAAGGACGTATCGGAGATCCATGATGTTTATCGCAAAGCCCGGGAGGCGTATGACCTGTACTTTTTTATGGAAGAGGAGGTCATCGATATCAATACGGCGCCCGATGAGCGATTCCGTGAAAACGAGGGTATCGATCAGTTTAACGATCTCAGCGAGCAGGTATTTTCGGGGATCGCTTCCAAGAGCGAAAACACCATGCTTCTCATCGGAGAAGCTTTGGACCTCATCCGTCGGATCCATTTTGGCAATGCCCATGCGGCGATCAACCAATGTCTGATCTTTGCCGGCCGTGTCATGGAAAAACTGCACAGCTACGATATGATCCACGGCGATTATGCCCGGATGCATGAGGACCTGTTGGCGGCGCTTTCCGAGATGCAGACCTTCAGGGAGCTGACGGAATATTTGATGGATTACTACGAAAAGCTCCTTGAAAGGGTATATCTCACCGTACAGAAAAAGGACGTGTCCGTGATCGTGCAGGTAAAAAAATACCTGCAGGAAAACTATATGAACGATATCTCCTTAAAGGACCTCGCGGAGATGGTCTGCGTCAGTCCCAGTTATTTTTCCACCTTTTTCAAGAATACCACGGGGGAAAATTACAAGGCGTACCTGATCAAGATCCGTATGGAGGAGGCACTTCGCCTGGTCATGAATACCGATTACAAGACGTATGAGATCGCGGAGCGTGTGGGCTACAACAACGTGCGGCGTTTCGTGGACGCGTTTAAAAACCGCTATGACATGAGTCCCATGGATTATCGTAAGCTTTACAAGAAATCCTAAGGGTAAAGATTGGGAAGGATTCTTCCGATATACTATACGTAACCTGAGATTTTGTGACAGCATGTGTAAAGGAGCAATTATGGGAGTCAGATCCATCGGTACGGGAAGTCTTGTTAATGATCTTTTGGATACTTCTTCCATCACGGAAGAGGAAGAACTGGAGGATCTTGAAGAAAAATTAAAAGAGGCGTATGCCGAGAAGCAAAAGGAATACGTGGAAAGCTTAAAGACCGGAACATCCTCTTCGGGAACGGCGGCGTATACGGCGCTTTCCGACAGCGCGGAGAGCGTGGGAGATGCGTTTGATGCCATTCGCCAGGCCGTCGGTCGTTCGGATGCGGCGGCGATCGAAGAGGCAGTGACGGGATTTGTTTCGTCCTACAACGCCATGCTATCCGGGTTAAAGACGGTATCCGGTGCGGAGTGTAACGCCATGCTCAAGCAGTTTGCGGCATATGCCGAGGAGCACAAGGAGGAGCTGTCCGCGATCGGCATCAGTGTTGCTTCCTCCGGCAAGTTGTCGGTGGATGCGGAGGCGCTTGCGACAGCGGATCCGGAGGCGGTCGAGGCTCTTTTTGGAAGCGGCGCGGGGTTTGCGTCTAAGGTGCGTAAGCTCTCCGATAGTGCGGTATCCGTGGCATCCTTAAAGACCAGCGGCTACAATGCGCTGCAGCTTTTGTACGGCAACTCCGGTACACTCAACAAAAAGAACATGACGGCAAGTATTTTGGACGCTTTTTCCTGATATGCGATACTATATTTCGGATTGTCATTTTTTTCATGAGGCACTCAACACCCGGATGGATCTGCGGGGATTTTCCGATGCAGCGCAGATGAACGAAGAGATGATCGCCCGTTGGAATGACAGGGTCAGAAAAAAAGATGAAGTGGTTGTATTGGGTGATCTATCCGTGGGATCCGCACAGGAGACCGCGGATATTTTGGAGCGCTTAAACGGCAGGATCTACATGATCCGCGGCAACCACGATCGATTTTTGGACCGCAAGGAGTATGCGGAGTATTTCGAAAAACGTTTCGTATGGATCCGGGATTATGCAACAATGCATGACGCCGGCCGTACGGTGATACTGTCCCATTATCCCATCCTGTGTTATAATGGGCAGTATCGTTTGGATAAAAAAGGAAGACCGCGGACGTATATGCTTTATGGGCATGTACACGACACGGTGGATGAAGCGTTGGTGGCGGCGGCGGAAAAGCGCGCCCGGCATACCCTGCGGCAGATGGCGCCGGAGGCGGAGCCGGCCCCGATCCCCTGCCGGCTGATCAATTGCTTTTGCATGTATGCGGATTATGCGCCGCAGACGTTGGATACATGGATAAAGATCACGGAGGAGAGACGTTATGGCGGTGAAGTTGATCGCCCTGGACATGGACCGGACGGTGCTTGATAACACCGGACATTTACCGGCTGCCAATAAAGAGATGATCGAAAGGGCGGCGGCCCGTGGCATTCACGTGGTGATTGCAAGCGGCCGCTCTTTTCATGCACTTCCCCGGGAAGTGATGGAATGCGAAGGCGTGGAATATGCCATCTCCTTAAACGGTGCGGCGATCCACCGGATCTCCGACGGCGCCTGCCTGTACGAGGCCATCATGTCTACGGAAACAGTGGAGGGGATCCTAAAGATCATGGAGGATGCCGACGGCGCCTGCATGGAGGCTTTTTGCCATGGACACAGTTATACGCAGCAAAGCTACGTGAATGATCCCGCCCGGGGTATGGCAACGCCGGGCGCTCTGGAATACGTATTAAAGACCCGCATTTTGGTGGAGGACATCCGGGCGTTTTGCAAGGAGCATATCGACGAGCTCTCCGGTATGGATTGCAGCGGGAGTAACCTTGAAGAGATGGCGAGATTAAAACACCGGTTTGAGACGGAGGTACCCGGGCTTTATATCACCTCTTCCGTTCCGCAGCTTTTGGAATTTTCCAAAGCCGGAGGCGGCAAAGGAACGGGACTGTGCAAGCTCGGCGAGATCCTGGGAGTCGGGAGGGAGGACATGATCGCCTTCGGCGACGGAGATAACGATAAAGAGATGCTTGTCTACGCGGGGGTCGGCGTGGCTATGGCCAATGCCGGAGAAAGCTGCAGGGCGGCAGCGGACGTGATGACACTCAGCAATGATGAGTGCGGCGTGGCGAGATACTTGGAAAAATTACCGGAATTGCAATAAAAAAGCCGCGATCCCTATCCTAAGGATGGAGATTGCGGCTTTTCTGCCGGCGACCGGAATCGAACCGGT
>CAJOPA010000040.1 GCA_905236235.1 uncultured Eubacterium sp. | reverse complement strand
CTGACGCTTTCGGAGTCTGCCGTGATCGCGGCCATTACGTCTAATCCCACCCGATACAATCCGGTGACCAATCCGGAAAACAACCGGGTCCGTCAGCAGATCGTGCTCGATAAGATGCTGGAGCTTTCCTACATCACGCAGGAAGAATATGATGAGGCGATCCGGGATGATGTCTACAGCAGGATCCAGGATATCAACAACCAGACGAGCAGTTCCGTATATTCCTATTTTGTGGACGAACTGATCGAGCAGGTCATTGACGATCTGATGGAGGTCAAGGGATACTCGGAGGCGCAGGCGTACAAGCTTTTGTACAGCGGCGGTCTGTCCATCTATACCACGCAGGATCCCACGATCCAGGCGATCTGTGACGAGGAGCTTTGCAACGAAGAAAACTATCCGGAAGACTCCAAGGTGACGGTAAGCTTCTCCCTGACCATAAAAGACGGGGACGGCGTCTATCGGTATTATGATGACAATACCATGTTGAGTTATATGCGGACGTACGTGGATTCCTCGTACAATCTTTTGTATGAATCCGAAGAGGAAGCCTATGCGGCCATTCAGGAGTACGAAGGATATCTTTTGGAGGAATTGGGCGGCGAGATCCCCGAAAACGGGGAATCCGTATTCTATCTGATGAGCCCTCAGACCTCCGTTGTGGTCATGGACCAGGCCACGGGCGAGGTAAAGGCCATCGTGGGCGGTCGCGGAGAAAAGCAGGCAAGCCTGACGTTAAACCGTGCCACGAATACCTATCGGCAGGCAGGTTCCACCTTTAAGGTGATCGGTGTTTACTCCGCAGCACTGGATGCGGCCGGGTACACGCTGGCATCCGTGGTGGATGATGCGCCCTATACGTACAGCGACGGCACGTCCATTCAGAACGTGACCGGGACGTATCTCGGATTTACTACGATCCGCAAGGCGATCTATCGCTCGATCAATATTGTGGCGGTGAAGGTGATCACGGATATCACCCCCCGTCTTGCTTATGATTACCTGACGGACTACGGGATCACGTCCTTAACGTCCTCGGATATCGTGCAGCCGCTTGCTTTGGGCGGTGTCACCTATGGCGTATCCAATCTGGAGATGACAGCAGCTTATGCCGCTATTGCCAACGGCGGTGTTTACAATGAACCGATCTTTTATACCAAGATCCTGGATCATGAGGGAAATGTTCTTTTGGAAAACACCAGCCTCTCCCATCGCGTGATCAAGGAGACCACGGCATTTTTGCTTACCAGTGCCATGGAAGACGTGGTGTCCGAATACGGTACCACGCCGATGGCCAATATCGGCACGACGGCAGTGGCCGGCAAGTCCGGTACGACAAACAGTGCGGCGGACATCTGGTTTGTGGGCTTTACGCCGAGCTACACCCTGGGGATCTGGAGCGGAGACGATCATAATTACTACCCGATCAATAATACGTTCAATAAATATATCTGGGCCAATATTATGTCCAGGATCCAGGAAGAAAAAAATATCGGTGCGCAGGAGTTTAACGTACCGCAAGGTATCGTGACCGCGCAGATCTGTCAAAAGTCCGGCAAGCTCGCGGTGGCGGGATTGTGTGATTGCGATCCGCGCGGAAGCCAGGTGATCACGGAGTATTTTGCGGAGGGAACACAGCCGACCGAGACCTGCGATGTGCATGTGTCCGTGGATATCTGTGACGAATCCGGTTTGGTGGCTTCCTCCTATTGTCCCAATGTGACGACGGGGATTTATATCCTTGGCGGTTCTGCGGGGACGGAGGATGAGCCCTACCTGATCACGGCGGAGCAGTTGACACAGATCTGCACCATCCATTCTGCGTCTTCCTTGACGAATAATTTGAATGCGGCGGCATCGGGAACGTCGGGGACATCGAGTACGACGGACAGTTCTTCGGGGGCCTTCTCCACGTCCTCCAATCTGCAGCAGGCACTTTCATCGAGCAATTAAAGGGAACCACCTATGGAAAGATCCTTTGACACGATCGTGCGGGAAGGCGGTATCGGCGAGATTACGGAGAAAAAATCCCGTTTTATCGCCCAGATCGTACCCGTTACAACGGAAGAGGAGGCAGCGGCTTTTTTGGCCTCCGTGAAAAAGAAGTATTGGGATGCAAAGCATCATTGCTCCGCATTCGTGATCGGAAGTGACGGCAGGTGCATGCGGTCAAACGACGACGGAGAACCCTCCGGGACGGCCGGCCGGCCGATCTTGGAGACCCTGCTTGATGCGGGCGTATACAATGCCATGGCGGTTGTGACACGGTATTTCGGCGGCACGCTTTTGGGGACCGGCGGACTGATCCGCGCGTATCGGGATGCGACGGCTGAGGCGCTTTCCAAGTGTGTTCTTTTAAAACAGATCGCAGGGGTACGGATCGACGTGACCATGGAGTATACGTTTCTCGGCAAAGTGGAAAACATTGCCCGCAGTTTGGAGATCCCTGTTTATGAAACCGGCTACGGGAAAGATGCGGAAGCGGTCTTTTATGTGGAGGAATCTTTGCGGGAAACTTTTCTTTCAAAGATCACGGAAGCCACCAACGGAGGTGCACGGATCACCGTTTCCGATCCGCTGACTTTTGGTCGTGCAGGGGAGGAAATATTCCCGTAAAAAGGTGTTGCATTCCCTTTTCGGATACGTTATAATATGGCTTGTCGTAAAAACGATGGCCCATCGCCAAATGGTAAGGCAACGGACTCTGACTCCGTCATTTCAAGGTTCGAATCCTTGTGGGCCAGCTTCGGACCGCTGAATGATTTCGGCGGTTTTTCTTTTAGGAGGAATCCATGTATTCATTTACAACCCGTATCCGATACAGCGAAGTGGGCGCAGATGGTACGTTGCGGCCGGATGCATTGATCAATTACTTACAGGATGTCAGTGGCATGCAGTCAGATGCTGCCAACGTCGGGACCGCGCGCCTTAATGCTCACGATCTGGCATGGATCCTGGTGACCTGGGATATCTATATCACGAGGCTTCCCGGCGAGGCGGAAGAGGTGACGGTATCCACCAAGCCCTATCGGTTTCGGGGATGTTTCGGATACCGTAATTTTATCATCGAAGACGCGCAGGGCGAGGTTATCGTGCAGGTCAACTCCCTGTGGGCGATGATTAAAAAGAGCGAGATCGCGCCGATCAAGGTGCCGGAGTTTGTGGCCTCGGCCTATGAGGTGGAGGAGCCTTTGCCGTTGCCTGATAAAAAGCGCAGGATCGAGCTGCCGGAGGATCTGCGACCGGGAGAACCCGTGGCGGTGACCAAGGGAGGTCTGGATTCCAACCGGCATTTAAACAATGCCAATTACATCCGCGTGGCGGAGGAGTATTTTGACACCAAACGTCCCCTGTGCAATCTGCAGGTGGAATACAGAACGGCAGCGCTTTACGGCGAGAAGCTTTTTCCTTATATCAAGGAGGAGACGGACCGTACGGTGGTCTGCCTTAAGAGCGCAAAAGACGAAGTTTATGCCACGGTGGTGGCTTCCTACGGAAAAGATGAGGAGACGGCATGAAGCTGGGTGAGATACAGACATTGATCATAAGCCAAAAGGTGGATTTTGGCGTGTACTTAAAAGAGAGCGCTGATGCCGCGGAAAAGGTACTGCTTCCCAGGAAGCAGGTACCGGAGGGCGCCGGGATCGGAGATGCCGTCGAGGTATTTCTTTATCGCGATTCGGACGATCGCCTGATCGCGACGACGACCGTGCCCAAGATCACGTTGGGAAAGATCGCGCTTTTGACCGTTGCGGATACCGGCAAGATCGGTGCGTTTTTGGACTGGGGACTCGAGAAGGATCTTCTGCTTCCTTTTCGCGAGCAGACCGGTACCGTCAAAAAGGGCGAGGCTTATCCGGTGTGCCTGTATATCGATAAGAGCGACAGGCTGTGCGCCACCATGAAGCTGTATCATCATTTTACGGAGACATCCTCTTATGCAAAGGACGATATCGTGACCGGACACGTTTACGAGGTCAGCAAAAATTTTGGCGTCTACGTGGCCGTGGATGACCGGTACAATGGCATGATCGCCCCCAAGGAAGATTTAAAGGATTTAAAGCCGGGGGATTTTGTGGAAGCAAGGGTGGAACGTGTCAAGCCCGACGGCAAGCTGGATCTGACGCTTCGCAGAAAGGCTTACGAGCAGATGGATGAGGATGCGGAACACATCCTTGAGCTTATGGAATTGTGCGGCGGCAAGCTTTCTTTTACGGACAAGGCGTCTCCGGAAAAGATCATGCAGGAAACGGGCCTTAGTAAGAATGCGTTTAAGAGAGCGGTAGGGCGTCTATATAAAGAAAGAAAGATCCTGATCACAGAAACAGAGATTGTGAGGAATAATCAATGAATCATTACAGACGCTTAAACCGCGTATTTGCGGCGACCGTCGTAACCTACCTGTTGGGGGTCAATCTGGTAGCATTCTTTTTTCCGGTGTTGATCTATAATGCGGATGCATTTTCGATCCTGGCGGAGATGATCGTTTTCCTGGTTCCTTTTATCTATTGCATGCGCAATCATTTGAGCATGACGGAGGATCTGGGATTTCGGCCCATCTCGGTGGAAAATGTGCTCTGGTCCATTCTTTTTATATGTTTGCTGCGTCCGGCGGTGATGTTTATTTCCATGATCTCCGCCCTTTTTTTGGATACATCCGTTTTGGAATCGGCCACGGAGACCATGGCAGGCGGCGGTCTGTTCATGGCGTTGATCGTGACGGCCGTGGTGCCTGCCATCACGGAGGAGATCGTCTTTCGAGGCGTGTTTTATCAGGGGTATCGCAAGCATGGGATCCTCATCGCCATCGGGTTCAGTTCTTTGCTTTTCAGTCTGATCCATCTGAATTTCTTTATGTTTATCTATACGTTTGTGCTGGGTGTTGCGTTCTGTTTTCTGGTGGAGGCGACGGGAAGCGTCTGGTCTTCCGTGATCGCGCATGCTGTTTTTAACGGATATTCCGTGGTCGTTACTATGATTGAGGAGCAGCAACTCTCTCTGATGACGGAGGCGGAGCAGGAGGCCTACTATGCAACGTCGGCGCAGGTCAGTGTTTTTTCCTATGTATACTACGGGATCGCTGCCGTCGGGTGCGGCGTCTTGTGCTATGTGGTCTACAAAAAGATCTGTAAAATCAATCAGGTGGAGCTGACGGCGGAGAAACTGACGATGCATGACAAGGTGCGCAGAGTCACGGTTCCGCTTGTGATCGGGGTGCTGATCTGCCTTGCCTATATGGTATTTTTGCAGTCGGCTTGACAGTATGGTATCCCTTTGTTATAATCAACTTGTAATAATTGTAATACTTTTGTAACAAGTGGAGGGTATCATGAAGAAAAAAGCAATCGCCACCGTGGCATGTCTTGCGGCATGCGCATGTATGACTTTGGGATTCGCGGCTGAGGCTGCATACGCTTCCCAGGGACTCGGGGCATCATCTGCAGGTATTTCTTCTGTATTAAATTCTTATATCAGTGAGGCTGCCAACACCGCAGGCGTCAGCGCCGTTCTCGGTGAGTATGTGGCAGCGTCAAACGAGGAGAGCACAACCGCCGCAGAGACGACGGAGAGCGCGGAGACGACGGAGAACGCTGCAGCAGAGAGTGCAGCCACCGTGGAAGACGGCGAGACGGATGTGGTAGCTTCGGAGTATGAAAACATGGCGGTGGCACAGGTAGACGGTTATGTGCGGATCCGCAGTGAGGCCAATACAGACAGCGAGATTTTAGGTAAATTATACAATAACAACGTGGGAACCGTTCTCAGCATCGAGGGTGATTGGGCGTATGTACAGTCCGGTTCCGTGACGGGATATATTTCCACGGATTATCTTGTGATCGGCGATGAGGATCTCTTCAATGAAGTATCCCAGACCATCGCGACGGTCAACACCGAGACGCTTCGCGTCCGTACGGAGGCAACGACCGATGCGGGCATTTTGGAGCTTGTCGGTGAAGGCGAGAGCTTGAATGTCGTATCCGTAGAGGGCGAATGGGTCAAGGTCTCCATCGATGATGAGATCGGCTATGTCAGCGCGGAATATGTGGATATCAGCATGGTATACGGCGAGGCTGAGTCCAAGGAAGAAGAGGAAGAACGTCTTGCGGCAGAGGCAGCAGCCAGCGCGTCATCCTATTCCGATTCCGGAAGCAGCGCTTCCTACAGCTACTACTATGATGGCGTGGACTATGCTACGGCATCTGCGATCATCAGCAACGCTTACGGCTCCGATACGGGTAAGGCGGTTGCGCAGTATGCGATCCAGTTTATCGGTAATCCTTACGTATACGGCGGATCCAGTCTGACCGGCGGTACGGATTGCTCCGGATTTGTTATGAGTGTTTATGCAGCCTTTGGCATCAGCTTGCCGCATTCCTCTTATTCCCAGAGAGGCTACGGCTATGAAGTGGGAACGGGCGACATGCAGCCGGGTGACGTGGTATGCTACGAGGGTCACGTAGGCATCTACATCGGTGACGGACTGATCGTGCATGCATCTAACGAATCCACCGGTATCATCGTATCTTCCGTATATATCCGTGGCATCGTGTCCGTAAGACGTATGGTTTAGGAGACATATTGATAAGACAGTACAAAGGGCGCAGCAACAGGCTGCGTCCTTTTTTTAAAATTGTATAGGCAAATGACATACAATTTCCGAAGGCAATCTATCCGGAAAATGTATAAAAACCCGGACAAATGTACAATTTGTACAAAAAAATATTATGGAACCTTAAGAGAAATTATCCGGGGAAAAGATATCCACATAAAATGGATTAAAAAAACCGCGGAAAATGGACTTATGCACGGATCTATCCACATTATCCACGAAAAATCCCGAAAAAATGGTGGTTATAATAGAAAAAAAGCAAGCATATGTTCTGTCACTATTTTACAAAAAAATAAAAAAGGCAAAATTTCGGTTGACTTTACAACTGTGAAAAAAAAGTAATATTTCCGTAAAATTGTGTGAAAATATATGAAAATTGCATAGGGAACAGCCCATAACCGTCATTACAAAAAGGCATAAGGAAATTACGATTTTCTATTGTCTGCGTTTGGGAAATCCATATAATGATTGTTATACGGAATTTTTGAAAAGGAACTTACGGAAGGGAGAAAGAAGGATGTTTTCACCGGCAGAAGTTGCAAAGAATTATGTTACGATCGGAAAGAATAAGGCCAATTTGCCGATCGCAAAGATGTTTGTATTGGGGATCCTGGCGGGGATGTTTATCGGGCTTGCGGGCGTGGGAGCGTCCACGGCGGCGGTGACCATCGAGGGCGCCTCGGTTGGGAAGTTTGTGGGCGCCTGTATCTTCCCGGCGGGACTTGCCATGGTACTCATCGCGGGCAGTGAGCTCTTTACGGGCAATTGTCTGCTTGTCATCCCGCTTATGGAAAAGGAGATCACCGTGGGGAAGATGCTCACCAACTGGGTGGTGGTATGGTGCGGTAATCTTGTCGGCGGTACCCTTGTCTCCGCTTTGTGCGTGGGCGGACATCAGCTGTCGCTGTTTTCGTCTCAACTGGCCGTGGCGGATCTTTCCACGGCGGCTGCCAAATGTTCCCTTTCCTTTTCGGATGCGCTCATCAAAGGGATCCTGTGCAATTTCCTGGTGTGCATCGCCGTGTGGATGGCCTTTGCAGCCAAGGATGTGGCCGGCAAGATCGTGGGGCTCTTTTTCCCCGTGATGCTTTTCGTGCTGGAGGGGTATGAGCATAGCGTGGCCAACATGTACTATATCACGGTGGGTCTGTTTGCCAAAGGCAATGCTTCCTACGCGGCGGCTGCGGCCGAGGCGGGCGTGGATCTGTCAAAGCTTACGGTAGGCAATATGTTTTTTGCCAATCTCCTGCCGGTGACACTCGGCAATATCATCGGAGGGTCCGTTTTCGTGGGGCTCGCCTACTGGTTTGTGTATCTCAGGAAAAAATAAACAACGGCAGATGTTCGGTTGAAAGCGGGAGGCTTTTTTGGTATAGTATTCGTTGTGGGGAAATAGGAGCTAGGGGGCATTTATGGTTAGAAAGCGTGAAGTGATGGGGTTTATGCTGGACGTGGGCACAATGCGGGATTCGCTGCTGGTCATGGAACGCTACCTCAATGAAGATATATTAAATGTTGTACAAATCGTTAATTCCGCATTTCTTGTCCTTGCAACGTCCGATGAGGCGGTGGGGGACTATTTGCGTGGGTGCGATTATACGGTGGTACAGGATGAGAATATCCTGCGTTCTGTGGATATCGCCGGTGCGGCGAGACTGGATCAGGCCGCGTGCAAGGTCTTTTTCGGAGAATTCATCAAGCGCGTTTATCGCATGAATCGCAGCGTTTATCTTTTGGCGGAAAACGAGAAGGATCTGACGCGGTTAAAGGATTATCTCGCAGAGAACTGCGAACGCTTAAAGATTATCGGCGAGGCGGTCCTTCCGGAGACAAGTGAGGAAGAGGAGCAGACGGTCAACGATATCAATTTTGCTTTGCCGGATGTGGTGATCTCCGTGGTCTCCGCGCAGCGACAGGCACAGTTTGTCCTGGCGCACAGGGAGAAGTGCAGCGCGCATTTGTTTATTGGTGCGGCAGACGGCGTACCCTACGGGGCCAATGTCAATCTTCTGCTTCGGCTATGGCGCAAATTTTTCGGTGCAAAGCTATTTCATCGGCGCGTACAGGAGTATAATAAGAGTCGTATGCTTTGACCATCTTTGGGGGACCGGAGATGGTCTTTTAGGAGGGGAACGAAAGGGGTAGAGAACATGGTTTCAAATCAGACGTTGCAGGTGACGCTCGACGGTCTTTGGGAGATCACCGGTGTGCATATGGCTGTCCTTGATCCCGATGCCAGGGTTCTGGCTGCCACCATGGAGGACGTGGAGCAGTTTGCGGCCGGTGCCATGACATTTGCAGAGACCGGTGAAGACAGCATGGAGACAGATACCTGCGTGTATTATAAGGTGTATGATGAAAAGTATCCGGAGTGCATTCTTCTCGCAAAGGGGAGCGGAGAAGAGACGGTGAAGGTAGCGCGGATCGCGGCTTTTCAGATCAGTAACCTTTTGGTGGCTTACAAGGAGAGGTTTGATAAAGATAATTTCATCAAGAATCTTTTGATGGATAATCTGCTTCTCGTGGATATATTTAATCGCGCCAAGAAACTGCATATCGAGACAACGGCGCGCAGAGTGGTCTTTATCCTTGAAAATGTCAACGTCAGAGAGGGCGTGGATCTGGAGTCCGTACGCGGGCTGGCAGGTCTCCGCGCGGAGGACTTTGTCTCGGCCATCGATGAGCGGGATGCCGTGATCATCCGTGAGCTTTTGCCGAAGGAAAGGGACGAGGACCTGGAAAAGCTGGCCGTGTCCCTTCGCCTGGAGATGGAATCCGTCGCCGGGCAGGATGTGCATGTGGCGTACGGTACGGTCGTGGAGGAGTTAAAGGACGTCTCCCGCTCTTTTAAGGAGGCCAAGACGGCGCTGGACGTGGGCCGGGTGTTCTTTGAGGAGCGTGGCGTGATCGCCTACAGCATGCTGGGGATCGGGCGACTTATTTATCAGCTGCCTTTGTCGCTTTGCAGGATGTTTATCCAGGAGATCTTTGACGGCAGACAGCCGGATGATTTTGGCGACGAGATGCTGCAGACCATTTATAAATTTTTCGAGAACAATCTGAATGTATCGGAGACCGCGCGCAAGCTGTATATTCACCGCAACACGCTGGTCTATCGCTTGGACAAATTACAGAAAATGACGGGGCTTGATCTTCGCGTTTTCGAGGACGCCATCACTTTCAAGATCGCGCTGATGGTAGTAAAATATATGAAGTATATCGAGACGATCGGTTAGAAATCAGGGAGAATACATGATCAGTTTAAAGAATGTGAGCAAGGTATATCTGGAAACGGATACCGTTGCGCTTCGCAATGTTAATATCGAGATTGATGAAGGCGAATTCGTCTTTGTTGTCGGGGACAGCGGCTCCGGCAAGTCGACGTTGGTAAGTCTGCTTCTTAAGGAAATGGAGCCCACGAAGGGGACGATTTCCGTTAACGGCAGGAATCTTGCCAAGGTTCATCGTTCTCAGATTCCGAGATATCGCAGAAATGTCGGCGTTGTTTTTCAGGACTTCCGCCTGCTTCCGGATCGAAATGTTTATGAAAACGTGGCATTCGCCGTACGTGTTGTGGGCGGCGGGAATCGTACCGTACACCGGAAGGTGCCGGGGATGCTCTCCGAGGTGGGACTTGCGGAAAAATACAAATCCCTTCCCCACCAGTTGTCCGGTGGAGAGCAGCAGCGTGTGGCGATCGCGCGGGCGCTCATCAACGAGCCGAAGATCCTGCTTGCGGACGAGCCTACGGGTAATCTTGACAACAATAACGCCTGGGATATCATGAAACTTTTGGATGAGATCAACCAGAAGGGAACGACGGTCCTTGTGGTAACGCACAATATGGATATCGTCAAAGCCATGAACAAGCGGGTGATCACATTAAACAACGGCGTCATGGTCAGTGACGTGAAGCCGGGGGAGACCTTATGATTGCATACAGTATCAAACAGGGATTGCGCAATATCTGGCGCAACAAAATGTTTTCCATAGCATCCGTCGCCACCATGACGGCCTGCATTTTTATGTTCGGACTTTTTTATATCGTCGTTACGAATTTTCAGGCCATGGTCCGCGAGGCGGAGTCAGGTGTCGCCGTGACGGTATTTTTTGAGGATGGGATCACCCAGGAAGAGATCGATGCGATCGGGGACAGCCTCAAAAAGCGCGCGGAGGTATCCGAGATCAACTTTATTTCCGCAGAGGAAGCATGGGAAAATTTCAAACAGGAATATTTTGCCGGATCGGAAGCCGCGGCGGAGAGCTTTGCCGGAGACAATCCTCTGGCGGATTCCGCAAGCTATGAGATCTATATGAACGATATCTCCATGCAGGATTCCCTGGTGTCCTACGCCTCTTCCTTGGACGGCGTCAGCCAGGTGAACAAATCGGATATGGTGGCCAATACGCTGACGGATTTCAATCGCCTTTTGGGATTGGTTTCCGCGGCGATCATCGGTATTTTGCTGTGTGTTGCGATCTTTTTGATCAACAATACGATCCATGTGGGGATCTCCGTTCGTAAGGAGGAGATCGGGATCATGCGTCTGATCGGAGCCAACAACAGCTTTATCCGGGCACCGTTTATCATTGAAGGTATCATTATTGGATTTTTGGGATCGCTTATACCGCTTCTTATCTTGTATCTGATGTACGGTCATCTGGATGATTACGTGGCCAAGCATTTTGCATTCCTTTCCTCCATTGTGGTCTTCCTGTCCGCGGGTGAGGTATTTCAAGTTTTGATCCCGGTAGCATTGCTTCTGGGGATCGGCATCGGTTTTGTGGGGAGTATGTTTACGGTGCGCCGGCATCTGCATGTATAAAGCAGGCAGGTCGCAGCGTCCGGACCGGGGAAGTCACATAGGCAGTTTTTTGGAAAGGCATATCTATGCATGAGGAAGATTTCAATACGGAAGACAACGCGGTAGAAAATACGGTAGACAATGCAGTAGAAAACATGGAGGATGCGGCGCAGAAAGCGGCATACCAAAAGGGTGTGATCCGTGGTGCGCTGATCGTAACGGCTGTCGTGGCGGTGATGGCATGTATCACTGTCGGGGCGGTTCTTTTTGTACATTTTCGCGCACAAAAAAATACAACCACGGGGACGCAGTCGAGCGTCAATCTGCTGGCATCCAACTCCAACCATCTGGTTTCGGAGGTGTTGTCCAATGATGTTTTGGCCAAGATCCGTACGATCGTGGAGCTCCTTGATACCAATTATTATGACGAGGTTGATGCCGAGGAGTTGATCGACGGGCTTTACCATGGCGTTGTGGACGGACTGGGGGATCCCTACACGGACTATCTTTCCGTGGACGAGCTTACGCAATTTACCGATTATGTGGAGAATCAGATCTATGGGATCGGTGTGACCTTTACCATGGACGAGGACACGGGCTTTGCGTATGTGCTGGAGGTGTATGAGGATTCTCCCGCTGAGGAGGCAGGGATCCTTGCAGGGGATTTGATCTCGGAGGTGGACGGCAATTCCCTTGCGGGATTGACGACCGAGGAGGCGGCCGGGTATATCCGCGGCGAGGACGGTTCCGTTGCGCTTTGTACGATCCTACGGGACGGCGAGACCATGGAGGTCGAGGTGACTCGCGGCGCCGTGCATTTAAAGACGGCGGACGGTATCATGCTGCATGACGGGATCGGCTACGTGGCCATCTCCAAATTCAGTGAAGAGACCGCGGATGAATTCAAAGAAGTGATCGATGCATTAAACGAGGAGGGACTTGCGGCGCTCGTCATCGATCTGAGGGACAATGTCGGTGGTCGCGTGGACAGCTGTCTGGAGGCACTCGACTATATCCTGCCGGAGGGTACGCTTTTGACCATGAAGTCCAAGTACACGGTAGATCAGTCCTATCAATCCGATGCAGCGCAGGCAATCGATGTTCCCGTTGTGGTATTGATCGACGGGGAGACCGCCAGCGCCGGGGAGATCTTTGCGATCGCCATGAAGGAGCTCGGAGGAGCCGTGCTTGTCGGAGAGACCACCTACGGCAAGGGCGTTTACCAGAATACATACAATCTGACGGACGGTTCGGCTGTCCGGGTTACCGAAGGCAAATTCTATTCTCCGCTGGGAAATAATTTCCACGAGACGGGCATTACCCCGGATGTGGAAGTGGAGCTTACCTACGATGTGGATGTAGAGCTTGTATACGGTTATGAATTTGATTCCCAGGTTGTAGCCGGCGTGCGGATCCTTGCGGAAGAGCTGGGTGTGGAATTCCCCGAGCTCGTTTACGCGGGTGATACGTCGGGTGATGCTGCAGAGGAAGACGGGGAGTAATCCCCAAATCATATTTTATCAAAAGAAAGAAGGTGACGTTTTGGTAGAACTTGATGCATTCAAGCAAAAGCTTGTTTCCAAGCAAAATACTTTAACGGAAGTGAGGGATGCACTTTGACTTAGCCAATAAGTCAAAGCGGATCGAAGAACTGGAGCGCGAGATGGAGGCCCCCGGATTCTGGGAGAACGCCGAGCGCGCGGAGAAGCTCTCGAGAGAGTTAAAATACCTCAAAAATGACGTGCAGATCGTAGAGGATCTAGTGACATTGTATGAGGATATCGAGACGCTCATCGAGATGGGCTATGAAGAAAATGATGAAAGTCTGCTCCCGGAGATCGAGGAGGGACTGACGCATTTTGAAGAAAAACTGGAAGAGATCCGGATCAAGACGCTATTGAGCGGAGAATTTGATCGGGACAATGCCATTGTGTCTTTGCATGCCGGAAGCGGCGGGACGGAGAGCTGTGACTGGACGGGGATGCTGTATCGTATGTATACCCGCTGGGCAGAGGATCATGGATTTGACGTTACGGTCCTGGACTATCTCGACGGAGACGAGGCCGGGGTGAAGTCCGTGACCTTTGAGGTATCCGGTGAGAACGCTTACGGTTATCTGAAATCGGAAAAAGGTGTGCACCGTCTTGTGCGCATCTCACCTTTTAATGCCGCGGGTAAGAGGCAGACCTCTTTTTCGGCCTGCGATGTGATGCCGGATATGGAAGAAGAGCCGGATATTGAGATCAAGGATGAGGATATCCGTGTCGATACCTATCGTTCCAGCGGTGCCGGCGGACAGCATATCAACAAGACGTCTTCCGCGATCCGTATCACGCATTTCCCGACCGGGATCGTGGTACAGTGTCAAAATGAACGTTCCCAGCACATGAACAAAGATAAGGCGATGCAGATGTTAAAATCCAAGCTGGCATTGCTCAAGGCCGAGGAAGGTCAGAAAAAGGCGGATGAGATCCGCGGAGAAGTGATGGAAAATGCTTTCGGCTCGCAGATCCGCAACTATGTGCTCCAGCCGTATACCCTGGTCAAGGACGTGCGTACCGGGGAGGAGACGGGCAACGCCCAGGCGGTCCTCGACGGCAAGATCGATCCCTTTATCCAGGCGTATTTAAAGTGGCTGACCTTGGAGGGAAAGGAAGAGAATCCGTCTTAAAATCTTTGGTTGCTTTTGCAGGAAACATGTGGTAAGATTCTATCCGTAGTATCTTTTGCACGCGGACAATTGTCTTTGCGAGAAAGACTGCGGAGGAAAAGCATGGAAGATCAATACTATGTTTTGCGAAAAAAAGCGGTGCCGGAGGTCTTGCTGAAGGTTGTGGAGACCAAGCGCCTCATTGCCTCCGGGAAATGCGCTTCCGTACAGGAGGCCACGGAGCAGGTCGGCATCAGCAGGAGTTCTTTTTACAAATACAAAGAGGACATTTTTCCGTTTCGTGATGATGCCCGAGGACGGACGATCACCATGGTAATCCAGTTGGAGGATGCGCCGGGGTTATTGTCCACGGTCTTAAAAACGGTGGCGGATTATCACGCCAACATTCTGACCATCCATCAGAGTATTCCCATAAGCGGCGTTGCTTCGTTGACACTCAGCGTGGAGGTCCTGGATGAAACGGGCGATCTGTCGGATATGGTGGAGACCATTTCCGGTCATAACGGTATTCATTATGTAAAGATCTTGGCGAAAGGATAGGAGGAAAAGCATATGGTAAAGGTAGCGGTACTCGGATACGGAACCATCGGTTCCGGGGTAGTGGAAGTGATAGATGTTAACGGCAAGGTGCTTGCACAGCGGATCGGGGAAGAGATCGAGGTGGTGCACATCCTCGACAGAGTGAAACGCCCCGGAGACAAGCACGAGGATCTGATCACCGATGATATCGATAAGATCCTTTCCGACCCCGAAGTGGATATCGTGGTGGAGTGCCTGGGCGGCGTAGAGCCTGCGCACACCTTTGTGAAGAATGCGCTTCTTGCGGGCAAGAGTGTGACAACGTCCAATAAGGCAGTGGTTGCCAAATACGGACCGGAGCTTATCGCCATCGCAAGAGAGAAGAATATCAATTTTATGTTCGAAGCTTCCGTCGGCGGCGGTATTCCCATCATTCGGCCGCTGAATGTATGCCTGACGGGAGATGTGATCGAGGAGATTACGGGTATCTTAAACGGCACGACCAATTACATCCTTACCAAGATGATGACAGAAGGTGCGGAATACGCGGAGGTATTAAAGGAAGCACAGTCGCTCGGGTATGCGGAAGCGGATCCCACGGCGGATGTGGAAGGACATGATGCCTGCCGCAAGATCGCGATCCTTACGTCCTTAGTCGACGGAGCGATGCTTGATTTTGAAGAGATCTCCACGGAGGGTATCAGCAAGATCGATGCCGTGGATGTGAAATATGCCAAGGCATTGGGCAAGAATATCAAGCTCCTTGCCATGAGCAAAAAGGCGGGCGACGGTTACTATGCTTTGGTGGCGCCGTTTTTCCTCGGGAGCGATCATCCGCTTGCCGGCGTTAACGGGGTGTTCAACGCCATCTTTGTTCACGGCAACATGCTCGGCGATGCCATGTTTTACGGCAGCGGCGCCGGGAAGCTTCCGACGGCAAGTGCCGTGGTGGCGGATGTCGTGGAGCTTGCCAAAAACCTGCACAACCATATCCCCGTATGTTGGGAAGACAAGCCGGTCAAACTCCTTCCCAAGGATGATATGGTCTTTGCACGCTTTTTGCGCGTGAAAGCTTCGGCAGATAAGCAAAAGATCCTGGATATGTTTGCGGATGCCCGGATCGTGGAGCTTGCGGATGCGGCCGGTGAATTCGGTGTTGTGACCGGACCGATGATGGAGAAGGCTTTGGAAGAAAAGATTGCACAATCACAGGATGTGATCAAGGCGATCAGGATCGTATAGACGGAGGATGAAATGTTAGTAGTTAAAAAATTCGGAGGCAGCAGTGTTGCCGACAAGGAGCGCATCTTAAATGTGGCAAAGCGATGCGCGGAAGATTTTCAAAAAGGAAACGAAGTGGTGGTCGTACTGTCCGCGATGGGCAAGACTACGGACGGACTGATCTCGCAGGCGCTGGAGTTTACGCCGACCCCCAAGAAGAGGGAGATGGATATGCTTCTTGCCACGGGCGAGCAGGTGTCGGTGGCGATGATGGCCATAGCGCTCGGATCCATGGGGATCCCGGCTATTTCCTTAAATGCTTTTCAGGTGGCGATGCATACCACCAGTGAATACAGCAATGCCAGATTTAAGAGGATCGACACGGAGCGTATCCACCATGAGTTGGATGCGGGCAAGATCGTGATCGTGACCGGGTTCCAGGGGATCAACAAATATGATGACCTGACCACCCTGGGCCGCGGAGGTTCCGATACGACGGCAGTGGCACTGGCAGCGGCACTTCATGCGGATGCATGTGAGATCTATACGGATGTGGAAGGTGTGTATACCGCCGATCCCAGGATCGTGCCCAATGCCAGGAAATTAAAAGAGATCACCTACGATGAGATGCTGGAGCTTGCTACGCTCGGCGCAAAGGTATTGCACAATCGTTCGGTGGAGATGGCAAAGAAATACGGCGTACAGCTGGTGGTACGATCCAGCTTGAACACCGCGGAAGGTACAGTTGTGAAGGAGGAAACAAAAGTGGAGAGAATGCTTGTCAGCGGAGTGGCGTCCGATAAGAATACGGCCAGGATCGCCATTATCGGCGTAAAGGATGAGCCCGGTGTGGCTTTCCGTATTTTCCAGCTGCTTGCCAAGGCAAATATCAGCGTGGATATCATTTTGCAGTCCATCGGACGTAACGGCACCAAGGATATTTCCTTTACGGTAGCTAAGACGGATCTGCATGATGCGTTAAAGGTCCTTGAGGAAAACAATGCCCGGATCGGTGCCGAGAAGGTCGAGGCGGATGAGAACGTGGCGAAGGTTTCCGTCGTAGGTGCCGGGATGCAGACCAACGCCGGCGTGGCATCGGATATGTTTGAGGCACTCTACAATGTGGGTGTCAATATCCGCATGATCGCGACCAGCGATATCCGTATCACGGTATTGATCAATGAAGCCGACGTGGACAAGGCAGTCAAGGCCGTGCATGACAAATTCATGCCGGACAACGCCATGTTTTCTTAATCGGTGAAAGAGCTTGTAACGCGTTTGTTTAGAGAATCAAAGGGGAAGGGTACGATGGCAAAATACATCATGGCACTCGATGCCGGAACAACCAGCAATCGCTGCATTCTTTTTAATGAATTCGGTGAGATCTGCAGTCTTGCACAAAAGGAATTTACGCAGTATTTTCCCAAGCCCGGATGGGTGGAGCATGACGCCAACGAGATCTGGTCATCCCAATTGGGTGTCGCTGTCGAGGCAATGACCAAGATCGGCGCATCGGCGCAGGATATCGCGGCCATCGGTATCACCAACCAGAGAGAGACGTCCATTGTATGGGATAAGGAGACCGGCGAGCCGATCTATCATGCCATTGTATGGCAGTGCCGTCGTACGGCGGAATACGCGGACGAACTCAAACGCAAGGGACTCGAGGAATCCTTCCGCAAAAAGACGGGTCTGATCATTGATGCCTATTTTTCCGCAACGAAGATTCACTGGATCCTGGAAAATGTAGAGGGAGCGAGAGAAAAGGCCGAAGCCGGCAAGCTTCTTTTCGGTACCGTGGAGACCTGGATCATCTGGAAGCTGACGAAGGGGCGGGTCCATGTTACGGATTATTCCAATGCTTCCCGTACCATGCTTTTTAATATCAATACCCTGGACTGGGATGATGAGATCCTTGCGGAGCTTTCGATCCCGCGCAGTATGCTTCCCAAGGCCGTGCCTTCCAGTGAGGTTTACGGGCAGGCGGATGCAAGCTTTTTTGGCGGCGAGATCCCCATTGCCGGCGCGGCAGGTGATCAGCAGGCGGCTTTGTTCGGACAGACCTGTTTCTGGGAAGGCGAAGTCAAGAATACCTACGGCACGGGATGTTTCCTTTTGATGAATACCGGCGACAAGCCCGTTTTTTCCGAGCACGGTCTGGTAACGACCATTGCCTGGGGCTTGGACGGCAAGGTGACCTATGCTTTGGAGGGCTCCATCTTTGTGGCGGGAGCATCCGTGCAATGG
>CAJOPA010000039.1 GCA_905236235.1 uncultured Eubacterium sp. | reverse complement strand
TGAGACGGCAGGGGCTTGCGATTATGAGAATCCCGCCCTCTCTGAGGAGATCTCCGTGGCGATCTGCAAGGTGATGGAGGACTTCTATGAGGGAAGGAATGTGGTGAGGTTGTAGGGGAGCTTTTTTAGGGGAAGGGTACCTGAAAAAGAATATTGACAATATGTTGTATAAAGCAGATTATGAACGGAGGTATTGCAATGAGTAGTTACAAAGATTATAAAGAAAAAGCATTGCAGGATCCTGAAGTAAGAGCGGAATACAATGCATTACAGCCGGAGTATGATATTATTCAGGCAATGATTGATGCACGAAACAGTCAGCATTTGACACAGAAGGAACTTGCAGCCAAAACCGGTATCACGCAGGCTGATATAAGCAGGGTTGAAAACGGAATACGCAATCCGAGCCTTGCTATGATGAAAAGAATTGCAGAAGGTCTTGGAATGCAGCTGAAATTAGAGTTTATACCAAACATTATGAAATAGTTGGCTGGTTAACATAAGTGAAAGCGATTTCTATCAAAAAAGCAACCGACTCAGACCTTGAACGCCTCATGGACATCTATGCTTATGCCCGCGATTTCATGGCGCGCACCGGTAACCCTCATCAATGGGGAGACACAAACTGGCCGAGCCGGGAGGTGATCCTTAAGGATATCGCGGCAGGAGAGGCCTATGTGATCTTAGCTCCGGATGGACACATTGCCGGAGCTTTTGTGTACAGGAAAGGACCGGTTGCGGACCCCTGCTATCGCGAGATCTCGGATGGCGCCTGGCGACAGGAGAGACCTTACGGCGTGGTGCACAGACTGGCGGGGGACGGATCCGTAAAGGGCCTTGCGCAGATGTGCTTTGATTGGGCTTATACGGACTGCGGCTATCTGCGGGTGGATACCCATCCGGACAATCATGTGATGCAAAAGATCCTGGAAGATCGTGGGTTTGTGTATTGCGGCGTGATCCATGTGGAGCATGATGATCATCCGCGGTTGGCGTATGATCGGATATAAGAGACTTTAGACAGGAGGGGCCGGTTATGCCGATGATCATTCCTATATCAGATTTGAGAAATTATGGCAATGTTTTGGAAAAAGTTTCCGAGGATTCCCCGGTCTATCTGACAAGAAACGGGCATGGGGTTTACAGCATTCGGGATATTCATGATGAAGAAAATTTTGAGAAGGCTGAAGCAATGATTCGGCTTTTATGTGAATTAAACGCCGGAATCCGTTCGGCGGAAGATGAGGGATGGGTGACGGAAGAAGATCTGAGGACACATTTTCGCGAACGGAGAAAGAATCCGAATAGATAGCGAATTTAAAAAGGCCCCTTTGCGGACATTCCGCAAAAGGGCTTTTTTGTGCTGTGCGATTGTTATCTCACTCAACACCCGCCTTCTTTTCCTGCTTTCTTTTTTCCATCGCGGAGACGATGATGGAGCAGGAAGCGTCGCCGGTGATATTGACCGTGGTGCGGCCCATGTCAAAGAGGCGGTCGATGCCTGCAACGAGGGCGATGCCTTCGACCGGCAGACCGACGGATTGCAGCACCATGGCCAGCATGACCATACCTGCGCCCGGGACACCGGCGGTACCGATGGAGGCGAGGGTTGCGGTCAGCACGATGGTGATCATCTGCGGCAGGGTCAGCGTGATGCCAAAGCAGGACGCGATAAAGATGGAGCAGACGCCCTGATAGATGGCGGTGCCGTCCATATTGATGGTGGCGCCCAGCGGAAGGACAAAGGACGATACCTCACGGCTGGCGCCGAGCTTTTCCGAGCATTCCATGTTTAACGGCAGCGTTCCTACGGAGGATGCGGAGGAAAAGGCAAACATGATGGCCGGAAGCATTCCCTTAAAGAAGGTGACGGGGCTCATGTTGGCGATGGTCTGCACGGCCAGGGAATACACGATGACCGCGTGCAGGATGTAGCAGATATAAGCCACGAGCAGGACCTTGGCAAGAGAGGTAAGGACGGCCGGGCCGTTTTCGGCAACGACCGGGCAGATCAGGCAGAAGACGCCGATGGGAGAGAGCTTGATGATCATCTCCATGGCTTTCATAAAGACGTCATTTAAGATCTCCACCAGACGGTATTCCACTTCCTGTTTTTTATCAATGAGAAGAAGGGCAAAGCCGATGATCAGACTGGCAACGATGATCTGCAGCATGTTGGCTTCCGTAAACGGGGTCAGGAAGTTGGAGGGGAAGATCCCCACCAGCGTATCCATAAAGTTTAACGGGCCGGAGCTCTCATAGGAGAGGTCCGTGGTCTGCAATACCGGGAAGATCCCCTTGCAGAAATTGGCGATGATGAGGCCGATCGTGATGGCAAAGGCCGTGGTGCAAAGGTAGTACACGATGGTCTTGATGCCGATGGAGCCGACCTTGCGGATATCGCGCATGGAGATGACGCCGGCCATGATGGAGAAAAAGACCAGAGGCGTAACCACCCATTTGATCAGATTTAAAAAGATCGTACCGAAGGGTTTGATGTAGGATGTGGGGATGTCGGGATTGCCCGTAAAGGCGATGCCGACGATGATGCCGAGGACCAGAGCGATAAAGATCTGGGTAGCCAGGGACAGTTTCCTTTTTTTGGTTGTCTGTTGCGTTGTGTTTTGGTTGTTCTGCATTTGTTCCATAGAGCAAAATCCCCCTTTTTTATTGTTGATTTCATTATGATGGATAGAGCGAAAATTTGTCAATATCCGGAAAAAAGTCACACAAATTTCGCACAAGTAACATCTTGAAAACCCGTGTGACTTTTGCTATAATCACCACAATGAGTGTGAGGGTGAAGTCTATGGAGAAATGGAAGAAATACTTCCGGGGCGGCGATGCACGGATCCCCCGGAGAAATCAAATACGCATACGCCAACTGGCTATGAAGGACACGGCGCACCTGGGGCGGTACATCGTGCCTGTTGTGGCGATCTTTGAGTTGGCTATGATCGTGCGCTGGTTTTTGAGCGTGACGGATTATTCCACGCTGACCAATCTTTTATATCTGGCCTGCTATGTTTCCCTTTTATTTATGAGTGTGATCGCCATCCTGGAGATGCGGCTCGCACGTAAAAATCCGGAGGCTTATACGAATCGTCTCTTTATGATCCAGATCATTTATGTCGTATTCCTGATGCTGTGGGCCTTTGGGATTACGGTATTGGATGCGGTCAAGCTCCAGAGCGTGACCATGCTGGTCTATGCATCGGTCATCATCATCGTTCCCATCGTTTCCTTTATCAAGCCGTATGTGACCGTGACGTTGCATGTGCTGACCTACGGCGGGATCACGTTGGCCATGATCCTGTGCGACGTGGAGCACAAAGAGGAGCTTTTGATCAATTTTTCGATCTTTTCCATGGTGATGCTTTTTGTCTGTATCGCCTTTTACAATACACGCTGGCATTCCTATCTGCGCCAGGTCAACCTCGAGGAGCTGTCAAGGACCGATTCCCTGTCCCTTTTGTACAACCGTCAGATGTTGCGGGAACGGGCGGATGAGATCTGGACGAGCTGCAAGCAGGAAGGGGAAGAGCTGACCTGCATCATGTGTGACATCGATGATTTTAAGCAGTTAAATGACACCTACGGTCATCAGGCAGGAGACTACTGGATCAGGCAGGTTTCCGAGGTACTGAGGTATTGCTCCCTTGCCTACGGCAGATGCTGCTATCGTTACGGCGGCGAGGAATTTGTCTTTGTCCTGCCACGGATCTCCCATCGCAAGGCTTGTGAGCTCGTGGAAAAGATCCAGAAGAATCTGCGGGATCTCAACTGTCCCAAGCACCCCGGGATGCACGTGACGCTTAGCTTTGGCATTTACACGTCGATCCCCCGGGAGGGCGAGGATATGCAGCAGTACCTGGATATGGCGGACCGTCTGATGTACGCCTCCAAGGAAAAAGGAAAGAATTGCTACACTTCCGATCATGTAGCCTAAACAAAACCACCGTCTTCCTATGGAAAGGGAGGCGGTGTTTTGATATAATAACATACGTACGAACGAAAGGAACAGTCAGGCATGCAAAACGAAACCATCGGTAATGTACGTTTGAATTATACATTCTATAAGGGCGCGGATCTTTACAGTGACGGCGATATCGAAGACAAGCTTCTTAACGTGGTCAGAGAGGATCCCGGAGAGGAGAATCTGCGCAAGGTTCTGCAGCAGGAGTCCGCATGGCCCTATCTGTATTATTTTTCCAAGGAACGGCATCATCTTTTATCCTGGTATGATTTTAAACCGCAGGGAAGCCTGCTTGAGATCGGCGCGGGTTGCGGAGCGCTGACCGGGCTTTTTTGCGAAAAGACCGGCAAGGTCACGGCGGTGGAGCTGTCGGCGAGACGCTCCGAGATCAATGCCTGCAGGAATCGCGACTGCGACAACCTCGAGATCTATGTCGGCAACTTTGAGGATATGACCTTCGAGGAAAAATATGACTATGTGACACTGATCGGCGTATGGGAGTATGCTTCCCATTACTTAAAGGCCGAGGATCCTTTTATGGCGATGCTTCATCGCGCCAAGGAGCTGCTGCGGCCGGATGGGACATTGATCATTGCCATCGAGAATAAATACGGCATGAAATATTTTGCCGGTGCGGGAGAGGATCACACCGGTATCCTGTTTGATTCGGTGTATGGCTATCCTACGACCTCCTCCGTGCGGACCTTTGCGCGTCCGCGGATCGAGGAGATGCTTTTCGCCGCCGGTTTTCCGGAGACGGCGTGGTACTATCCTTACCCCGATTACAAGATCCCGACCTGTATTTTCTCCGACGGACATGTTCCGCGGCGTTATGAGATCCCCGCGCGTCCCGTGACCTATGACCGTGCGCGCGTGCAGATCTTTGACGAGTCGGAGGTACTGCGCAATATGGCTACGGACGGGTATTACGGCGCGGTTGCCAATTCGTTTCTGATCTTCGCCGGGGAGATGAAGTGGAAGGGCCGGGTGCCGGATCTGCACGATCGTGGAACGGTCTGCTGCGCTGCCTATAATGACTTATGTAAACCTGAATATCGCAGGCAGACGACGCTTTCCAAAGAGACCGAGGGGATGTGTCTGCGCGTGACCTTTGCGGGCAATGACAGTGAGGATCCTGCGGGAGCGTACCTGTCTGTGCTTGATCTTGCGCGGGACAACTTGCAAAATGTGCGTGTGGCCGCGGCGCATCGCGACGGAGACGCGGTGGTGGTTGCTTATGAGGATACACCGACTGTGATGGAGGAGCTGACCTTTGCCGCGACACCTTCCGAGGAGATCGCACGCTACGTTCGTGCGAAGGCGGAGGAGCTTTTGGCATCGAAGCTTTCGGGCAAGGCCTTCCCGGTTCTCGGTATCCGTTTTTCGGATATCACGGGACGGGAGGAGTATACGCTTGCGCGGGTGCTTTGTAAGACGGAGACGTTTCGGGCGTATCTTTCGGAGCAAAAAAAGCATGCCAAAGGTGGAAGCGGTTTGGCAACGGTAGCCTTGGAGGAGATCGACTGGCAGGAGTTTGCCGTGTACTTCATGGTGACGGATCTTTATGCGCAGGAGTCGCAAAAAATTGCCGCAAGGTTTTTGCAGCAAAGAGAGGTCTATCTGGATCTTATGGGATTTGATGAGGCAAAGCGCAGTCTGTATGCTGCACTTTTGCGGGAATTTGACGAGATGATCCATGGCAAGGGTCTGGTGGAGGACTACACCCTGCGTTATGAAAAGGAAGTGCAGACCCCGGAGGCCGAGGCACTTGCGGTCAAGAAAAAGGAACGCCTCCTGGGACGTCTGCGCAAGCGTTAGTCGCGGGGATCTGCATCGTTGCCTGTTTTATCTGTGCCGGCGAGCCGACGGATCCATACGTAGACGCGTTCGTAGATCCATATCCAGATCGGGATGATGATGGTGGCGATGAC
>CAJOPA010000038.1 GCA_905236235.1 uncultured Eubacterium sp. | reverse complement strand
TTGAGCATTCTGTTGGCGTTCATCGCCTGGATGTTGTGCTGTACTACCATAATTTTTTCCTCCTTGAAAAATTTTCATGACCATCCTTGGCCACGTTGGTAAATTGTTCGTTCTTCTCAGGCCGCGCGCTCCCTTGAAGATATAGCGAAGAAACCTTCACTTACCTTTTTTGTCGGCAAGGCAATACGGAAACTTAACCCCTTTACTGATATATTTTTGACAATTTTTTACAAAAAAAGAAGCAGCCCTTGCGGACTGCTTCCTGATGTTTGTAAATGATTCATCCCGATCGGCGTAGGGCGCCGGATCCTGCTTACTGCAGTAAGGACATAACACCCTGCGTTGCCTGATTTGCCTGTGCAAGCATGGACTGGCCGGCCTGTGCAAGAATGTTGTTCTTGCTGTATTCCACCATCTCTTCTGCCATGTCGGTATCGCGGATACGGCTCTCTGCGGAAGTGGTGTTCTCTACAACGTTGTCCAAGTTGTTGATGGTGTGCTCCAGACGGTTCTGGATAGCACCAAGTGCGGATCTCTGTGCAGAAACCTTCGCTACTGCGTCAGCAATTGCGTCGATCGCATAGGTTGCCATGGAACCGTAAGCCTTAAGCGTTCCGTCTACAACATCATCGGAAAGATCTCCGTCCAGTACGCTGATGCCGTGGATGCCAAGATACTTGGAGTCCATGGTCTCGATCTCAACACCGATCTTGTTGGTCATATCAGCGTCAGCACCTACATGAAGGTCAAAAGAAAGTGCCTTTGCAACCTCTACGGTACCACGGGTGATCACGAAGGTGCCGTCGTTGTTGTTAGTGATGGATGCATTCGTATTGCCCACACGGTTTGCGTCCAAAAGTGCATTGGCCATCAGATTGTATGCCTGCTCCGTGGTGATCTGGTTAACATCGGTATCTGCGGTATCAGCGATGGTATACTCGGTACCTGCGATGGTTACGGTAGAACCGGTGGAAAGAGCTGCAGCGGTAAACTTTACGGTATCATCCGTTGCTTCATACTCTGCCATGGTTCCCTCAAGACCAGCGTCATGTGCCTCAAGTCTTATGGTCTTCGTGCCGTCAGCACCCTTCAAGAGATAAGTCTCGTTGAATTTGGTGGTCTCTGCAACACGGTCAATCTCAGTGGTAAGTTCCTCAATCTCATCCTGAATGGACTGACGGTCGGACTCGGAATTCGTGCCGTTGGCTGCCTGTACTGCCAGTTCGTTCATACGCTGCAGCATGGAGTGTACTTCGGTCAGTGCACCTTCAGCCGTCTGTACTGCGGATACGCCATCCTCGGCATTGGTGGAAGCCTGATCCAGACCTCTCATCTGCTTTCTCATTTTCTCGGAAATGGAAAGACCTGCTGCATCATCTGCTGCTCTGTTGATCTTGTAACCGGAAGATAACTTCTCGGTCGACTTTGCCTGAGAGCTCGTCGTAAGATTGAGCATTCTGTTTGCGTTCATTGCCTGTAAATTGTGCTGTACTACCATAATAGTTTCCTCCCTGAATGAATGAATGTTATTGGCCTTCCGGGCCGTTTGTTTGATTTAACTAATTCATATATCGAACGTCAAAATTCAAAACTTAACCCCTATTATGTAAATTTTTTATTTTAAAAAAATACCCTGCCTGTCAGCCTTCCAGATTCCTCTCGTTCTCCCTCGAAAACAGATGTGTAAATGACCCGTCCACCGTAAAGGAGACCTCTGCACCGATCCGCATGGCATCGGAGGACAGGATATCCTTTGTCGGCACAATGATGATGATGTCCTGCTCTCCCACGCGTACATGCAGGTGGACTTCACTACCCATCATCTCGGATACCTCTACCACGCCCGTGATCCGGTTCTCCCCTGCCTCTGCAAGCGCGATATGCTCCGGACGGATCCCCAGGGTAATCTCCTGCGTGGCGATGTGACGGGAAGCCAATGCATCCTGTCTCTCTCTGGAAAAGTCAATCCTGACACCCTGCACCGTGGCATGATAATGTCCGTCCTCCTCCACAAGCTGCGCATCAAAGAAATTCATCTGCGGCACGCCGATAAACCCGGCGACGAATAAATTGTCCGGATGGTTAAATACCTGCTGCGGCGTACCGATCTGCTGTACCTCGCCATCCTTCATGATCACGATCCTGTCTCCCAAAGTCATGGCCTCCGTCTGATCGTGGGTGACATAGATGAAGGTCGCATCGATCCTCTGACGGAGCTTGATGATCTCCGCGCGCATCTGGTTACGAAGCTTCGCATCCAGGTTGGACAACGGCTCATCCATTAACAGCACCTTGGGATTGCGCACGATGGCACGACCAATGGCGACACGCTGGCGCTGTCCGCCGGAGAGTGCCCGGGGCTTGCGATCCAGATACTGGGTGATCCCCAGGATCTCCGCCGCCTCCTCCACGCGCCGGTTCATCTCGTCCTTTGGCGTCTTGGCAAGCTTTAAGGGGAATTCCATATTACCCCGCACCGTCATATGGGGATAGAGGGCATAATTCTGGAAGACCATGGCGATGTCCCTGTCCTTGGGCTCTACCTCATTCATACGAACACCGTCAATGAACAGATCCCCGTCGGAGATCTCCTCGAGACCCGCGATCATACGCAGCGTCGTCGACTTGCCGCATCCGGACGGTCCTACGAGTACAATGAATTCCCTGTCCTTGATCTCGATATTAAAGTCCTGTACCGCGAGCACGCCTTCCTCCGTTACCAGGAGGTTGCTCTTCTTCTCCGGCTCTCCCTTTTTCTTTTTCTTCTTGGTCTCCGTATTCGGATATACTTTTTTGATATGTGTCAATACCACTTCAGCCATAACTATCGTCCTTTCGCATTCCCTCTGTATATCATGTTACGATCCCGCAGGATTTGTCTGTCAACCTTTGACGGCTCCGCCTGTCACACCTTCCACATAGCACTTTTGCATCAGAATAAACAGTATGGAGATCGGTATGGCGATGATGACGCCACCGGCGCAAAATACCGAGAAATATTCACCGATCAAAGATCTCTGAAGCAGATTAAACAAACCGATCGCCACGGTCCAGTCCGAGGAATCCTTGGACTTGATCATGATCCGCGCCATCAC
>CAJOPA010000037.1 GCA_905236235.1 uncultured Eubacterium sp. | reverse complement strand
TCGTATGCGCCTGGGTCACGAAGGTCTTGCCGCTGACCTGCCAGGTGAGCGCCGAATGCTGCATCAAACCCTTTTCGTTGCTCTCCACCACCGTGCAGGGCTCCCGGTGCTCAAAAAGTTTGCCCACCACGGAATCCTGCGGCATATAGGTATGGATCCGCGGCAGCATCTCGCGATACTCCGGACGATCCATCATCTTTGCCAAAAAACCCGGGCCGTCGTTGTTGTACACCTGCACGATATGCTTTTTGACCGCGTCCTTGGCATAGATCCCGGCAAAAACGGCGAGATTGCCTCCTTTGGAGTGGCCACCCACATAGACCTTGCCAAGTCCGGGGTAACCCACGCCGTCGATATAGGTGCGCGCCTCCTCCTGGGCCGGGATGGGCGTCCTGTAGGAAAGCATGAAATCCTCCTTCCATCCCACGACCGTATCGTCCGTCCCCCGGAAAGCCACGTAAATATCCCTAAAATTTAACGCAAAAACCATGGCGCAAAACTGCACGTCATGGCTCTCACTGATATGGTTAACATAATTATATACGCGAACGTTCTCAAAACGCTTTGTCTTTGCTGCTTCGCACAATGTCCTGGCACCGTCACGATAGATCATCGCCTCGGCATCTGCGGGTAGTAACCCCTCCGTCTCCACAAGCTGTGCCAGTTTGCGAAACGTCATTTTCTCGGCAAATATGCCGGTCTTTTTATCGGTATCCAAGAGCCAGCGATCCATGGGCGTGTAGGCGATTTCAGACAATACAAGATTATCCACCTCGTTAAAAGGCTCCTGTGCAAAATCGTACTGTCCGTACTCCCCGAGATAATCCAGAATACCACCCATTGTCTCTTCTCCAATCCTTAGCGGTCAAGAAGGTAGGTTTCCAGTGCATCCACCGCGTCCGCTTCGTCCGCGCCCTCTGCGCTGACCACAACTTCCTCATCATCATACAGTGCCAGCGTCATCATTCCCATCATGCTCTTGGCATTGATATGACGGTTGTCGGATTCAAAATAGATCCGGCTCTCAAACTTGTTGGCAATCTGCACCAACATGGCGATCGGATTTTCCTCCCGTTTGGTGATTGCTTTTACCGTAACATTCTTTCTTGTCATGGCATCCTCCCTGGCATTTGCTTTTCTGCTATCTCACACAGCCGACGCAGTCTGTGATTAACGCCCGATTTCCCGATGGGCGGTTCTGTCAGTTCTCCCAATTCCGCAAGCGTCGCATCCGGGTGTTCCAAACGCACATAGGCCATCTGCCGCAAAGACTCCGGTAAATCCTCCAGATACCCATAGTCCCGCAGATAACGGATATCCTC
The DNA here is from genome assembly GCA_905236235.1 of uncultured Eubacterium sp. Lineage (GTDB taxonomy): Bacteria > Bacillota > Clostridia > Lachnospirales > Lachnospiraceae > RUG14243. The sequence goes on along the minus strand of CAJOPA010000037.1, from coordinate 32,589 downwards.
CAACTGTCGCACGGAAGCGCGGATCGTCTTGTTGAGGTTGGCCGTCTCGCAATTGACTTGTCGGTTGACCTGGTTGCGCATCTCTTTTAAGATCCTGGCATTTTCCATCTCCATCAGCGCCACATGCGCCTCGATGATCCCCAAGAAATCCACGATCTGTCCGCCCTCTTTTAAATATACCACAAAATTACCCTTTCGTGGGACTACCTTGGCATCCAGACCAAAAAATCTCATGCACTGCATGAGTTGCTCGGCCTTTTCTCCCGTGGAAGTCACGATTTCAAGGTGGTAGGATTTGGCGGGATCGTTCATGGAACCACCGGCCAAGAACGCGCCGCGCAAAAAAGCACGCTTGCAGCATTCCCGCGAGATCAATAGAGGATCCGTCAGCGCCGTGCTTCGGCCGATCTTTAGGGCCTCCATCACCGTGTGAAAATCCTCTTCGTTGCGGATGCGCAAAAGCCCCTCATGCTTTTCACTGACATCCGTTACCATATTAAAAGTTTTCTTCAGCAAAGTAAAGCATTTTCTGGCTACCTGCGGGTTCTCGACGCCGATATAAAAACAGGGTTTATTTTCTTCGTCCTTCCCGATCCGTCCCGTCATCTCCATCATGGCAGCAAGCTCCGCCATGTTGCAGTGGCGACGCTTACATTCGTTTCTGGCTATTTCCGCTTTCACATCCGATGAAAAAGACATGGATTCTCCTCAACTTCCTGATCATTTCATGATATCGACATGCTGGATCCGCACATCATACATCTGCTTTCGGGAAAGCATCTCATACACCTCGTGCGCCACCGTCACGGAACGATGCTTGCCGCCGGTGCATCCAAAGGCGATGACCACCTGGTTTCTGCCTTCCTCCACGTATTCGTTCAGCAAAAAGTCCAGCATGTCCTTGAGCTTGGCAAGGAACTGATCCGCACGGCCGTTTTGCTTAACAAAGTCACGGATCTTTGCATCCTCTCCGGTCAAAGGCCGCAGTGCGGGATCATAGAAAGGATTGGGCAGGAAACGTACATCAAAGACAAGGTCCGCATCCTTGGGGATCCCATACTTATAACCAAAGGACAAAACAAGGATATGGATTGCCCGATCCTCCTTTTCGTCCACGAAGATCTCCCGCAGACGATCGTTTAACTCCCTGGTCCGAAACCTGGTCGTATCAAAGTAAAAATCTGCCTGCGCCCGCAAAAACCTGAGCATCTCACGCTCTTTGGCAATCCCTTCCTCCACGCGTCCGCCTTCCGCAAGCGGATGGACCCGGCGCGTCTCCTTAAAGCGGCGGATCAGGGTATCATCCTCCGCATCCAGAAATACAACGCGGTAGCGATATCCCTGGTTGGTGATCTTTTCGAGTACATCCCGCATCTCCTGCAGGAAATCACCGCTTCGGACATCAATGCCGAGCGCCACCTTCCGGACATGACTATCCGGTGTGTTGGTCAGCTCCGCAAATTTTTCGATAAGAGAAATGGGGAGATTGTCCACGCAAAAATACCCCAGATCCTCCATGGTCTTGAGCGCCGTTGTCTTTCCCGCGCCGCTGATGCCCGTAATGATGATAAATTCCATTAGAAATCCCCCATAAAGCGTACTTCCGGCTCCAGCTTGACCCCGTATGTTTCAAAAACCTTAAGCGAGACATCCTCGATCAGTTTTCTCACATCACGAGCCGTCGCCTTCCCGCGATTGATCACAAATCCGCAATGCTTCTCGGACACCTCCGCATCCCCCACGCGATACCCGGCCAGACCGCTGTCCTCGATAAGCTTCCCTGCAAAGTACCCCTCCGGGCGCTTAAACGTGGATCCGGCGCTGGGGAAGTTTAACGGTTGCTTTTCATTGCGGCGTTTGCGCAGATCATCCATCGTCTGCGCGATCTCGTCGGCATGTCCCAAGGGCAGTCGGAACACAGCGGATAAGACCACCATCTTTTCACGCATCACGCGGCTGGTCCGATACCCTCCGTCGTAGGCTTCCGCAGAAAGGTTTGCCATCTCACCCTCTGACGTGATCACGCGGATCTCCTCCACCACGTCCTTGACCTCTCCGCCGTAAGCGCCCGCATTCATGACCAGGGCGCCACCCACCGTTCCGGGGATCCCGGAGGCAAACTCAAGCCCCGTCAGGTTTGCGGCCGCTGCCTCCTGAGAGAGACGGCTTAACGGTGCACCCGCCTGTACAACGATGCGCCGTCTTGCGCCTTCCGTATTTTTTTCTACGGAAATACGGCGCATGCCTGCGCCGATCTCCATCACCACGCCGCGGATCCCGCCGTCACCGACCAGCAGATTACTGCCGTTACCGATGATCGCCAGGGGCGTCCCGCTTCGTTTGCACAAATCAATAATCTTTTCTACCTCTTCCTCGCCGGGAATCACATAAAACTCGGCCGGCCCACCGATCTTAAAGGTGGTATGCCGCGCCATGGGCTCCTCTGTCAGTACCCGCTCCGGCGACAGAAGCGTACGCAATGCATCCAACATTCCTTATGCCTCATTCAAAAACGCGATATATCCGCGATATGCCTCGTACAGATCCACCTTGGAGATGATCTCCCAGGGGGCATGCATATTTAACACCGCCACACCGCTGTCGATCACGTTCATACCGTAGCGGGCAAGGATATACGCGATGGTTCCGCCGCCGCCGGCATCCACCTTGCCAAGCTCCGCCGTCTGGAAGGAAACCTTATTCCTGTCCAAGATATCCCGCAGATGCGCGATGTATTCCGCATTGGCATCATTGGAACCGGACTTACCTCTTGCGCCCGTGAATTTATTAAATACCAGACCTCTGCCAAAATAGGCCACGTTCTTTTTCTCGCTGACGGATGCATAATTGGGATCAAACGCTGCGCTCACATCCGAGGAGAGGACGTTGGAAGCCGCCAGGCAACGACGCATGGTGAGCTCACTGTAAACGCCCATCGCATTCATGACCTCGGCCGTGGTATCCTCAAAGAAATGGGACTTCATGCCGGTCGCGCCGACACTACCGATCTCCTCCTTGTCCACCAGGAGGCACACGGACGTCTTCTTCGGCTTTTTCATCTGCAGCATCGCCATAAAGGAAGGATACGCGCAGGAGCGGTCATCATGACCGTATCCCATGATCATGCTGCGGTCAAACCCGTAATCTCTCGCCTTTCCCGCAGGCACCACTTCGATCTCCGCCGAAAGGAAATCTTCCTCCTCAACATCATACTGCTTCTTCAAGATCTGCAAGACGTTTTTGGAGACCGCATCCTTTTCCTCGCCCTTTAAGGGAATGCTTCCCACGAGGACATTTAAGTCCTCGCCTTCCACGATCTTGTTGCCCTTCTTTTCCATCTGTTTTTCGGAAAGATGGATGAGCAAGTCGCTCACGCCAAAGACCGGATCTCCCTCCTTGTCTCCCAGATCCACCTCGACCACGGTACCGTCCTTCTTGACGATCACGCCGTGGAGCGCCAGCGGCAACGTTACCCACTGATACTTCTTCACACCGCCGTAGTAATGGGTGTCCAAAAGCGCCATCCCCGTATCCTCATACAGGGGATTTTGCTTTAAGTCCATGCGCGGGGAATCGATATGTGCGCCCAGGATATTGAGACCCTTTTCCATGGGCTCCGTACCGATCACATACATCACCAGGGTCTTCTTCATCTTTACGGCATACACCTTGTCGCCGCTTTTTAATTTTTTCTTTTTGGCAAGGATCTCCTCGATATTCACAAATCCGGCATCCTCTGCCTTTTGCACGAGTTCCTTCACGCATGCGCGCTCCGTCTTGCAGTTGCTGATAAAATCCTTATACCCTTCCGCAAAAGCAAACAGTGCCTTGTAGTCCTTTTTTCCTTCGGGGTATTTTTCCCATGCGTCTTTTCGTTCCATATGCTCTTCCTCTCATTTCTTTCTATTGCAGGGTCTCTCCGACCGGTCACGTTTCATCCTTGTACGCCTGCGGGTGCGTGGCATAATACGCCTCTTCCTCTTTTTTCTCCCGCATTCTGCGCTCCATGTTTTCGGCCGTTCTGCGATAAAGCTCCTGCGCCGCATTGTATCCCATCTTTTTCTGGCGATGGTTGACGGCGGCCGCCTCGCAGATCACGGCAAGGTTTCGTCCGGGACGGATCGGCAGGTCCTGACAGACCACATCGATCCCCAAAATATTGGTATAAGCATCCTCAAGCCCCAGACGGTCATACTCGATTTCCTTATTCCATTCCTCCAGCTTGATGACCAGATCGATGTTTTGTTTTTCCTTGATACTCTCCACGCCAAAAAGCGTACGGCAGTCGATGATGCCGATCCCACGCAGTTCGATGAAATGCCGGGTCACCTCCGGCGCCGTGCCCACCAAAGTACGCTCATTGATCTTGCGGATCTCCACCACGTCATCCGCCACCAGACGATGGCCTCTGCGGATAAGCTCGAGTGCCGCCTCACTCTTGCCGACACCGCTTTCTCCCATGATGAGAATCCCCTCACCGTAGACATCCACCAGTACGCCGTGCATGGAAATACAAGGGGCCAACCCCTCCGCCAGCTCCACGGTCAGCTCCGCCATAAACGCGGAGGTGGCGCTCACGGTACCGAAAAGCGGCACGCCGTGTTCCTTGGCGATCCTTAGGATATCCTTATCCGGACGATATCCCCTGCAGAAAATGATCCCCGGGATATCGTACTCCATCATTTTTTTAAAGATCCGGATCCTGGTGGAGCGATCCAATTGCTTGATATAGGTGTACTCCACCTTTCCGAGCACCTGGATGCGATCCGACATAAAATGCTCGAAATACCCCGTCAACTGCAATCCCGGACGGTTTAACTCCATCTGATAGACCATGCGATCCGAGATGTCGATCTCCGGCGTCAGCAACTCCAGATCCAGCTTTTTCGCGATCTTTTCCAAACGAACACTCTGCATGACAATCCTCCCTATCCCGAGATTATATTGAGATTACTATACCACTAAAGGACATGACAATCAAAACAAAGGGCGCCAACTTCCGTACCGCGGCGTCGGTGGTGTCGTTTCCCTGCGGAAGCACCACATAAACGAGCGGCAAAAACGGCAACATATAGCGATAGGTCAGGCCCCAGATCACGCCGTAGTCCGGCGGCATCAGCGTATATCCCACGACAACGATGACAAGGAGCATGCACAAAAACAGCACCAACATCGCCACTCTGCGCACCCACGGATCCTTTTTCTTGGAAAGTACCAAAAGGATCGCCGCCGCCCATCCGTAGGGCAACCATCGGGTGATCTGCAAACGCTGCCAGGTGGCAAGCAACAGATCCCTGCCCGTCCTTAAAAACAGGATCCCCACCGCCACGATATGCTCCCCTATATAGGTCACATAGTCCCGGGGCAGGAAACCGTAAACATACTCCATGAGCGCATGTCTGAAGAGGATACAGCCCACAAGAACCGCCGCCGCGCATCCCCCAAAAAGAAGAACCCGCTTTTTGACCGGCAAAGTCCCGTTCTCCTTCGTCAAAAGGAAAAGGCAGGACAGCCCCAGTAAAGCATAAGGCAGCTTGATCTTGTACAGCCAGATCACAAGCAAAAGCCAGACGAGCATCCACAAGATTCCATTGGTAGATAAAATCTTGATTTTATTTTCTTTGATATGCAGGATCACCGCCATGCAAAGCACGGTCAGCGCCATCAGGATCCCGTCCGGATGCGCGGATCCCACATGCCACAGCACGGGTACGGTCAGACCGCAGATCATGGGGATCAGCCGATACTGCTTTGTCAGCCAAAACGCCGCAAGAAAGAGCAGGCTTGCAATAAGGATCTGTCCGAATGCCGCGGCATAGTACAGGAAAAGCGGGCGCATTCCCAGCATCCTTCCCGCCCATATCCCGATGGCGGAAGCAAAGTAGGTCTCCCATCCATGGTACCAGGTCACGCATTCGGAGACCGTGACGACCTCCTCCGTCGTCTCCCGGCTCAAAAGGGAAAGCATGCGCGATCTGCAATAATCCGTATTTATCTCCGCGTAGTAGGAAGCATTGGTGATATTCCCCTCATAGGAGAGTAGACGCATCTCGGAGATCTCAGAGGGAAGCGTGCATACATACGCCCCCACGATGTCCTTTTGGATATTGCCGATGATCACTTCTCCATCCCGCGCATAATGTCCCGGCGCACCGCCGCAACTAAGATCATACGCACGGACAAAATGCCGAAATTCATCATCTCTTGAGAAAGGCACGTTAACCAGTGCGAGGAAACACCCGAGCCCCATGCAGATCACAAAAAAGTTGGCACCGTTTATACCCTTTTTGAAGATCCACCAAAGAATGCCCGCCACAAACAGATGCAAGGCGATCAGGATCGCGATCTGCAGGCCGTGGTAGGTCACCTTGGCATATTGCACGATCATGGCGCCGTTGGCATCCATGCCGATCGCAAGCGGGAAATCCTCCCCGCTTCCTTTCGTATATTCAAAACTAAAATCCAAATATAACAGATAAGTCTCCCCGGCTTCAAAAGCACCGGAGGCGATCCCAACGAGGGTAAGTGCATCCTCCGTGTCCGCAAAGACCTCCTCGGCTGAGGCTTCTGTCTCGGGTACGATGACCCTGCCCGTGGTATCCGTGACGGAATAGACCACGCTTCCGCGGATCTCCGACAAGATCTGTCGCTTCTCCTCTGCCGTCAGATCCTCCGAGGAATAAAGAAGGGGGATCGTGATCTTTTGCATGTGACTTCCGATCGCGCAAAAACACGTCTCGGCCGAAAGGCTGTCGATGCCTGCCTCATAATCCTCCCAGGTCTGCATCACAAAGCTGTCCGTATCATGAGAAAGGATCCTGCGCACCGTCAGGACGTCCGTCACCGCCACCATGGCAAGCAGCATGACGGCCACACCGATTCCGATTCGTTTCCCCCACTGTTCCTTTCCCATCACTACCTTCTCTTTCTATCCGCAGGTTTTCCTGTTGCTTTTTCATTGTACCATAGTTCGGCCAAAGTTGCGCCATCGTCCGGCCAAAGTTGCGTCATCGTCCGTCAAAAATGGAACCGACGCTTTAATTCCATACGGGCCGTCCCGCCGCCGATGATAAAGGTTCCCAAAAACAAAAGCACGGTGAACAGAATGGCGATCTCCGACAGCACCGGATGTGCAACCACGCGCAGTAAAATTAAAAGCAAACTAAATAAACTCAGAAATATCAGGAAGAGCTGCGAGATCAAATAGCTCTGCCAATTCCTGTGATTGACGATCATAAGCACCAGTAAAACCACATCCACAAAAAGCAGTGCCCCGGGCAGGACATAATCCACGGACCACCCGCGAAAACCGAATACCGCATCCACCAGGATGATCTCCAATACCGCTACGATGACGCAGACAAAGATCCGATGAAGATATCCTTTTTCCGCAAAAATATGATAAAAGATCAATACCGGATAAAACCCTGCGCCCGCCACGATCAAAAACCACCAATGGCTGTGCGGCGTCTGCAGGTTGATCATGGCGCAGACCGCTACGGCTGCCACCCATAAAAAGAGCAAAAGCCGCAGGATAAAGGACGATTTCTTTTTGCGCGCGGAGATGTCCGGATAGGTCATCTCTCCGCCCTCCGTCCTTGCCAGACCGGCACGGCACAACGGGCAGTACTCACCCGGATCCCGAATGATCACCCGGCATGATTTACATTCGCTCATCACTTTTTTCCTCCCGTTTTCTCAATACACTCCGTTGGTCTCGATCTCCACCCGGATCCCATCCACGGCGATCTGTCTGAAGACCCCTTTTTGCACCGCCGTCTCCTTATAGGCAGAGCTAAAGGTAAACACCATCTCATCTCCGTAGGACATAATGGCCGCCTTGGTATTTTGTCCCTTGGAGAAAGAAAGAAAGCAATAGAATCCCCGGATATACGGCGTGTATTCCTCCGTCACCGTCACATTACCCATGTTGGTGATGGTCGTGGTGTTGGCCAGCGCACTCTTGCGGTAAACAAAGCGCATGGCAAGATTCTTTAAGGGGAGCGGCACCACCCGGGCGATCAGATGCTCCTGATTGGAAACATTATAGGAAAAGATCTCCTCCAGGTTCTCCTTGGTGATCTGTTCCCGCAGACTCTTTTTGACGATCCCGATGATCTCCGCAAACGTATACTCCCGCTTTGTGGGGCCAAACTCCGCGGAGACCATGGCAAAAAAGTTTTTGGTGGTCTGGGATGCAAAAAAAGGCCGGAGATTCACCGGCACCGCCACGCGGATCGGCCGGTCCGCAGATACTTCCCCGCGATTCTCCTGATATGTCGAAAAAATAAATGCAGATATTAGATATTCATTAATGGAGCATCCGTAGGTGTTTTTGGATACGTCCTTTAATTCCGATACAGACATATATCCGTGCACAAGCCCAAATCCGTGATAGGGCAACTTCTCTCCCTTTAACAAAAAGGCTTTGCCGGATTTATAGATGCTCTTGTTGCCTTTGCGATAATTGCGCAAAAAGCTGTCCTCTCTGTCGAGGGAAGTGTCCTCGTGAAGACCGTCCCCTATGCGCTCCCCGATCTCCGGATGCAAAAGCCTTAAGTACTGGTAGGTGATCTCCTTTAAAAATCCCAATCCGCCCATGCCGTCCGCAATGGCATGAAACACCTCCAGATTGATCCTTTTTTTGTAATACGTCACACGAAACAGATAGCTGTGATTCCTGTTGGCATGGATAAACCGGCAGGGATAGGCATCCTCCTGCCGCACCCGCGGCGCCGGCTTGCCGTTTTCCTCAAAATAATACCAGAAAAACCCGCTGCGCAGGCGCTGATTAAAGCCCGGAAACTTTGGCGTCACCAGATCCACGGCCTGTTGTAAAACGTCCGCATCCACTTCTTCCGTAAGCGTCACGCTGATTCTATAGGTATTCGTCATGCTTTCCCCGGCGATCGCCGGAAACAAAAAAGCGGTATTATCCAGTTTTTCCCATCGCAATTTTTCATTTGCCATCTGTACTCTTACTCTCCTCGTCCGTGCCTTTTGCCTCTTGCTCCCCAATGGATGCACGGAAAAAACCTACTACATTTTCTGCGGCCTGTCGCGACATGCCGTCGATCCCCGCAAGCTCCTCGACATCCGCTTCCCTGATCTGCTCTATGGAATCAAAATGCTGCATCAGCGCTTTTCTTCGCGCCGGACCGATCCCCTTGATCTCATCCAATACGGAATGTACCTGATCCTTGCTCCGCAAAGAGCGGTGGAAGGTGATGGCAAACCGATGGGCCTCATTCTGAATCCTCGTGATCAGTGCAAAAGCTTCGCTGTCCTTTGCGATGGGGATCTCCCGATTATTTACATACAACCCGCGCGTACGGTGATGATCATCCTTCACCATACCGCAGACCGGGATCGAAAGATCCAGCTCCTCCAGGACCTTCAGGCAGATGTTCACCTGCCCGCGACCGCCGTCCATCAGGATCAGATCCGGAAATCTGGTAAAACTGTCCTCCTGCGCCGATGTGCTTGCCAGTCCGTGCATAAAACGCCGGGTCAGCACCTCGTACATGCTGCCGTAATCATCCTGCCCGACCACGGTCTTGATCCGAAACTTCCTGTAATCGTTCCGCAAAGGCTTCCCGCCGTCATAGACCACCATGGATCCTACGTTCTGATAACCGCTGATATTGGAAATATCATACGCCTCGATCCGCTTGGCATAAGGGATACCGATCAGATCCGACAGCTCCCGAACAGCGCCGATGGTCCGGCCTTCCTCCCTAAGGATCCTCTCCCTGTCGCGGCTAAGCACAAGCGCGGCGTTTTGCATGGCAAGTGTCAGCAGTCGCTCCTTATGGCCTTTTTGCGGTACCACCACATTGACCTTGCTGCCCCGCTTCTCGCTGAGCCATTGCACGATCTCCTCCGTGTCCTCGGGCACATCGCTAAGCAGCACGGCCTTGGGAAGCATGGGTGTCCCCGCATAATATTGCAAAAGGAAGCTCCTTAAGATCTGCGGTCTGTCGTCACCCTCCGCCACGCGAATATAGAAGTGCTCCCTGCCGATCAGCTTGCCGTCACGCACAAAAAACACCTGCACCAGCGCGTCTCCGTCCTCGCATGCCAGCGCGATGATATCCGTGTCCTCACTGTCTTTGGTGCTTACATTCTGCTTTTCCAATACGCTTTTCAGTGCGTCGATCTTTGCTTTAAAACGGCCGGCATCTTCAAATCTAAGCTCCTCAGAGGCCGTAAGCATCTCTGTTTTTAAGGAGGCGATGATCTCCCGAGCATTTCCGGAAAGGATCCGCAGCACCGCTTGCACATTGGCATCATAAGCCTCCTTATCCGCAGCGCCGATACAGGGGCCGGGACATTGATGGATATGGTAATTTAAGCATTCCCTCTCGCGCGGCGATCCTTCCTCGTCTTCCGCCGACTGCCCGGATCCGCCATCGACCCTTCTGCGACAATCCCGGATGCCATACATTTTTTTAAGCAGATCCACGGTCTCGCGCACGGCGGACACATTGGTATACGGTCCGAAATACCGGGCCGTGTCTTTTTTCATCTGACGTGTGATAAAGATCTGGGGGTACGCCTCCCCGACCGTCACCTTAATATACGGATAGGACTTGTCGTCCTTCAGCATCGTGTTGTACTTCGGACGGTATTCCTTGATCAGATTGCATTCCAAGATCAGGGCTTCCATCTCGGAAGCCGTGACGATATACTCAAAACGCGTGATCTGGGGCACCATCTTTTCCACCTTGGGGCGGGAATCCTGATGATGAAAATACTGCGGCACACGGCGGTCCAATCGCACCGCCTTCCCTACGTAAATGATCTCATCCCCTGCGCCGTACATCAGATACACGCCGGGACTTTTCGGCAATTTTTTCAGTTCTTCTTCCACTTGAAAATCTGCTTCCATCCTGCCTCCGCCTGCAATGAAAATCCCCTCTGACTTCCCGCCAGAGGGGATCCTTTCAAGCCTCACTTAATCATCATTGATGGTATAATCCACATTCTGTCCGGGTTCGGACGAGGCAAACATGCCGCCCTGCACATAATCATGCTGCAATTGTTCGGAGATCTCATCGTCTCCTTCGGGAAGATTGCCGGGCTCCTCCTCCAAGCCGAAACGGGAATCCTGATCCTGCGAAACAGGCGCCTCTCCCTCGGCCTCGACGTTCTCGTCTTCCTCTTCCTCGGGCTCCGGCAGATTCTTGATCCGACGATAGATCTTCATAAATTCCTTGCCGGTGATGGTTTCCTTCTCATACAGGAAATCCGCGATCTCATTTAAGACATCAAGGTTTTCCTCAAGCATCCGCTTGGCCTCTTCGTAAGCATCCTTAAGGATGGCAAGGACTTCGTTGTCGATCTCAGCCGCCGTGGCATCGCCGCAATTTAAGACGGCACGACCGTCCAGATATTTATTTTCAATGGACTCGAGTCCCATCAGACCAAACTTCTCGGACATACCGTATTGCGTTACCATGGCACGGGCCACCTTGGTCGCCTTTTCAATATCATTGGCCGCACCGGTGGTCACGGACTTGAATACGATCTCCTCCGCCGCACGTCCCGCCATATAGGTGACGATCTGGTCATGCAGCTCTTCCTTGGACATCAGGTACTTTTCTTCCTCGGGTACCTGCATCACGTAGCCGAGCGCTCCCATGGTACGCGGTACGATCGTGATCTTCTGTACGGGCTCGCTGTTTTTCTGAAGCGCCGCCGCCAATGCATGCCCCACCTCGTGGGTGGCAACGATCCGCTTCTCCTTCTCGCCCAGGATGCGATCCTTCTTTTCCTTGCCGGCGATGACCACCTCGACGGATTCCAAAAGGTCGCTCTGCTGTACCACGTTGCGTCCGTTCTTGACCGCAAGGATGGCCGCCTCATTGATGATATTGGCAAGATCGGAGCCGACAGCGCCGGAAGTCGCCAGTGCGATATCGTCCAGATTGACGGAATCGTCCATGAGCACGTCCTTGGAATGCACCTTTAACGTGTCCACACGACCCTTTAAGTCCGGTTTGTCCACGATGATCCTCCGGTCAAACCGTCCCGGACGAAGCAGTGCCTTATCCAAAACCTCCGGTCGGTTGGTGGCCGCCAGGATCAAAAGACCCTTGGAGGTGTCAAATCCGTCCATCTCCGCAAGGAGCTGATTTAACGTCTGCTCACGCTCGTCGTTGCCGCCGTAGCGCGTATCCCTGCTCTTACCGATGGCATCGATCTCATCGATGAAAATGATACAGGGCGCCTGCTTTTGCGCCTCTTTGAAAAGGTCACGCACACGGGATGCACCCACGCCCACGAACATCTCCACAAAATCGGAACCCGCCAGGGAGAAGAACGGCACATTCGCCTCTCCCGCCACTGCCTTGGCAAGCAGGGTCTTACCGGTACCGGGAGGTCCCACCAGAAGCGCTCCCTTGGGAAGCTTTGCACCGATGGATTTGTATTTGCCCGGATTGTGCAGGAAATCCACAACCTCCTGCAAAGACTCCTTGGCCTCTTCCTGTCCGGCAACGTCCTTAAACGTAACGCCGGTGGTCTTTTCCACATACACCTTGGCCGTGGACTTGCCCACACCCATGATACCGCCGGTTCCGCCGCTCTTTTTCATGAGCCATGCAAAGAACGCCACAAAGATGATCGCCGGCAGGAAAATGGAGAGCAGATTGTAGATCCACGTGGAAGTACTGTCGGGGATTGCCTTTTTAAACTCGATCCCTTTCTCCTCCAAAAGCGGTACCAACGCCGGATCCTCCACGCGTCCGGTATAGTAGGTCACGGTGACATAGCTGCCTTCCTCCGTTACCGGCGTGATATTGATCTGGTAGGTCTCGATCTCAACGGAAGCAACCTTGCCGTCCTCGATCATTTGCAAAAATTCGTTGTAGGTGATCTCCTCGGATCCCGCCGTCGAAAGGCGATTGGTAACGAGCGTCATGATAAAAAGCGCCACCAGAAACATCATGATCAATGGCAGCAGGGTCTGCCCCTTCTTGGGATCCTTGCCGTTTTTCTGATCGTCATTTCTTTGATTTTGCGAATTATTATTCTGCGGTGAACCGGAAGGTCCGCCGTTATTGTATTGCTTCGGTTCCATACAATCCTCCCGTTTTCTCTCTATTGCTTTATTATAGTTTTTAAGGGGGGCAAAATCAATAAAATAATCCTTAAACGTGCGGCGCAAATCTAAATTTTTTCTTAAATTTTTGTTTCCGCACTTCTTTTTTTTTACGCCTTCCTGTGCTATACTTTTTCAGTTATGAGAGAGCGTCTGTTCAAGGAGGAAAGAATGAAAAAAAAATACGGTTTTGACAATGACCTGTACCTGCAAACCCAGTCTGCGCACATCCGGGACCGCATCTCCAAATTCGGAGATAAGCTCTACCTGGAATTTGGCGGCAAACTGTTTGATGATTATCATGCAGCCCGCGTACTGCCCGGTTTTCATCCCGACAGTAAGATCAACATGCTGGCACAATTAAAGGACATTGCCGAGATCGTCATCGTTATCAACTCCAACGATATCGAGAAAAACAAGATCCGCGGCGATCTGGGCATTACCTATGACGTGGACGTGCTGCGTCTGATCGACGCCTTTCGCGGCTACGGTCTGTTTGTCGGCAGCGTTGTCATCACCCGTTACAGCGACCAGCCCCGGGTGATCACCTACGAGAAAAAGCTTGTCTCCCTCGGCATCAAGGTTTACCATCATTACTCCATCGCAGGCTATCCCTCCAACATCCCCTACATCATTTCCGATGAGGGCTTCGGCAAAAACGACTATATCGAGACGCAGCGCAAGCTCGTGGTCATCACCGCACCGGGTCCCGGAAGCGGCAAGATGGCGACCTGCCTGAGCCAGCTGTATCATGAAAATAAACGGGGCGTCAAGGCCGGCTATGCCAAGTTCGAGACCTTCCCGATCTGGAACCTCCCCTTAAAGCACCCCGTCAACCTGGCCTATGAGGCCGCTACGGCGGATTTAAAGGACGTCAACATGATCGACCCCTTCCATCTGGAAGCTTACGGCGAGACGACCGTCAACTACAACCGCGACGTGGAGGTCTTCCCCGTACTCAATGCCATGTTTGAGCAGCTTTTGGGAGAATCTCCCTACAAGTCCCCCACGGACATGGGCGTCAACATGGCGGGCAATTGCATCATCGATGACGGGATCGTCAGCAAGGCTTCCCGGGATGAGATCATCCGTCGCTACTACAATGCCCTTTGCTCCAAACGCGCAGGCAGCGAAAATGACGACGAGATCGCACGCATCGAGCTCATCATGAGCCAGGCCAACATCCAGGCTTCCGATCGTCCGGTCATCGCCGCCGCCAACGAAAAGGCGGAGGAAACCGGTGCTCCCGCGGTCGCCATCGAACTTCCCGACGGAAGGATCGTGACCGGCAAGACCAGCTCCCTTTTGGGTGCTTCCTCTGCGATGCTTATGAATGCTTTAAAAGAATTGGGTAATATCGATGACGATCTGGAGCTCATCTCCCCCAAGATCATTGAACCTATCCAGGACTTAAAGGTCTGCCATCTGGGCAATCACAATCCCAGACTGCATACCGACGAAGTGCTGATCGCGCTTTCCATCTGCGCCGCCACGGACCCCAGGGCCGAGGTCGCCATGCAGCAGCTGGAAAAACTCGAGGGCTGCGAGGTGCATTCCTCCGTGATCCTCTCACAGGTCGACAAGAATGTCTTCCAAAAGCTTGGTGTAAACCTCACATGTGAGCCCGTGTACCAAACTAAGAAACTGTACCACAGATGATTTTATTGTAACAAGGAAACGGTGATGCGACCGAGAAAAAAAAGATTCGTATGATGCATTGCGTCATACGAACTCTTTTTTTGGGAAAAACAGAGTATAAAATCGTAAGATCCGCCAAAGTAGCAAATGTTCTTCGGGTAAGCTGTCCGTCCCGTTCCGTACAATACTCGACGCCGTTGTCCGCCGGGCGGGTCGCTTCTCATCCTATCTATCTGTAAAATATTTTTTTGCAGGCTTAGTGGTTCTCGGGCGACGAATCTCATACTCCGACGGATGTCTGCACAAAGTGACGGCGAACGTCGCAAAAGCTCATCCGTGAGTGCCGTGCCGGCGCGCCGTCACGGCGTGCGACTTTGCCCGGCGTCCATGCCGGGCAATCGCCTGAAAAATACGGAGTATGGATTCGTCAGCCCCTCAAACCAATAGCCTGCAAAAATATATTTCACGTTCAGCTATGCGAAAATGATCCGATCGGCGAACAAAGGCAAGAGTTTGTACTGACTTGGACGGACTGCTTTGTTCGAAGAAGGACATTTGCGCTTTGTGCGGATCAAGATTTTATAGCTCGTTCAAAAAAAATGAGTTCGTATACCGAAATGTAGGATAGGAAATAGTATTAGCTCGCTCGGTCACATCACCGATAACTTTCCAGCAATAAAATCATCCGGGCAGTTTCTAAGAGCCCGGTACCGGTATCCATGCTGCACTTTTGAATATAGCGATAGCTTTCCGGTTCCGTCATGTCATTTCGAAGCATCAGCACCTTTTTCGCGTCCTCCAGAATCTTTTTTTCTTCGGGAGTACGTTTGGCGGCGGTGCTTTTTTTGCGCCCGATCTTGCGTTCATTCTGCGCCAACACCATCTCCGCGGTATTGACCAGATCCGACGTTGTAAACGGGATCGGCAATCGCAGGATCTGCGAACTCTCCCTGCCGACATCCGGATTACGGCTTAACAGGATCATATCAAAAAAGCTCGGCAGATCCGCAAGTAATTCCCGATAATTCCCATCCTTTAACTGCGCCGTACAGATCACAACGCCGCTTTCCGCGGCATGCGCAGCCTGAAGCGCATCACAGACATGACTGCATACGTCCCGCGGGGGCAGACCGTTTTTTCGAAGCACATCAGCTATCCTGGCAGCCTCTTGTATTTTGGGTAAAGCAACGATAATGCCACCCATACGATGCCTCCTACATCTTATGCAGATACTGCTGTACTTCCCAATCGGAAACGCAACTCATATACGCCATCCATTCTTCGTCTTTGGCATTGCAATAACGTTCCACCAGACGTTCTCCGAGCGTCTTTGTCATGAGCGGATCCTTGCGAAAGGCCTCCGTTGCTTCCTTTAAGGTACCGGGAACAAGCGGCAGCATATCCAATACGGCCTCATCCTCGGCAACATCCCTGCCCGGATCCATGTGATTGCGGATACCGTCAAGTCCGGCCGCAAAGCATGCGGCAAACGCCAGGTAAGGGTTGGCGGAAGGATCCGGGAAACGAAGCTCAATCTTCGTATTGTCCTTTTCCGCATGGAGATTTACAAATACATTGTCTCCGCAGGAAGAATAGCCAATACGATTCGGCGCAGATGCTCCGGTCTGCAGACGCTTATAGGAATTGACGATGGGATTGGTCACGGCGCAAAGTGCCGGCGCATGAGCAAGGATCCCACCGATAAAGCCTGCGGCTTCCGGTGTCAGTTCTCCCTTTTTATCGGAATGGAAAACATTTTTGCCGTTTTGATACAACGTGATATTTAAATGCATCCCACTGCCATGGGTGTCATTTTGCGGCTTCGGCATAAAGGTGGCATACAGCCCAAACCTCTTGGCCACGGAGCGGATGGCAAACTTGAAGGTGATAATGGAATCCGCCATCGTCAAGCCTTCCGCCTCCTCAAAATCGATCTCATGCTGCGCGGGAGATTTTTCATGGTGGGAAGACTCGATCTCAAATCCCATCTGCTCGAGATTCAACACCATATCCCGTCGTGCATTTTCACCAAAATCCGCCGGGCCCACGTCCATATACCCCGCGCGTTCATGCGTCACCGTCGTCGGCATGCCGTTGTCATCGGTATGAAAAAGGAAAAACTCGCACTCCGGATCCACCATAAAGGTGTAGCCTTCCTGTGCAGCCTCTTCCACTACGCGCTTTAAGACGGTACGGGAACTCTCGGCATAGGGCGTACCGTCCTCCTGGCAGACATCACAGATAAACTTGCCCACCTTGCCCATCTGGGGCCGCCAGGGGAGGATCACAAAGGAATCCGGATCGGGATGAAGATACAGACTCTTTTCCTTTTTGGGCACAAAAGAATTATCATACATGGCAGATTCTTCAAAGGTGTACCGGTTGGAAAGCACACGTTCCATCTGCCCCGGTGTCACGGCCACATTTTTAAGATTGCCGAACATGTCCGTAAACTGCAGTCGGATGAATTCCACATCCTCCTCTTCTATCAGGTTCATGATCTCCTGTTTTGTTCGCATATCCGTTTTCCTTCCGTGTATTTGCTGATTATAAAATATCATTCAAACGGGAATTTGTACTGCGTCAGACCGCATTCATCCCGAAGAGCGATAAACTCCTTCTGGATGGATTCCCCAACGGGAACGCCCTTGTCTTTACGCTCCTGCCATGCCAGCCATTCCTTCTCGCCCGCGGTATAGATGCGTTCTGCACCCGGTGCCTTCTTGGACGCACGCAATCCGCGGCAGATCTCTCCCGCCGTCGTCTTAAACGTATCCAAGCCCATGAAAAACTCCGGGTTGATCACGAAGAAGAAATGTCCCAAATGGTACATCTGGGGATTACCGTCCGCATCCTTACCATTTAAGTCCTTCATAAAAGGTCCGCCCGCAAGCGCCGCGGAAAGGATCTCCACGATCGTCGTAAAGCCGTATCCCTTATAACCCGCCGTAGCTTCTCCCGGGCCTCCCAGCGGAAGCAGCGCCGCATGTCCCGCGCGCATCTGCTTTAAGATCTCGCCGGAATCCGTCATGGTCTCACCGTCTTCACGGATCACGCATCCCTCGGGCGTGGGTTTTCCCTGCCGCTCATAAAATTCGATCTTGCCGTTTTGCACAATGCAGGTGGCGCAATCAAAATTGAAAGGGAACTCCTCATCCGTAGGCATGGTAAACGTCATGGGGTTCGTACCCATCATAGGCTCCACACCAAAAGTCGGCGCCACGGAAGGACGGGCATTGGTACCGGTCATGCCGATCATGCCTGCCTTCTCAGCCATAGTCGTCCAATATCCCGCGATACCGTAATGCGTAGAATTAAAAATAGTACCGCCTGCCATACCGTATTTCTTTGCCTTCTCGATCAGCATCTCCATCATACGATAGCTTGCCACCATACCCATGCCGTTATGCGCATCCATCACCACCGTGGTGGGGGTATCCTTTACGATCTCGATCTCCGTCTTCGGTAGCAACGTACCGTTTTTGATACGATCCAGATAAATGGGTTTGAAACGATTGCACCCGTGGCTCTCGATCCCCCTGCGATCGCTCTCGAGCAACACATCCGCGCAGATCTTTGCATCCTCCTCAGGTACGCCGTATTTTACAAATACGTCCACCATAAAGTCATTGACCAATTGCCATGCAACATAGGGTCTTGTCTCCGCCATGTTTCTTCCTCCTCACTGTTTTCCTCATTTTTCTTATTATTTACTACGACTGTTTCCCAACTATTATAAGGAAAAAGCCCGCCCCCCGCAAGCGCAGGGAACGGACTTTTTTCATCCTCATTTCAGGTGTTCCACCTTGCGATGAAACCAATATTATAATGTATAGGGGGTTTTTACGTTCCTTATTATAACAGGTTCCCCCGAAAAAGAGTTAACAAACATCACAAAAAATTGTTTTGATTTTTGTGCAAAATCACCATAGACTTTCCCCGTCTTTTATTCAAAAAGCATTTCAAACTCTTCGCGACCAATCTTTTCTTTTTCCATCAAAAGCGCCGCACTCTTTTCCAAAACATCCCGGTGTTCGGAGATAATGCTCTTGGCCTTGGCGTAGCATTCGTCCACGATCCGCTTCACTTCCTGGTCGATCTTGTTGGCCGTTGCGTCCGCAATGCTCTTGGCATGTGCCAGATCCCGTCCGATAAATACCTCATCATCTTCATCACCGTAATGGATGAGTCCCATGGTCTCCGTCATGCCGTATTTGGTAACCATCGCCTTGGCAAGCGCCGTTGCCTGCTTGATATCCTGCGAAGCACCGGTCGTAATGTCGTCAAGCACAAGCTCCTCGGCGACGCGGCCGCCGAGATCCACGATGATCTCCTGCAGCATCTTGCCCCGGGTCATGAACATCTCATCCTTTTCGGGAAGCGGCATGGTATAGCCGGCAGCGCCCATTCCCGTGGGAATAATGGAAACAGTATGGACCGGTCCCACATCCGGAAGCACATGGAATAAAATCGCATGTCCCGATTCGTGATACGCCGTGATCCTCTTTTCCTTTTCGGAAATGATACGGCTGCGCTTCTCCGCACCGATGCCGACCTTGACAAACGCACGGTTGACATCCTCGCGGATCATATATTCACGGTTCATCTTGGCCGCATAGATGGAAGCCTCGTTTAAAAGGTTCTCCAGATCCGCACCCGTAAATCCGGCCGTGGTCTGTGCCACCTCTTCGAGGTCAATATCCTCTCCCATCGGTTTATTTCTGGCATGCACGCGAAGGATCTCCTCACGTCCCTTGATATCCGGCTTGCCTACGCCAATCCGACGGTCAAACCGCCCCGGACGCAGGATCGCGGGATCAAGGATATCCACGCGGTTCGTTGCCGCCATGACGATGATCCCTTCGTTTTCACCGAAGCCGTCCATCTCTACCAATAACTGGTTTAACGTCTGCTCGCGCTCGTCATGACCGCCGCCCATACCGGTACCACGGCGTCTTGCGACCGCGTCGATCTCGTCGATAAAGACGATACACGGCGCACTCTCCTTTGCCTCCACAAAAAGATCACGCACACGGGAAGCCCCGACACCAACAAACATTTCCACAAAGTCCGAACCGGAAATGGAAAAGAAGGGTACGCCCGCTTCACCCGCGACCGCCTTGGCAAGCAGTGTCTTGCCGGTACCCGGAGGACCCACCAAGATCACGCCCTTGGGAATCCTCGCCCCCAGTCTTGTATATTTCTCGGGATCCTTTAAGAAATCCACGATCTCCTCAAGTTCCTCTTTTTCTTCACGAAGTCCCGCCACATCCTTGAAGGTGGCAAGCTTGGATTCCTCGGTGGTCTTTTGCGCACGGCTTTTGCCAAAATCCATCATCTTGGAACCGCCGCCGGAAGCCGCCATCATCTGGTTATTGGAAGATACCCAGAAAAGAATGATCGCAACCAGGATGATCAAGGTCGGCAGATAGCTGACCCACCAACTCTGCTTCGGCACATCATCAAAAATATACTGATCAAAATCCTGCTCATCCAGATACGCCTGCAGCTCCGTTACATCCGGCACGGAAAACAGCCCTACGTCTCCGTTTTGCAACGTCACGTAAACATTTCCCGTAGGAGTACTGCTGTTCTGCGCGATCTCCACGCTCACGACCTCGCCGTCGGCAAGCGCTTCCTTAAACTTTGCATAGGAATAATCCACGGTGCCTTTACTGCTAAAGGTCGCCACCAGCCATACCACGGCGATGGCAACAAGCATCAGCATATAGACACCCATACCGGTTCTTCTTCGATTCATATGATCCTCTGTCAATCCTTTCACTCAAAATGGAGCACGCCCACATAAGGCAGATTCCGATACTTCTGGGCATAATCCAGACCATAGCCCACCACAAATTCATCCGGGATCTTAAATCCGACATAGTCCACATTGACATCCACCACCCGGCGCTCCTCCTTATCAAGCAAGGTGCAGAGCCTGAGACTCGCGGGCTCGCGACGCTTTAAGGTATCCATCAGATAGCTGAGCGTACGTCCGGAATCAATGATATCCTCAATGACCAAAACGTCCTTGCCCTGAATGGATTCGTCCAGGTCCTTTACGATCCGCACGATGCCGGAAGATTTCGTGTCATCTCCGTAACTGGAAACCGACATAAAATCCAGGCATACCGGGATATCGATCCGTTTTGCCAGTTCGCAGGTAAAGATGCAGCTGCCCTTTAATACGCAGATCAGTGTGATCTCCTTGCCTGCATAATCCTTGGAGATCTGTGCTCCGATCTCACGAACTCTCTTATCCACTTCCTCTTCGGAAAGCAATACCGAAATGGTCTCTTTTGCCATGTGTTTATTTCTCCTCCCGTGTTGCGTCCGCAACATATTCCACAACCAACATTTTTTGCGTATGCTCCGTAATGAAGGTGCCGGCCGCCTGACGCATGCCCACCACAAGCAGGATCTCATTTCCCGCCGCCACAAGCACCGTCTTTTCGCGTGCCTGCCTTGCAACCTTGGTATTGATAAAAAACTGCCGCAGGCTCTGATGGCTGCCGTCCTCCCGAACCCGGATCCGGTCTCCCGCCTCCATGGTCCTTACCGCAACGCTATCCTTTATCATATCACAGTTCAAATATTTCGTAAAATTCTTTTTAAATTCCTCTTCTTTGGGAACACGCGCCTTCTCGACCCAAAGCCGTACCGTACCGCCTTCCGTATGCACGGACGCAGGCGCCTTTTCCAGGTCCTTTAAGAAAAAAACCGCCGGCATCTCCCCTGCCTCATCCGACACCTCCCGCACGGGCGAAGTCTCCTCCCGGTTTTTCTCAAGGCAAAACGTCCCGTAGGAAAGCATGCCTTTTACCTCGTGCGGCAGATCCAGATATTTCGTCCCTTCCTTCCCGGTAAGCCAAAGCATATCCTCCACATGTCCGCACGTTAGGTCTTTAACGGGCGCCACCCTGCCAAAGGCCTCATAAAGAACGCGTCGGCCCAACACCCGCGGCAGTTCGTTTAATCGTGCAGCATCCAACTCCGTTCGATTCTCTGTCTCGCGCAGGCAAACCGCCGCATAGGCCTCCTTTGTCTGCTGCTGCAAGTAGTCTTCCGTCTCCGCCATCTCCTCCGCCAAAATCCCGATATGGCGGATCGCCTTCGCGTTTACCTCGCAAAGCTCGGGCAATACGTTTTGCCGCAATCTGTTTCTGGCATAAGCAGTATCCCCATTGCTTGCGTCCTCGCACCACGATTGCCCGCGACGCCGCATTTCATCGAGAATATCCTGCTTGCCCACGCACAGTAAGGGCCGGATTTTTCCGTCCGAAACAGGAAGGATCCCCCGCATGCCTCTTATATCCGTACCCCTTGCCATATGAAAAAGCACGGTCTCCGCCTGATCGTCCTCATGATGCGCCAGCGCGATCTTGACCGGTCTGCCGGTACGCTCCCGAAGCCGCTTTGCCTCCTCATTAAGGATGGCATGGCGTGCGATCCGTGCACCTTCCTCCACGCCCACTTTTAAGCTTTCACGCAATCGGTTCACATCCACGCGGGTCGTGATCAGATCGATGCCCAGACGGCTGCAAAGTTCCTTGCAAAATTCTTCATCCGCATCCGCCGCCTCACCCCGCAGCCCATGGTGCACATGGATGGCACACAGTGCATAGTCCAGTTCCTTTTGCAATTCCTGTAATATCAAAAGGAGGCAGACAGAATCTGCCCCTCCTGAACATCCCACCAGAACTACATCCCCGGGATCAACCATATGCATTTTATTCATGTAAGATAATACGATATCTCTCATGCCGCCGCATTACTTTTCTTCAAATACGATCTCGTTTCCGTATACCAGGCCCAACTTCTCTCTGGCAAGTTTTTCAATATATTCATCCGAACCCACGGTCTTTTCGTAGGCTGCAATCTCTTCGCTGCGATTCGTCTCTTCCTCGAGTTCCTCCAACAAAGACGCTTCCATCTTTTCATATTCGCGGTTCTTTGCGTAAAGATCCATGCAACGGAAAGACACCGTACCGATCAATACCAGAGCGATCACGAGGATACTCCATACGCCGATATGTCCGGATCGTTTCCTTGATTTTTTCTTCCTTGCACCCATCTGTTTCCCGGTGTCCTTTCAAGCCCGCAACAGAGCAAAACGTTTCTGTCCGTTTTGCGTCAAATTCCCCCATCCTGTTGCAGTTTACATAATCATATTACGTTATTTTTTTGCAAAAAGCAACCCTTTATGTAAACTTTTTTGAATTTATGTAAACTCTTCGGAGGCGGACAGCCGGAAATAAAAGAACCGCGACCGGCGGCCGCGATTCTTACATTCCAACATATCAGAGATATGTAAACATATCCTTTGCCTCTTCCTTGCGGACAGTCTCCGCTACGGAAAGAACCTTTACCTTCACCGTCTTTGCTCCGAAAGCAATCTCGATCTCGTCTCCGGGCTTTACCGAGAGGGATGCCTTGGCGACCTTACCGTTAACGGTAATCCTGCCGGCATCGCACGCCTCATTGGCCACGGTGCGACGCTTGATCAGACGGGAAACCTTCAGATATTTGTCTAATCTCATCTATTAGTTGATGGCATCCTTAAGAGCCTTGCCGGCTTTGAACTTCGGAGCCTTGGAAGCTGCGATCTTCATAGTAGCGCCGGTCTGGGGATTTCTACCCTCTCTGGCTGCTCTCTTGGAAACCTCGAAGGTACCGAAGCCAACGAGCTGGATCTTCTCACCCTTCTTCAGCTCCTCAGCTACAACATCCGTGAATGCCTTTAAAGCCTTCTCAGCGTCCTTCTTGGATAATCCTGCCTTGTCAGCCATAGCGCCGACCAATTCTGTCTTGTTCATAAAACAATTCCTCCTCTAATTTTCCTATAGATTAGCGTGGCGACGACCCGCGTCGCCCCTACGTTCAGTTATACTTTGTAAACCCCGTTTTGTCAAGGAAAATCAGCCAATTTCCTGCAAAAGATTGCCTAAAATCCGGTGCATTTCGGACTTATGTAAAGCCGCTTCCTCTGCGTCTTTTCCTTTGACTCCAAAATAGAATTTGATCTTGGGTTCCGTGCCGGACGGACGCACGCAGATCCATGCCCCGTCACCGAGTTCATAGTAGAGCACATTGGACTTGGGAAGCCCCGTGGGAAGCTCCTTTTGCTCCAAAAGATCGCGGATCGTCCCCACGGAGTAATCCCGGATCCTTGCCACCTTAAAGTCTCCGAACGTCATCGGCGGATGCTTCCGCAAATGTTCCATGATCGAAGCGATCTTTTCAAGCCCGGCCTTGCCCTCCATGGTCACGGAGATAACGTCATCCACGTAGTATCCGTACTTGGCATACATCTCCTGCATCATGTCCCACAGCGTTTTTTGGCAAGACCTTGCATACGCCGCCGCCTCACACAGCACCATGGTGGCAACTACTGCGTCCTTATCCCTGGCATAGGTGCCCGGCAGGCAGCCGTAGCTTTCCTCCATGCCGAAAAGATACGTTCCCTTGCCGCTCTTCTCCGCCTCAAGAATCTTTTGCCCAATATATTTAAATCCCGTCAATACTTCGATGAGATCCACCCCATACCCCTTGGCGATGGCATCGAGCAGATTGGACGTCACGATGGAACGCACCAGCATACCGTCCGCGGGCAGGGATTTTTTCTGACTTAAAATGTATTCCGCGATCAGGCAACCGGACATATTGCCGGTCAGCGCGTGATATGTGCCGTCGGAAGCGTCCTTGACATACACGCCCAGACGGTCCGCGTCCGGATCCGTGGCAAGCACAAGATCCGCATCCACCTCTTTAGCGAGCTTTAATCCCAGTGCAAAGGCTTCCTCCGTCTCCGGGTTCGGATAGCCCACCGTGGGGAAGTCTCCGTCCGGAAGCTCCTGCTCCTTGACCACATAGACCTGCGTAAAGCCGAGTTCCGACAGAAGTCTGCGCACAGGAAGATTGCCTGTGCCGTGCAGCGGCGTATAGACCACCTTCACGGCCGCAGCCTCCTTGGCGATCACATCCGGATTGCTTACAAGCTTTTTTAACTCCGCCAGGTAGGAAGCGTCCACTTCCTCGCCGATGGTGTGATAGAGGCCTTTACGGATGGCCTTCTCCTTGTCCATGGTCTTAAGGGAAGCGTAGTCCGTTACCTTTTTGACCTCCTCCATGATCCCCGTATCATGCGGCGGTGTGATCTGTGCGCCGTCTTCCCAATACACCTTATATCCGTTATAGGAAGAGGGATTATGGCTGGCCGTGATATTGATCCCGGCGATGCAGCCGAGATGCCGCAAGGCATAAGACAATTCCGGCGTGGGACGCAGTGATTCAAAACGATAGGTCTTAATCCCATGGGCATTGAGGCAAAGCGCCGCCTCGTCCGCAAACTCCGGGGACATGTGGCGGGAATCATACGCAATGGCAACGCCCTTGTCCTCTCCGTGCTGTTTTAAAATATAGGATGCCAGGCCCTGCGTCGCCTTTCTGACGGTATAAACATTCATGCGATTGGTGCCTGCGCCGATGATCCCGCGCAAACCCGCCGTGCCAAATTCCAGGTCTTTGTAGAAACGTTCCTCGATCTCTTTTTCGTCTCCGCGAATGGCCTCTAATTCCGCCTTCGTCTGTGCGTCAAAAGCAGGATCCGCCAACCACTGCTCGTAGATTTCTTTTGCCGTCATATGCATTCCCTCCTAAAACAGACCATTTAATATGCTGTAACTGCTGCTCCCCGACGTATCCGAGCTGCTGTTTTGCGAGAGCAGTGTCGTCAATGTACTGATAATGGCATCGGTATCCAGGTTCGTTGTCCCCGAGGATCCGGTGGAACTTGATGAGGTTCCGGAAGAGGAGCTCGAATCGTTCAGATACGACGAATGCCCCGTTTGCGAGGATGTCCCCGAACTCGAAGAGGATCCGGAGTTCGAAGAGGAGCTCGAACTTGAAGACGAGCTCGAACCGGAAGAGGAAGATGCCGCCGCATCCGCCGAAGCCACCGCCGCATCATACGCCAGGTCAAACGTCAGCTCCGCATAAGGGGAGTTGACCACGAGCGTACGGCTGTAGACATCATATCCCGTAGCCATAATCTTCATGCTGTGCGCGCCATAGGGCAGGGTAATGGCACCGATATAATCGTATTCCACGCCGTCGATATATAACGTCGCCGTCTCCGGATAGATATTGAACTGGATATCACAGGTGCGACTGCCCACATTATCGATCTGCGAGAGATCCACCACCGTAACTTCATTGGCCGTCACCGTAACCTCCGCGCTGCCGCCGTAACCGGATCCCGCCGCCGAAAAAAGATAGGTCCCCGCCGTCACCATGATGGTCGTCTCCTCCTCGATGCTGCCGGTGGCAAAATTGCCAATGGTATAGTATCCGCCCACATAGTTTTCGGTGTTTTTCAGCAGGATCGTCCCATGCCCCGTGGTCACCACGATGCTGTCCACCGTGCGATCGTGACCGTACACCGTGAGGATATCATTGTCACTGATGCGGCTTAAGCCCGTCAGAGCGCCGTCTTCAAAGACTCTCAAGCCGCTTGTCATATGGTATTTGTCGCCGTTGATGGTGATATACCATGCATTGTCACCGAGCTGCCCGATCGTGCTGCCCGTCAGATCCGTATAGGTAAACACATCGGATGAGATCTGCAAAACCTCCAGGGTATACGTACCGGAAGCAACGGACAACGCCACCATACATCCCGGCGTAAAGGCATCCAAGGTGCGCAAAGACCCCGCGCGATCATAATACGCCGTCTTGTCGTCATACCAATACGTCTGCATCCTGTCCGTCTCCACGTTGTAGAAACGGATGGTCTTTTCCTCTTTGTCAATCTCCTCGATCACATACATGCCGGACGCCGCGCTGCTTATTGTAGCCGACGTCGCGCCGACCCCCTGCGCACTCCCGGCGTCTGCCGTCGCAGCATCTTCCTGCTCGGTCGCAGCATCCGTTTGCGACGCTTCCTTTCCGCAGGCCGAAAGGCCAAGCCAGAGGACGCAGAAAAGAAGGAGCCCCATCCGTCTTGTGATCGATCGCTTATGAATATCAGTTCTTTTTTGCATAGGCATCATCCCACTGCATAATTTTCACGGATATATTCCGTAAGCCATGCTTTGTTGTTTTTTTGCGGATCATGAAGCACCAGATCCATCAGCTTCTCCAGGATCTCTCCAATCTCCTTGCCGCGGGGAATCCCCATGGCGATCAGATCCTGTCCGCTTATGGCAAGATCCTGTAAGCAAAGCGGATCCCGATCCCGCAGGATCGCTTCGTAAAGTTCGGTATATTTATCCAAGATCTCAAGCTTCTCCTGCCGTCTGTACTCACTCTGCCCCAGGATGTCCGCTTTTTTTACCTGAAGCATTCCCTCAAAATACGCCGGTCCCAACACATGAATAAATCTGCGCAGATCCTCCGGTTCCGCCTTCGGCCGGGTGTCATGCCAACGAATATAATTGCACACCTTACGAATGGTGGCATTGTCAAATTTTAACCGGCGAAGGATCTCCCGGGTCATCTCTGCCCCCGCTGCGGGATGTCCGTGAAAATGATCCACCCCGTTGGCGTCCGTGGTACGGGTATCCGGCTTACAGATGTCATGAAACAGCATGGTCAGACGAAGGACCCTGTCATTCGGCACATGCTCCACGGTCTGCATCGTATGCTCGCCGACGTCAAAGCAGTGATGCGGCGTGTTTTGCGGCGTCCCCATCATCCTGTCAAACTCCGGCAAAAACACCTTGGAAAGCCCCGTACGATAAACCTCACGAAACAGTCCCGGATGGTCCGACGTAAGGATCCCCATCATCTCCGACTGGATCCGCTCCATGCTGATCTTTGCAAGAAGCGGCGCCATATCACAGATGGCGCGATAGGTATCCTCCTCCGGGCGAAATCCCAGCTGCGCCGCAAAACGAATGGCGCGCATCATGCGAAGCGCATCCTCTTCAAACCTTGCCTTCGCCTCGCCCACGCAACGGATCACGCCTTGGGCAAGATCTTCCTGTCCATTGTAAAGATCCACCAGACCGTCCCTGTCGTTGTACGCCATGGCATTGACGGTAAAATCCCGACGCTGCAAGTCCTGCGCCAGGTCGGAAGTAAAAATGACCTCCTTCGGATGACGCGCATCCTCATAGATGCCGTCAATACGATAGGTGGTCACTTCAAAACCTTCATGATCCATGAGAACCGTCACCGTACCGTGTTGTATCCCGGTATCTACCGTATGCGCAAAAAGTCCCTTGACCTCCTGCGGCAGGGCGGAAGTTGTCACATCCCAATCCTTCGGGGTCCGCCCGAGGATCGTATCCCGCACGCATCCGCCCACGGCATACGCCTCATAACCGGCGTCTTCCAGTGTGCGGATGATGATTTTAACCTTCTCCGGTAACGCGATCTGCATATTTCTTTCCTAGTATGCTTTCCCCCAGTAAACCAGTTTTTTGGCAGGTTTACCGCAGCAAACGCATGTCTCACTCAAACGTTCCTGTTCAAAGGGCATGCAACGGCTGGTCACCGTCGTCTCCTCTTTGATCTTATTCTCACAGGCTTCCTCCCCGCACCACATCGCGCGGATAAAGCCCGGCTTGTTATCTGCGATATCGCAAAACTCTGCATAGTCCCGTGCATCCCAGATATGCTCGTCCCGATGCTTTCTGGCGCGGTCGTACATATCCTTCTGGATGGTGGTGAGAAGCGCGCCACACGTGTCCGCAAGCTCCGTAAAAGTAACGGTCTGCTTCTCACGGGTATCCCTGCGCACCAATACGCACTGTCCGGCCTCAAGATCCTTGGGCCCGATCTCCACACGGATGGGGATCCCGCGCATCTCCTGCTCGGCAAATTTCCATCCGGGGCTCTTGTCCGTATCGTCGATCTTGGCACGGATCCCTGCGGCCTTTAAGGTGTTCATCAACTCTACCGCCTGATCGAGCACGCCTTCCGCGTCCTGACGGATGGGCACCACCATCACCTGCGTGGGTGCCACGAGCGGCGGCAATACCAGACCGGAATCATCGCCGTGTACCATGATGATCGCTCCGATCATACGCGTCGTCATCCCCCAGGAGGTCTGATGCACGTACTGCAACGTATTGTCACGCGCCGTATATTGAATACCGAAAGCCTTGGCAAATCCATCGCCGAAATTATGACTCGTACCGGACTGCAGCGCCTTGCCGTCATGCATCAGGCTCTCGATGGTATAAGTTGCCTCCGCTCCCGCGAACTTCTCCTTCTCCGTCTTTTGTCCCTTGATCACCGGGATGGCGAGGAACTCCTCACAAAAGTCGGCATACACATTTAACATCATGATGGTGCGTTCCTGCGCCTCTTCGGCCGTGGCATGCGCCGTATGGCCTTCCTGCCACAAAAATTCACGGGAACGCAAAAACGGACGGGTCGTCTTTTCCCAGCGGACCACGGAGCACCACTGATTGTAGAGCTTCGGCAGGTCTCGGTGGGACTGCACGTCCTTGGAATAAAAATCACAAAACAGCGTCTCGGAAGTCGGTCTTACGCAAAGACGCTCCGCCAGAGGCTCCAGTCCGCCGTGCGTAACCCATGCCACCTCCGGCGCAAAACCTTCCACATGATCCTTTTCCTTTTCCAAGAGGCTTTCCGGAATAAAAAGAGGCATGTAGACATTCTCTACGCCAGTCTCCTTGAATCTGCGATCCAGTTCCTTTTGTATGTTTTCCCAAAGCGCATAGCCGGCAGGTTTGATCACCATGCATCCCTTGACGCTGGCATAATCACAAAGCTCCGCCTTGCGCACCACATCCGTATACCATTGCGCGAAATCCTCCTCCATGGAAGTGATGGATTCCACCATTTTTTTATCTTTTGCCATTGATCGATTCCTTTCTATAAAGCACGAAAGCCCTTTTGCTGATAATGGTTCTCCGCAGGCTGTGCCACGGGTTTGGTCTGTTGATAGATCCCTTCATTTAAGCAGATGCAGGCGCGTCCGCTGTCCTTTGCCATATACAAAGCCTCATCCGCCTTGGCCTGAAGCTCGAAAAATTCCACATCCTCATTCAGCGCCATACCGCAGATGCCGATACTGATCGTCACGAACGGAAGGAAATTGGAAGAGGTATGCGGGATCCGCATATCCTCCACGCAGGCCTTTAAGTCCTTGGCCCAGGTAAGCGCCTGCTGCTCATCGGCACCGTTAAGGAAGATCAAAAACTCCTCACCGCCAAAGCGTACCGCAAAGTCCGACTGCCGCCGGGTGCAAAGGCTGATCTGCTGCGCGATCTTACTGATGCATTCGTCTCCGGACAGATGCCCGAAGGTATCGTTGAATTTTTTGAAATTGTCAATATCCACCATGATGACCGCAACATGGCGCTCCTCACGCTTGCAGATCTCCCAGACCTGAGAGAGCCGGCGATTCATACCGCGGCGGTTTAAAAGCTTGGTAAGCGGATCCGTCTCCGCCTGGATGGTAACATTCTCAAGGCGCTCCGTCTCCGTCACTCTCTGGATATAATATTCATAGCGGTACATGTAAACAACACCGCCCAAAAATGCCGCGATCAAAAGCAGCGTATCGTCCCGATAAGTCATCTCCGGATGGAACAGGTTCATGATGATCAGGATTCCAAGGGAAGCCACCCCGTATACCACCAGTTTCCGTTTGCTGCCGATCGCCGCAAACGTGATCACGAGCATGATCAGCAGGCAGACCACCATGCCGATAAAGACATCCTCGGCCACGCATCCCAAAATACAGCAAAAAATCTCCGTCCCCGTCCAATAGATCACGGTAAAAAGCATGGGACGGTCTTTGCCACCCGTGCGCGCGCTGCGCTTTCTCTTGGGACGTAATCCCGCAAAACAATACCCCAAAAAGATCAACTGAAAGATCTCTGCGCTCAAAACAGCCAGGCAAACGCCGAGAAACGACACAGCCAGCAGTTTCACCCAATAGATCCCAAACACAATGAGCGGCTGCACCACGAGCATCGCCGCCGAACTGATGAAGATCCTTTTTAAATTGTCATTACGCATGACGCGATACAGCTTGTGCGCGTCATCTGCCCTTCTTCTTGACTTTGTTCCCATTTCCCCATATATCCTCAATCCACAAAATCATGTATATCATATCACAAAAAAGCCGCCCTTACAACAATTGCAAGGGCGACCCGTCTGCTTTACAGAAATGTTTTTGATTGTATTTTTGAAAAAAGCCTTAGAACGGATTTTCAACCTCATAATCCGCGAAGCTCTCCTCTTCCACTGCGCCGGAGAAGTCCGCGCTGTCGCTGTAAGAGGTTACCGTTACGGTGATGCTGCTCGTGCCTTCCACAAGCTTCTTGCCGGAAGCATCCACAACGGTTACGGTATTGCCGCTCTCGTCCACGATGCTGCCTTCATTGTAAAGGTTGGTCACTACGCTGTCTGCCGTAACCACCCAGGTGGAATCCTCGCTGATGTAAACGTTGGTCACACCATCGCCGCCATCGCCTGCGCAGGACTCGTCATCCAGGAATGCACCGGTGAGCTTGCTGCCGTCCATCATATAGAAGTCCAGGTTGGAAACGCTGTCATAAACCACATCGCCTTCCATCACCTGATTGATCGCGGTAAAGATGCAGTCCGCACCATTGGCACCGGTAGATCCCCATCCGCGCGCATTGGCATTGCCGGTACAACGCAGGAAGAAATCATTCTCTTCCGGATAAGTGATATCTACATTGTCAAGCAGGAAGTGGCTGGCCGTATTGGTGGTATAGAAAAGACCGCCGTTCTTGTTGGTGATGGAGCCGCCTACCTGCATATAGGTACTGCAACCGATCTCGGAATCACCGGACATACTCTGATAAAGGATGATGCCCCAGGTGCAGTCATTCTGCTCAAGATCTGCCATGGTGCAGGTCAAGTCGCAGTCAAACAGACGCAGGGAGTTCTTGCCCTCGATACAGATACCCTCGGAACCGTTGGCAACCAGGGTAGCTTCGTTGACGGTGATCTCCGCCGTACAATAGATCGCCGGAGAACCTACACCGTTGGACGTAAAGGAACCGCCGTCAATGATCATCGTGCCGCCGCCACGGTCGGAACGGAAGGCTGCTGCACTCTGGCCCTGGCTCTCTGCTACGATATTCCAACCGTAAAGCGTACCGCCGCCTGCCGCGTGGATACCGCCGGAAGTATTCTGCTCGGTCGTAATGGTCGCATCCTGTACATAGATTACGGCATCGCCGTAAGCAAAGATGCCTGCGCCGCCGGCCGCATCGGTACTAATGGTCGCACCGTCAATATACGCCGTGCCGTCCGTTGCCAGCACTGCCGCACTCACGCCGTAGAAGCTTGCGCTGTCGCCGCCACTGGAATCTGAAGAGGTTCTGGTTACGGTAATGTCCGTAAGATGAACCGTTGCTCCGTTGAAAATATGGATAGCGTTCTCATCCGTACCGGTAGAAGTATAGGTCTCACCCTCTACCGTCGTATCCTCCGTGTATTCTACAACAGCATCATAGCTGTCCGGCTGGGAGCCACCGCCGCCTCCGGGAGGCATCCCCATGCCGCCGAAGCCGCCGGCATTACCGCTTGCAGAAGCGCTACCGCTTGCGGATGCAGGCGCTGCCACATCTCCGCTGCCGTCAGAGACCGTCGTCTCCTCTTCCTGTGTCGTGTCCTGTGTTGTCTCTGCCGACCCGCACGCACCCAGTGCAAGGGTTGCTGTCAGGCATGCCGCGAGCAAAATACTGACGTACTTTCTTTTCATCATTTTTCCCCCTTCTCATGGTTTCAATGCACACATGATATCTACAATTTCGATTGTATCACAATCCAAATCAAA
Organism: uncultured Eubacterium sp.; assembly: GCA_905236235.1. Classification (GTDB taxonomy): domain Bacteria; phylum Bacillota; class Clostridia; order Lachnospirales; family Lachnospiraceae; genus RUG14243. The sequence goes on along the minus strand of CAJOPA010000037.1, from coordinate 49 downwards.
AACAAGCTATCCTTTGAAACGGTATCCCACGCCCCAGATGGTCTCGATA
>CAJOPA010000036.1 GCA_905236235.1 uncultured Eubacterium sp. | reverse complement strand
TGATGCATGATATCGGCAAGATCGGCATCCCGGAAAACGTCCTTAACAAAGCCGGGAAGCTGACGGATGAGGAGTTTGAGATCATCAAATCCCATACATCGCTCGGTTATAATGCCTTAAAGGACATCCATATCATGCCGGAGCTTGCCACCGGTGCCGGTGCACATCATGAGCGGCCGGACGGCAAGGGCTATCCCAACGGCTTAAAAGGGGATGAGATACCGAGAGTGGCGCAGATCATCGCCGTGGCGGATACGTTTGATGCCATGTATTCCAATCGACCGTATCGCAATCGCATGAACTTCGAAAAAGTGGTTTCCATTATCCGCGAGATCTCGGGCACGCAGTTAACGACGGATGTGGTGGATGCCTTCCTTCGCCTGGTGGAAAAGGGAGAGTTTCGGGATCCCGAGGATGACGGCGGCGGCAGCACGGAGGATATCACGAATATCCGTAAAGGGCATGAGGATTCCGTGGAAAAAGAGTAGGAACTATGGTATAATAGCCGATGCAACGGATAAAAGGGGCATTGGCGCAGCTGGGAGCGCGCTTCAATGGCATTGAAGAGGCCACGGGTTCGAATCCCGTATGCTCCACGGACGGATGAAAACGGATGCGGAGGCGTCCGTTTTTTTGTTATTAGAGTCGGATTCGGTATATGGAAAGTGCGTTACCAATTAGTTATGTATAGGAGACAGTTAACGAAATATTGAACTTTGAGGCGGAAGGCTCCCGGGATGACCGGGCGCCTTTTTGGTTGGAGATTTTCCATCAAATGCACCTCTCTTATGACCTGTTACGTCGAAAAAACGACCTGTTGTGCCAAAGGTATTGACTTGGAGAGAATTTTGTGATATTCAGAACGTAGTTTGCCAGGGCTTTTGTTCTGCTTATGTCATTGGGGGTTTCGGCAGCAAGTACAGGAACGTCATTTACGTTGAAGACATCTTCTTCAGGTATTTGCACAGCTACTGTAAGTGGTCAACATGGGTATATGAAGTTGTCGAATTATAATTATTCCGGTTGTTATGGATATGCAGGGATATATACGTATTAAGTGTGATGTGGAATAGGTAGAAAATGATCATTATTCCATGTCAAACATAAAAATCACAAGGGGGAAAGGACTGTGAAAAACAGATACAGGTGTGGAAATCCATGCCGTTGCAGTGGGGGATATTCTGTGCAGCATTCTGTATTATTCTTTTGTATACATGCTATCAATTTTCGTATTGGTGTGTTGAATTATCGCAAGCGTTTATTACAGTGATGCAAAGGCCAAGCATCATTGTATTTCTTATTTTTTCTTTATTATCATTTGAATTCCATTTTTCTGATGTTCAGGCGAATCTGCAGGAAGCCTTTGGCGTGGATAAGAGCAGGTATCGGTTGGTTTTATTGTAAAAAGAAGGTATCCTGCTTGCGGAAGCTTTTATTTTGACGGCCGGGCTGTATGTGCTATGGATGCTTTTGTTTCATATTATGGGAGTCTTATGTTTTGAGGTGGCTTTCTTTTTTGGCAAGGTGATCTTGCTGAATTATTTTTTGGTGATGCTGATCGCGACGTTATTTGGTATGGTGATGGCGCATTGCTTTCGGTTAAGGGCACCGTCCTATATCCTGATGCTGATCGCCACCTTTTTCATGCTGCCTTATGCGAGACAGTGGGTTTCCATGTTTCCGATCGAGATCTCCGGGGTTTCGGTGGATACCATGCGGATTGCGGACTTTCTTGATATCTGTGCACAAAATACGGATGCCGTTGCGGACTTGCAATACGGCACGCCGATCGAAGCATGCAGATGGTATCTTGCATTTTTTTGGATATGTTTTTTTGCATTATGTATGTTTTGGAAATACAGAAAGAACGGCATGGCGGAAAAAATCCTGCGCATCCTTCTTACGGCATGTTGTATTCTTGGATTTGCGGGGTTTTTACGTATGGGTGCAGACAGTACCGTGCTCCTGGATGACGGTAAGCATAATGTGCTTCACGAAGACTCCAATACGGTCGCATTGCAGGATGTTCGGGAGGCGGATTTTCAGGTGGTTTCCTATGATATCGCTGTAAAGATCAAGTCACGGCTGGTTGCCGAGGTGGAGATGACGGTAAGTCAGCCGGAGGACTCGGGAGAGTATTATTTTACATTATATCACGGTTATCGGGTAAAATCCGTGACGGACGGGGATGGAAATGCGGTTGCCTATGAACGTATAGGGGACTATCGGGATATTACGGTTCCCCCTGAACAGGATACGGGGACGATCTGTGTGCAGTATGAGGGGAACGGTAATCGTTTTTACAGCAATACACAGGGTGTTGCGCTTATGGGATATTTTGCGTGGTATCCAAGAGCAGGGCATCTGGCGATGTTTGATGGAAATTCGTATGTGCCTTCTGTTAATGTGCAGGAGGAAACTTCGCATTTTCGTTTGAGAGTAACGATGAACGGGGAGTATTACACCAATCTGAAACCCGTGGATCAGGGATTATATGAGGGAGATACGAACGGCCTGACATTGACGGCGGGACTTTTGCAGGTAGATAGGCAGGAGGATATGCGATATATTTATCCCATTTTGCAGCAAAGTTATGTTTCCAAAGAACAACTCACAAAGGCTGCGACAAGATTGAACGATCTTTATGGTCTTAACATTACGATCCCGGAGGGGGATATTATCTCATTACCGTCCACCATTCAATATGCCAATGGAGTAAATGATACGATAGCGATGTTCGAAGATCATGTGGTTGTGGCGAAGAACGTGGATTTATACAATGCGATGCTCGCACTGTTTCTTCCGGAAAGAGAAGGCGCAGAGGAACTGTTTGTAAAGCTTACGCATTATCCCTATGAGAGCGGAACCGAGCTTGCCCAGGGCAGCATGCCTTCCTATGAGGATGTGGTGATCCTTGTGACCGGGTCCGAAGAGGAAAAATGGATGGGAGATATTGCTTTTGAGGAACTGTTTTGGTATCAGATCCGGCAATATGGAGAAACGGAAGTGCTGCGGGCATGTTTTGCGTATTTAAGCGGAGAGAATGATGTGAATGAAGTGGATTTCCTTTATCATATTGAGGAGTATCTGTAATAGGGAGGGTTACGGTGAAGATCGAGCAATTGTCTTATTCTATCGGTAAAAAACAGATTTTAAACGATATTAGTTTCTCATTGGAACAGGGCGTGTACGGCATGCTTGGTCCCAATGGGGCCGGAAAGACAACGTTGATGCGTTGTATGACGGGGATGTATTCCGTAAAAAAAGGTCGGGTTTCTTTTTACGGAAAGGAGATACAAAAGAGCAGGGATATGGCGCAAAGGATGGTCTATCTTCCCCAACAATTCGGCATGTACAGGGGACTTCGCGTGGAAGAAATGATGGAGGTCTTTGCGGAGTATAAAGGTATTGCGAAGCAAAAGCAGCGGGAGGAAGTAAATCGTGCCATGGAGATCGCCGGTCTTACGGATCGCGCAAAGGATAAAGTCAAGAGTCTCTCCGGAGGGATGATCCGCAGATTGGGGATCGCGCAGGCGCTGATGGGAGATCCCGAACTGGTGATATTGGATGAGCCGACAGCGGGTCTAGATCCCGAGGAACGGCTTCGGTTTAAGAAAATAATATCAGGACTTGATAAAGAAAGGATCATCCTTTTGTCTACACATATTGTGGAGGATGTTGCAGCGCTTTGTGATCATATTTTGATCCTGGATCATGGAGAGATCCTTGCAAATGCAAGCGTGGAGGAAGTGGCTGCATTTGCGCAGGGCAAGGTTTATTTGGTTCCAGCGCAAAGGGAAGGGGAACTCGGAGAGGAGGATTATATTATCCGTAGGGAAGGAGAAACACTTCGCGTGCTCTCCGGACGGTCTCTTTTTGGAGAACCCGCGCAGCCGACCATAGAAGACGGATATCTGTGTAAAGTAAGGAGGATGGGATGAGAATCCTGAGGCAGACATTTTTGGGAATCAAGTCCGGCGGATGGAGTGCCTGGCTTCCGGTGCCGATCGTCATGTTTGTGGAACCGATGCTGGCATTTCGGATCCTTGACCTTTGCAAAGAGCAGGGCGGTGGACTTGAAAATGTGAATATCCTGCTGCAGCAACTTTTACCCATTCTTTCGATCTGGTGGATCTTTATCCTGCTGCAGGATGCGGTCGACGGCAACGGAAAAGAGATCCTGTCTTTTTACGATCCGGGAAGGAGCAGATTGCTTCTGTTGTGCGTTGTGGCGTTTACATCCTTTTGTATATTGACCATGTTTTCGATTTTGCTGTTGGGATTTTATATTCGTGGTCTTGCATGGACTTTTGCGGAACTGATGATGCAGAGCCTTTGCTTTTCGGGGATCTACCTTTTGCTTTGTGCGCTTTTTCATAGGACGGGCGTGTGTCTTGTCGTGATGATGCTGTATTATATCGTGACCTGTTTTATGAACACGTCTCTTCTTCCTTTTGTAAGACATCTGAATATATTTGATTTTATGCAGGCGGAAGATATACAACATTTCCTTTCCCGCACGATCTATATAGGCCTGGTGGGCTTGTTTGCATGGATTTTCAGCGCGCTCTTGTGGAAAAAGGAAAAAATGTAAAAACCCGGGATGCATGCTTGCGTACGGTCGGCATTTGTGATAAGATACACTTTGTTCGACAGCGCGCCGGCGTGTCGGAATGGCAGACGAGGCAGACTCAAAATCTGTTGTTGGCAACAACGTGTGGGTTCAAGTCCCACCGCCGGCAGAGGTAACCGCAGCATGAAGCTGCGGTTTTTTTGTCTGATTTTGTATGAAATTGTGCAAAAATTTAGTGACAAGTGCCGTATTCTTTGCTACAATAGAAAAAGGATATTCGAAAATGATCACGGAGGGGTGGAGTCATGGGTATCGATCAAACAAAGGAAGAGCAGATCCGCAGAGACATCCTGGATATGACGGGAGGGTTATCGAGGATCAGAGAGCAGTCCTTAGATACGTCGGAGAATATAACGCAGGTCGGGGAGATGCTGGATTCCATGCGGGAAAATTTTAAGGATCTGGATGCTGCCACAAGCGACAGTATGGATTTTACGCATGAGATTTCCAACAAGGCAAATGCGATGCGCGAGGAGGCCCTAAGCAATAAGAAGGAGACGTTGCAGATGGCGGCCGACATCGAAGCGACCATGACGCAAAAGATCGAGGAATCCAAGGCCGTGCAGAGGATCGAGGAACTGTCCGAGGAGATCCTCGGGATCTCCAGGCAGACCAATATGCTTGCCTTAAATGCCTCCATAGAATCTGCCCGCGCCGGCGAATACGGACGGGGATTTGCCGTGGTGGCGGAGAGGATCAACGAGCTTGCCGCGCGCACCACGAAGACGGCTTCGGAGATCCAGAGTATCTCCAAGATGGTGATCGACCGTGTAAACGAGCTGGCGGTAGCCGCCGGTGACATGGTGGAGTTTTTGAACACCCGTACGGCGGACGGATACGACCGCCTGGTGGATACAGCAAATGACTATCAGAACGATTCCAAGGTGTTCTTTGATATGATCCAGGATTTCTTTGCACAATTTGATACGATCTCCGAGACCATGGGGATGATCGACAAAAACGTGAAGGAGATCACGGATACCACGAGAAACAACACCTATGAGGTCGAGAAGATCCTTGCACAGGCACAAGATATAGAGACGCGGATGGACGAAAATTGATATATGGTGATGATTTGCGAAAGAGCCCGTAAAAACGGGCTTTTTCTTTTATTTGCTTTTTTTGCTTTTGATTTTTTGCTCAAAAAGTGGTACAATTATGTCACTTTAAGAAAGGGGTGGAGTATGTTTCAGATCAACGATATCGTTGTTTATGAAAACGGGGGAGTATGTACTATCAAAGAGATCGGGACGCCGGATTTTGTCAAAGGCAATGAGCTGTACTATATTATGGAGCCCATCAGTGACACTTCCGGTAAACTTTACGTGAAGATCGATAACCAGTTTATCATCCGGCCCGTGATCTCCAAGGACAAGGCCTTGGGTTATCTTGCCAAGCTTCGCGAGATGGAAGGTACCTACAACCGCTCGGACAAGCTTCGCAATCAAGAATTTAAAGACGCGCTTCACTCCTGTGAATATGATCAATGGCTGGGTCTGATGAAGGGGATCCTCGGTGAGCAAAATCGCCGGGAGGCAGAGGGCAAACGGCTCAACATGTCGGATGAGAAGGTGTTGCAGCGTGTAAATCGGCTTCTTTCGGACGAATTGTCGGTGGCTTGCGATATCACGAAGGAAGAGGCGAAGGAGAAGATTTTAAACGCCTTATGAAAATGCAAACAATGGTTTCTTATAAAGAAGGTCTTCGGGACGGGATTCCCATTGCCCTCGGATACCTGGGTGTATCCTTTACCTTTGGCATCATGGGGAGCGCCGGCGGCCTTTTTTGGTGGGAGACGGTATTGATCTCCATGTTGAATCTGACCTCGGCGGGGCAGTTTGCGGGTCTTAATATCATGTTGGCCTGCGGCTCCATGGTGGAGATGGCGATGGCCCAGCTGGTCATCAATCTGCGCTACTCGCTGATGGGGATCGCGCTTTCCCAGAAAACGGAAGAAAGATTTACCGGACTTTATCGTTGGATCCTGGGATTCGGGATCACGGACGAGATCTTTGCGGTCTCCATGAACCGCAAGGTACCGGTACGAAGGAGTTATTTTTTTGGCCTGATGACGCTTCCCTATCTTGGCTGGGCGCTTGGCACACTCATCGGTGCCGTATGCGGTGCCATCCTGCCGGATATGGTCGTAGGCGCGTTAAGCGTGGCGATCTACGGTATGTTTATCGCCATTGTGGTGCCGGATCTTCCGGGCAATAAAGGTAATATCCTGGTGGTGGGCGTTGCGATCGCCCTTAGTTGCCTGTTTGCTTACGTACCGGCACTGAAGGATCTTTCCGTTGGTTTTGTGGTGATCATCTGCGGTGTGGCAGCATCGGCAGTGGGAGCCTTCTTTTTCCCGAGCAGGGAAGAGGAGACGGAAGAAAACAGGACCGGAGAGGAGGGGGTAGAGCATGGAGTTTAAAACGTATCTCATGTATGTGGGTGTGATGGCGCTCGTGACGTATCTTGTGCGTGCCGTGCCGTTTGCGGCTATGAATCGTAAGATCACCAGCCCTTTCTTTAAATCTTTCCTGGCCTATATCCCGTATGCGGTGCTTTCGGCCATGACGGTACCGGCGATCTTTACGGCGACCGGATCGGTGATCGCCTCCACATTTGCCTTTGTGGTAGCGGTGATCCTTGCCTATCGCAAGAAGGGTTTGATCGAGGTAGCGATCTTTGCCTGCGCGGCGGCATTTGTGATGCAGGCTTTGCTTGACTTTTTGGGCACGGTCTGGGTATAGTAGAGGTGCTATGAGTATATTGAATCTTTGGAATTTTTTGTGCCAATGGAATGAGATCTCTGTAGTGTTTCGTATCCTTTTGTCCGCGTTCCTTGCGGGCATCATCGGGACGGAGCGCCGTTTTCATGGGCGCGCTGCCGGTATGCGGACCTATATCTTAGTCGGCGTGGGCGCTACCATGACGGTCATGACGGGGCTATACATGGTTGAGGTGCTGGGCTACACCTGGATCGATCCGCAAAGGATCGCGGCGCAGGTGATCAGCGGCATCGGTTTTCTGGGCGCCGGGATGATCCTGGTGCGCGGCCGTTTTGAAGTCGTGGGTCTGACCACGGCTGCCGGTCTTTGGGCCACGGCCTCCATGGGGATCTGTATCGGTGCAGGGTTTTATGTGGCGGCGATCGCCGGATTTGCGGTGATTCTTTTTGCCAGTGTGGGACTGAATGCCTATGAGCGCAAGCTTGCCAATAACCGCGCAGAGAAATACTATCTCTATGCGGAGATCGACGGGCTGGAACATTTGCAATATATCATTGACGAAGTCGAAGCCAGGTATGATGTGGAAAAGCTCGATGTGACGGCACCGAGAAGCGCACTTCCGGGCAATGTGGGCATGGAGATGACGCTCGGTTCGAAGGAAGCCAATGATGTGATGGATCTGATCCATGAACTAAACGGGATCGATCATATCCTGTATGCTTTAAAATCATTGTAAAAGCCGATTTTGAAAGAAGGAAACGAGGAGAGCCATGATTCCTACGGACGAGATCTTACAACATACGGACCATACGCTGCTTACCGTCGATGCGACGTGGGAGCAGATCAAGACCATTGTGGATGACGGGATCGCCTACGGCACGGCGAGTGTCTGCATCCCGCCTGCCTTTGTAAAGCGCGCTTCCCAATATGCCGGGGGGAGGGTGAAGATCTGCACGGTCATCGGGTTTCCCAACGGCTATGCCACGACGGCCGTCAAAGTCTTTGAGACGAAGGATGCGATCATAAACGGCGCGGACGAGGTCGATGTGGTGATCAACCTCGGGATGGTCAAGGAAGGCGCATGGGAGGAGATCCTTGCGGAATGCAAACAGATCCGGGAGGCCTCCGAAGGAAAGGTGATGAAGGTCATCATTGAGACCTGCCTTTTGACGGAGCGCGAAAAGGGCATGCTCTGCGATCTGGTAACAGAGGCCGGAGCGGACTATATCAAGACGTCTACCGGGTTTTCTACGGGCGGTGCCACCTTTGAGGATGTGGCATTTCTGAAAAGCCATATCGGCAGCAAGGTAAAGGTCAAAGCTTCCGGCGGCATCGGGAGTCTGGAAGCTGCGGCACGGTTTATGGATCTCGGAGCGGATCGGCTGGGGACCAGCCGGATCGTGGGTATCGTGAAGAACAGTTAATCATTTATGAAATCATAAATATATTTTTAAAGGAGAAAAACACATGGATTATCGCGCAGAGTACGCAAAGAAACTGACAACCCCGGAGCAGGCGGTGAGCATCGTCAAGTCCGGAGACTGGGTGGAATACGGTTGGAACTGCAGTATTCCGGTGGTATTGGACCGCGCCCTCGCAGCACGAATGCCGGAGCTTTATGATATCAAGGTTCGCGGCGGCAATACGATCCGCAAGCCTGCGATCTTTGATGTGGAGAATGCGGCAGAACATTTTTGCTACAACTCCATGCATTGCAGCGGCCTGGATCGTAAATATATGGAGAGCGGTCTGGTATACTACACGCCCATCCGTTTTTCCGAGCTTCCCCGCTACTATCGTGAAAACATGGAGCGCAACAACGTCACCATGCTGATGGTAGGGCCGATGGACGAGCACGGGTATTTCAATTTCGGACCCAGTGGCTCCCATATCAAGGCAGCCTGTGATATCTCCGACAAGATCATTGTGGAGGTCAATCCGCAGGTGCCGAAGTGTCTTGGCGGTTTTGAAGAGTCCATCCATATCTCGGATGTGGATATGATCGTGGAAGGTGAGTCTGCACCCATGCCGGCGATTACGCCCGGTCAGCCCGATGAGCAGGATGAGATCATCGCAAAATACATCGTGGACGAGATTTCCGACGGATGCTGTCTGCAGCTTGGTATCGGCAATACGCCGAACGCAGTGGGATCCCTTCTGTTAAACTCCGACTTAAAGGACCTTGGTGTGCATTCCGAGATGTATGTGGATGCGTTCATGCAGCTGTCCTTAGCGGGCAAGATCAATTCCTCCAAGAAGAAGATCGACCGTTATCGTCAGACCTACTCCTTCGCAGCAGGTACGCCGGAGCTGTATGAGTTTTTGGATGACAACCCGGCACTTTTGATGGCACCGGTAGATTACGTCAATGACATCGGCGTGATCTCCTCTATTGATAATTTCATCTCCATCAACAGCTGTATCAACGTGGATCTGTTTGGCCAGGTTGGTGCGGAGAGTACCGGATTTCGTCATATCAGCGGAGCGGGCGGACAGCTTGACTTCGTTATGGGCGCACATCTTTCCAAGGGCGGCAAGAGCTTTATCTGCTTAAAATCCGCACGCGCCGGCAAGGACGGAAGCCTGACTTCGAATATCCTTCCGAACATGTGCAACGGCAGCATCATCACCGACACCCGTGCCAATACCATGTATGTGGTAACGGAGCAGGGTATGGTCAACTTAAAGGGTATGACCACCTGGCAGAGAGCAGAGGCCGTGATCTCGATCGCACATCCGCAGTTTAGGGATGAGCTCATCAAGAATGCGGAAGAGATGCATATCTGGAGAAAGAGCAACAAGAGATAAGATATCTCAGGCGAGATTTGAACAATAAAAAAGGATGGCTCCGGGAGCCATCCTTTTTATTATGTGTAGATTTATTTTGGGAACAAATTGATCATATCCACGGCGAAATGGATGGGGTAGAGCTGGACCATGATACTGTCCATGACTTCGCCGATCTGCAACCGGAAGGAGATCTTTACAAAGGCATCCTCCGGTTCTTCAAACATTTTTTCAAAGATCTTGACGCTCTCTACATCAATGCTGTTGGTCTGCGGCGTGGAAATATCCACATCACGTTTTAAGAGCGTGGAAAGCGATGTGGCGGCTGTGCCCATCATCTGGTTCATGGCCTCGGAAACGGCACTGATATGCATTTCGCTCAGGTCGCCGGTCGCAAAGGTCCCGTGACCGTCGCCGCCCATCATCAGGTCGGTCATGATCTTGACGTCTTCCTCTTTAAGGATCAGGACGTTGTTGCCCTCCAAACCCTTGACATAGTGGATCTGCACAAAGATACAGGTCTTCTCGTAATCATCGAGGGCCTGACTGCGGTTGATGACGGAAATGGTGGGCGTGGTGATGTCCACCTTCTGATTGACCATGACGCTCAAAGTCGTGGCGGAATTTCCCATGCTGATATTGGCGATCTCGCCGATGACGCCTTCCTGATAATCGTCCATGTACTTGTTCATAGGCCGGTCTCCTTTTATGGTATGCTTGGCGTATTGCGCAAAGGGACGTAGCGTGCTCCCCTCAGTTGCCTATCATTATCCTATATCGAAGTATATTTGTCAATATTTTTCTGACAATTCAAGGCAAAAATCCTGCGACTGGGTATGAAAATTTGATTTTTTAAGATGAAAATCTGTCAAGGAAAAATACTTGACAGGCACAGGGAAATCCTGTAAGATATCCCTTGTTGTAAGATGCCTTCGGAGTGGATGGTAGCAAAGCTTATGGATAAGATTTTTGAGCAGAGTTTACTCTATGATTTCTACGGCGAGCTTTTGACGGAACATCAGCGGCAGATCTACGAGGCGGCCGTTTTTGAGGATCTGTCTTTGGGTGAGATCGCAGAGCAGTATTCCATCTCCAGGCAGGGCGTGCATGATCTTTTGAAACGTTGTGACCAGATGCTTTTGCATTATGAGGAAAAGCTGCAACTGGTGGAGCGTTTCCTGCGGGCAAAGCAGAGCGCCGGAGCGCTTCTTTCCTGGGCGGATGATCATGCGGATGCCTTTTCCGCATCCATGCGCAAGGAGTTTGATACGCATATGCGTGAGCTGATGGACCAGTTTTAAGGATTTTTGCCACGATGACGGTGGTGGGAGCAGGACATGGCATTTGACAGTCTTACCGAAAAATTACAAAACGTATTCAAATCCTTAAGAAGCAAAGGGCTTCTTACACCGGAAGACGTGAAGGTGGCGCTTAAGGAAGTGCGCATGGCGCTTTTGGAGGCGGATGTCAACTTTAAAGTCGTAAAGCGATTTGTCGCGGACGTGGAGGAACGTGCCGTGGGCGCGGATGTGCTGGGCGGACTTAATCCCGGCCAGACCGTGATCAAGATCGTGAATGAAGAGCTGGTAAAGCTCATGGGCGGAGAGCCGGAGGAGCTTAAGGTCAAGTCCGCCAACAAGATCACCATTTATATGATGATGGGCCTGCAGGGTGCAGGTAAGACGACGACGGCGGCCAAGATCGCCGGCAAGATGATGACCAAGGGGCGCAAGCCGTTGCTGGTTGCCTGCGATGTGTACCGTCCGGCGGCCATTGAGCAGTTAAAGGTAAACGGCCAAAAGGTCGGCGCCGAGGTATTTTCCATGGGGGATCAGGTCAAGCCCGTGAATATCGCAAAGGCTGCCGTGGGATATGCCGAGAAAAACGGTTTTCAGGTCGTGATCCTCGATACGGCGGGACGTCTGCAGATCGATGAGGAGCTCATGCAGGAGCTTGCGGACATCCGTGACAGCGTGGAGATCGACGACAGGATCCTGGTCGTGGATGCCATGACCGGTCAGGAAGCGGTCAATGTGGCGAAGACCTTTGATGAAAAGATCGGGATCGACGGCGTGATCCTCACCAAGCTTGACGGTGATACCCGAGGCGGTGCGGCGTTGTCCGTCCGTGCGGTGACCGGCAAACCCATATTCTATGCAGGTATGGGCGAGAAGCTTTCCGATCTGGAGCAGTTTTACCCGGATCGTATGGCCTCGAGGATCTTGGGCATGGGCGATGTACTCACGCTCATTGAGAAGGCGCAGGAGGACTTTGATGAGGCGGAAGCCGCAAAGCTCGAGCGCAAGATGAAAAAGGCGCAATTCGATTTTGACGATTATCTGACTTCCATGAATCAGATGAAAAAGATGGGAGGGATCTCCTCGGTACTCGGCATGATGCCGGGCCTTGGCGGATCGCAGATGGCGCAGATCGAGGATGCCATAGACGAGAAAAAGATGGCGCGGATCGAAGGGATCATCCATTCCATGACACCGAAGGAACGTGCCAATCCCGATATCATCACACCCCCGAGAAAACGACGGATCGCCGCCGGTGCCGGGGTGGAGGTGGCGGATGTCAACCGCCTGCTTAAGCAGTTTGAACAGGCCAAGAAGATGATGAAGCAGATGCCCGGTATGATGGGCGGTAAGATGGGCAAAAGAGGAAGAATGAAATTTCCCTTTTAGCATAGATAGTTTAGATAAAGGAGGTGACAGACGTGGTAAAGATCAGACTTAAGAGAATGGGACAGAAGAAGGCTCCCTTCTACAGAATCGTGGTAGCGGATTCCAGATCCCCGAGAGACGGACGTTTCATCGAAGAGATCGGCACCTATGATCCGACCAAGGATCCGAGCGAATTTCACGTAGACGAGGAACTTGCAAAGAAGTGGCTTGCAAACGGAGCACAACCTACCGAAGAGGTTGGCAAAATCTTCAAATTAGCCGGCATTGAGAAGTAAATTCGAGGTGGACTGTATGAAAGAATTAGTGGAAGTAATTGCAAAATCACTCGTTGATCATCCTGACGAGGTTGTGGTTACAGAGAAGGAGACGGAAAAGTCCATTATCATTAAGCTTCACGTTGCGGAAGGTGACATGGGGAAAGTGATCGGCAAGCAGGGACGTATTGCCAAGGCGATTCGCTCCGTTGTAAAAGCAGCATCGTCAAAAGAAGAAAAGAAAGTGATTGTAGATATCGAGTAAACACAATTACACAGCGGTCCTTATTCATTTAAGGACCGTTTTTTTCTAAATACGGAGGCACGATTTTGGAAGAAGAACTCTATCAGGTGGGCGTGATCACGCAGACCCACGGGATCCGCGGAGAGGTGAAGGTATTTCCCATGACGGACGACCCGTCCTCTTTTGCGGGAAGAAAAGGACTGATCCTTTTGTCCGACAATGAAAAGATCCTGTTGGATGTGGAACGGGCCCGCATTGCGGGGAAGTTTGTGATCCTTAAGTTTTGCGGGATCGATTCCATCAATGATATTGAAAAATATAAAAAATGCGGACTGTATGTCACCAGGGAAAACAGGGTTGCCTTGGAGGAAGATGAATATTTCATTGCCGATCTGATCGGCCTGGATGTTTATTGTGACGAGGAGGACGCATCTGAGGCAGATGCGGACGCGCCAAAGGCGAAGGCGCGTTTTCTCGGGAAGCTTACGGATGTTTTTCCGACCGGCGCCAACGACGTCTATGAAGTCACGCTTCAGACAGACAAAAAAATATTGATTCCCGCGATACGGGACTGTATATTAAATGTGGATATAACAAACGGAAGGATGCTGGTGCATCTCCTTCCGGGATTGGGAGAATAGAGCATGCATTTTCATGTGCTTACGCTTTTTCCGGAGATGGTGCAAAACGGGATTT
>CAJOPA010000035.1 GCA_905236235.1 uncultured Eubacterium sp. | reverse complement strand
TGCTCCGCCACGTAATCGTAGAGATTGTCCGCATTGGCGACGATCTCTACGCCCTCGATCTCCTCGCCCATGCGGTCGCGGTCAAGGACGACAGCGCCCACGACCACGGATCCCAGGTAGTTTTTGCTTGTAAACTCCCGGATGGCTTCCTCCACGGTGTCTTCCATGCAGACGATCAGCATGGCATTGTTGACGTTAACGTCATTTAACCTTTGCAAAAGGATCCTTTTGAGCGTCAATCGTCCGATGTACGTGATCACAAAGGATACGACAAAAAAGATCGCCTGGTAGCTACGGGAGTAGTCCCCGGACTGCTTGGTGATAAAGAAGTAAAAGATCAAAAGAGCAAAAACCATGATCTGGTCTTTAAGAAGCTCCGTCGCCTCCACAAAGAATCCGCGCTTTAAAATATTTTTATACGCTTCGGTAAAAAAGGAGATCACAAGCTGCAATAAGATCACCAGGATAGCGATCTTGCGATAATCCGTACGCGAATAAACCCACCCCAGGTCGGCAAAATCAAATCGTATATAAAAACTGATGATAAAGGCCAGCTGCATGCAAAAGAGATCCATCAACGTGAAATCCCAATGCTTGTACCAGCCTCGTCTGTCCTGCTTGTACATAGGTACCTCTTCTATGTGACTTATCCGATCATCTTACTGATCTTCATAAGCTGCTTTCGTTCTTTCCGCCCAAGATTGTGCAGAATCCCCGCAACCTCATTGGGTGTCAGGATATCAAAATGTCCCGTGATCGTGATCTCCTCCGGAAATCCCGCCGGCATATGATAATCAAACTGCGGATCCCCGTTTAAAAAGAAATCATCGCCTCCGGCAAGGCGCAATCCGTTGACCGCAAACATTCTGTCCGTTCTCTCGCCAAGATCGATATGCGCATTGCCGAGGATAAAGGCATTCTCCACGGGATCGATCCGAATGGATCTGATCTGCCGGGGATTTGGCAGAGAAACACGCCAGGTAAAGCTTCCCCTTTGGGCTTCGATCTCATCGGTCAACACCTGATGCTGCACGTACCCCTCTCCGGTATTGTAGTACAGACTGACGGACAAATGATTGCGAAGCATACTCTCGAGCGTCCTGCTGTCGTTTTCCTTTCCGGAAAGTCCTGCCACATCCTCACCGATATCCGGCGTCTGTACACCGACCTCATCATATACGAAGCGGATGCTTTTTTGCAAATACAGCGCTCCGGCCTCCGCATCGATGCCGAAATGCCCGAAAAAACTCTCCATATCCACCATATTGCGGATCTTGTCATAACGAAAATAAAATTCATGCAAACCCCGGAATTTGACATAATCCACAAGCTGCGGCTCTTCGCTGACCCATTCGCAATCAATGATCGTATAGGTATCTCCCGTAGGGAAGACGTTATCAAAGATCAGGTCCATATTGGCGGGGGAGATATGTCCGCTCTTTTTGGTATTCCAGAAATACACCCGGTAAAACCCGTCGATCAGGCGGTAGATCCCCTCCAGATCTCCTTCGTCCATGCATGCGCAGAGCATGGAATTTAAAGACGGCGTCTTGATATAAGGATAGGTCAGAACGCCATCCTTTAAAGATCCCGTCAAACCTTTGATATAGGCATTGTCAAATAAAGACTCCCTGGCATGGATCCTTGCGATATGATCCTGTGCCTCCTCGGTAAGCGGCGTTTTGACCACGGACATTTCTCCGTCCAGATAGTAAATGGCCGTCATGGTCCGGTACGCAGCCGTCCGGTTTTTGTTGAGCTTGCAATATACCATCCAACGCTTGGCCGGATCTCCTTCGATATAGGACCTGGCATGGATATCCTTGGTGACGGCGATCTCAAACACAAAGGCGTTGGCAAAATACGTGGCCGTATCATCCTTCATCATCTGCCGGATCACCATATCCTCCGGAAAAAGATGAAAACGCTCATACCGCCCCTCATCATACGGCCGTCCATAGGAATGCTCCCACATGGAATCCTTGATAAAGATCTCCGATGCATCATGTAACGACGGATAGGGGTAATACGTCTGGATCACCTTAAGTCCCGGCTTGGCAAAGCCGTCCGCCCATTCCTTTTCCGTATAGAGATTGGCCTCTCCGAGCCCTCCGATGCCTTCAAAAAGTTTCCCGGAAAAAGGTTCCGGCTCCCCGGCAAAAAACTGGAGGCCAAAACGGTTATAAGCCGCCACAAGGAGTCTGCCGCCGTAGCAGATATGCTGCATCAGGCCCACGAAAACACCCATGGCTTCCTCCATGGTAAATCCCACGGCATACGTAGGTTCCACATAGATCACGTCATACATGCTGTCCCCGAGTTCCATCAGGGAATGTCTGGCCGCATCAAAACGCAGACAGGTCTCTTTTTCATCGTGCTGAAACCATTCCATAGGCTACCTCCGCCTCCATATCATAGTATCCCGCAGACTGCCGGTCGCTGATAACCGTCAGGTTCGTAACGTGTTCCCATGTGACCGTTTGCTGCTCCTTTTGCTTGACAAAAAGGGTCAGTAGATACTCCATGGGTACGAGATGCATCGTTTGTGTGAATTCCACGATCCATTCCGCTCCGGTAAGATCCTGTTTCATACCGGCGTTCTCCGGTCTCTTCACCGTGCCCGTGACCACCAGACCTTTTAGCGTTGCCATACTGTAGCCAAAAGCCACATTCTCCGTATCCTCTGGCGACAACCCCGTAACCTTCATACGGATGGTATAGGGTCTTCCGCTTTCGATCACCTGCGTCACGATCCCATCCGCATCCAGAATGGAGTATGTTGTTATGTCAACCTCTCCCGTCTGCGTTTTCTTTGCATTGGGATTGAGAACCAGTGCGCTTTGCGTCGTGAGAGAGCGCTTATACTGCGCGATCATCTCCCGCGCCGGGCCATCGCCCACCACGCGTCCGTCCGCAAGCAGGATCACCCGGTCACAGTACCGCCGCACCGCATTCATATCGTGGCTGACAAAAAGGATCGTCTTGCCGGCGGCCTGAAACTCCTCAAATTTGCGAAAACATTTTAAAGTAAAACCCATATCTCCAACGGACAGCGCCTCATCCACGATGAGGATCTCCGGATCGATATGAATGGCAAGTGCAAAGGCCAGGCGCACGAACATACCGCTCGAGTAGACCTTGACCGGCTGATATATAAAATCTCCGATCTCCGCAAATTCCAGGATCTCCGGGATCTTTGCCTCGATCTCTTCCCTGGCGACCCCTGCCATGGCTGCGTAATTGTAAATATTTTCCATCCCGGTAAACTCCGGTTGAAATCCGGTGCCAAGCTCAAGAAGCGCCGAGATCCTGCCGTTTACCGTCACTTCTCCCCGGTCCGGCGTCACCACTCCGGTGATGATCTTAAGGATCGTGGACTTGCCGGCGCCGTTGACGCCGATGATGCCGACCGTCTCGCCTTTTTTCACGGAAAAAGATACGTCCGAAAGCGCTTCCTTCCTGCGGCCGTACTCCTTCCACTTTCCGAAAAAGGCCTGCCGGATCCGATCCGAAGGCTTGTCGAAAAGACGGTAGGTCTTGGAAATATTGTTTACAACGATACTTTCATTCATACTCTACAAAACATCTGCAAAATGCGGGCGCAAACGTTTAAATACCAGGTCTCCCAGCAAAAAGAACACCAGTGTCAGCACCCAGAAATACACGGTCATCCCCGGGCGCTCCCAGAAATACACGTGCGTGATCAAAGCGTCTCTGTAACCTGCCGTGATATAGTACATGGGATTGAGCTTAAGCAGCACCTCCGCCCATCCCGGGAGATTGACGGCCTCCATGCGCCAGAGGATCGGCGTGATCCAGATCCCGACGTTTAGAGCAATATTGACGAGCTGTGCCCAGTCTCTGAAAAAAACAACCAGCGCGCAGTTGATATAGGAAAGCCCCAATACCAACACGAGCATGGCAAAGGTATAATACAGGATCTGCAACGTATACAGGGTGGGAAGCAGTCCGCAGCAGGCGTAAGCCACCACCAGAAAAGCCATGAAAAACAGATGGACAAACAACGCGGATAGCACCTTGATCACCGGCAGCGTACCGATGGCAAAGACCACCTTTTTGACCAGATAGCTGTATTGCACCAGGGCATTGGCCGCAGAATTGAGCGCATCCGAAAAAAAGAACCAGGGGATGATCCCGGCGATCAGCCACAATACATAAGGCACCGTCAGGCCGCCCGCGCCCGCCACGTCATGTTGCTTTAAACCTACCTGGAATACAAACCAGTACACCAAAATGGTGACCACGGGCTGTATAAAGCCCCAGGCCACGCCCAGATAGGATCCTGCGAATTTGGTTTTAAAATCGTTTTTGGCCAGCTCCCTGACCATGGCAGGATTGGCGAAAACCTCGCCAAGCACCGTCTTATGCCGATCGTTCATACATCACCTTGTGCGGCCAACATCCGCCAGCGTTCCCCAACGCGTATCCTTTTCGGAGAGGATCAGATCCTTCTCCGTCATCCCTTCCGGGATCGGCCACTTGATCCCGATGGCCGGATCGTTCCAAAGGATCCCGCCTTCATCGCCCGGATGATAAAAATCCGAGCACTTGTAGCAAAACTCCGCGCGGTCGGACAAGACCAGAAAACCGTGGGCAAATCCCTTCGGTATGAAAAACTGCTTGCCATTGTCCTCGGAAAGCACCACGCCGAACCACTTGCCATAGGTCGCGGAACCTTCACGAAGATCCACCGCCACGTCAAATACCTCGCCGCGGATGGCGCGCACCAGCTTGTCCTGTGCATACTCCTTTTGAAAATGCAGGCCTCTGAGGACGCCCTTGACCGAAGAGGACTGATTGTCCTGCACAAAGGTCACATCGATCCCCGCCTCCGCAAAATCATTGGCGTTGTACGTCTCCACAAAATACCCCCGGGCATCTCTGTGCACCGTAGGCTCGATTACTTTTAATCCTGCGATATCCCCGCAGTCCTGTACCGTTATCTGACTCATGGAATAACCATCCTTTCTAAAACTTTATTATATCATAAAGAACTTTCCTGCGTATAGACTTCCATCCTGCTTTCAGGGTCAAACAGTCCGATCCTGCTCTCTCCCTCCGCCTTGTCATCCCGCGTCTTAATGCCTTCCGTGACAACCAGGGTGCTGGCATCATAGATCCTGCAAAGCACCTCCAGATGATCTGCCGCAAAGCGCGTACATCCAAAGGCGAGGTAGTACTTGCCCGGATGCATCATCGCCCGCTGACGAAAAGTCACCTGCACCTCTTCTCCGGCTTTGACGGACAAGGGCTCACATCCGGCGTACATGGTATTGGTGCCGGTGATCTCCACGCCGTCCTCATCCCGGATGGTCAGGGCAAAGATGGGATACTCCGTATCCCCATAAAAACGCACCTTCATGGTGACGGTAAAGGTCTCGCCACAGGTAACCTCCGCTCCCGCATCCACTGCAAAGTCCGTGATCACCGCCTGCCCGGTACCATAGATATCCGCCTTGTCTCCAACCTTATCTTCGATCCCGTCGCCCATCACGGGGCCTTCCGGGGCCTTTGCATGATCGTCCGGATCTTGTGCCAAAATCTTTTTGTAGGCATCCACCATATCCCCGGCGCTTCCCTCCGCGATATAATGCCCGTCATTAATGATGATCACCTTGTCGCAATAATTCATCACGGCACCCATATCGTGCGTCACCAGGAGAATGGTCGTGCCCGCCGCCTTTAAGGCTGCCATCTTTTCATAGCATTTGGCCTGGAAAAAGACGTCTCCCACAGAGAGTGCCTCATCTACGATGAGGATCTCCGGCTCTACATGGATCGCCAGAGAGAAGGCCAGGCGTACAAACATACCGGAAGAATAATTTTTCACCGGTTGGTTTACATAATCTCCAATCTCGGAGAATGCCACGATCTCGGGGATCTTTTTCTTCATCTCTTCACGGTCAAAGCCCATCATGATACCGTTGATATAGAGGTTTTCGATCCCTGAATACTCCGGATGAAACCCCGCGCCAAGCTCAAGAAGCGATGAGATCCTCCCGTGGGTGATGACCTCTCCGGCCGTCTGGGTAAGAACACCGGTGATGATTTTTAACATCGTGGACTTGCCGGAACCGTTGGTCCCGATGATCCCCACGGTCTTGCCCTGCTCCACGGTAAAACTCACGTCATCAAGCGCCTTAAAATCATCATGCAGGCATTTTTTTCCAAAACAAAAAGCCTCCTTTACGCGATGGGATTTCCTCGCGTAAAGGGGATAGACTTTTGTGATATGGTTGACTTCGATCGCATTCATCATTTACAGTCCGTTACTTACGTCCACCAGGTATTTGCCGTAATCCGTTTTAAGCAAAGGCTCTGCCAGCTTTAAGAGCTGCGCCTTATCGATAAAACCGCGCTTGTACGCGATCTCCTCGATGCAGGAGATATACAGTCCCTGCCGTTTCTGGATCGTGGATACATAGCTTGCCGCCGCAAGGAGCATATCGTGATTGCCGGTGTCCAGCCACGCAAAACCACGGCCCAACGTCTCCACCTTCAAGGTCTTTCTCTCGAGATACGTGTTGTTTACGCTCGTGATCTCGATTTCTCCTCTGGCGGAAGGCTTAATATTCTTGGCGATCTCCACCACGTCGTTGTCATAGAAATACAGCCCCGGAACGGCATAGTTGGACTTGGGGTTTGCCGGCTTTTCCTCGATGGAAAGCGCATTGCCCTCTCCGTCAAATTCCACAACGCCGTATTCTCTGGGGTCTCTGACATAGTACCCAAAGATCGTGGCCCCCGGCTCCTTCTCCGTTCTTGCCGCTACATTTTGCAGCACCTTGGAAAAGCTCTGGCCGTAGAAAATATTGTCTCCCAAAACCAGTGCCACGGGGTCGTTGCCGATGAAGGACTCGCCCACGATAAATGCATCCGCCAGTCCCCTCGGCGTCTCCTGCACGGCATAGGAAAAGGACATGCCGAGCTGGCTGCCGTCTCCAAAAAGATCCTCAAAGACCGGAAGGTCCCTGGGTGTAGAGATAATAAGCACCTCCCGGATGCCCGCAAGCATCAGGGTGCTTAACGGATAGTAGATCATCGGCTTGTCATACACCGGCATGATCTGCTTGGAGATCGCTTTGGTCAGCGGATATAATCTGGTGCCGGAACCTCCGGCGAGAATGATACCTTTCATAATTTGTCTCCTGTATTTTATTTCATAATCTTCTTCTTGATGTCTTTTCATACTATCACTGTAAGTGTGTGAAATCAAGGTACATACCTATTCGTACAACGCCACCGCATTGGGCGTCGTTTCATACCGATAACACAGAATTCCCGCTGCCGTCAGAGTATCCCAATGCTCCTGCGTGTTATAATCTTCCCCAAACAGCCAAGTGGGTGCGTCAAAAAAACATACCTCCGGTTGGATATAATCCAAAACATACTCATCCGGAAACGCTCTCGTATATCCATGGTGCGGCATCTGCAGATAATCCGCCTTTAAGGCATCTTCCCCATAGGTTTGCATGATCTTATCATAGGCAGCGGTACGTATACAGTCCCCCGTAAATAACATACTCTTGCCCCCTGCTTCCACCTTAAAAACCAGCGAGGCATTATTGCAGACATCCCCCATGCTCTCCTCATACGTGTCATAGGCATGATAAAACATGATCTTCAGTGTCCCAAAATCCAGGCAATCTCCGGCGTTAATAGACGTCACCTTTTCACTTCCCGCTGTCATTTCCAAATACAAACCCTGGGATTCCGGATGGTCCCACCAATTAGCAACCGCTGCATACGCTTCATAATCCATACCGTTATCGTAGATGGCATCGATCACACCGGATGCACCGGGATAAACATACCGAAACGCGTCGATATGATCCGGATGAGGATGCGTGATGATCCATGCCTCCACATGCATCCCCCAGATAGCGATGATTGAATTCACCTGATCGGCATTTCCCATATTGCCGCCGTCTATAAGAATGAGCCGCCCGGTATTGCTCACAATGGCATAGCACATTCCCTGCGCTTCGCTTTGATCATCATACTGGATGACCTTCCATACCTCTTCCTCTCCCGTATAGTCGGCAAAGGTTTCCTCTATATTAGCCTGTATAGTCTCTAATATCGCTTTCTGCGCCCGATAAGCAAGATAGGTATCCTTCACCCCCCCCCCACGGGATACTGAGCGCTACAACGCCGAATACGACGAGAAGCGCACCATATATTCTATTTTTCATAATGCCTCTCCCTTTGCGTCTCTTTCCAACACCTCCAAAAACCTCTCCGCCACATGCATCGGATCCTCGCCAAAAAGCTCCGCCCGCTTTTGCAGGCGCACCTCCTTTAAGGGATCGATGCCGTTTCTTAGGTCGTTTAACGTCTTTTCGAGACTCTCCCAATCCTTTACGCGGTAAGCGCCTTTGAGCATCTCCCGAAAGATCTCATTCTCCGTGGCGCCCGTTTCGCAATAGATGACGGGCCGACCGGTCAGAAAATAATCCGGCATCACCGAGGATATATCCGAGATCATAACGTCCGTCCGCCAAAAGGACGCGGCATAATTGGGATCCGTATCGTAAAGCAGATGATTTTCCTCCGTCATCTGCGCCAGGTAGGCCTGACGCATCTTTGCCGTCATTTTCCCGGTCTCTTCAAAATGCGTAAACAGCATCGGATGCGGTCGAAAGATCATAAGGAGATCCTCCGCCTTTTTTGCATACTCCACGATGGCGTCCTTGTATTTCATAAAACTGCTGCCGCCGATCGACACATCCTCCGTCCACCTCGGGCAATAAACCGCCGTAAAAGGGCGCGGATCCTCACTGCGGGGCAGATCGTACTGCGCCTTTTTATTTAAAAAATCCTGAAATCCCGGATAGCCCACGAATACCGTATGACGCCATCCCTTCCTGTGGGATGCGGGGAAATTGGCGGTGTTGATCTTTAACGCCCACTCACTCTCCGCAAAATACAGATAGATATTACGCATAAAGATCTTAGAAAGAACCACATCCTCGATCCCGCCAAAGATCTCAAATCCATAGGTCACATAGCAGGGTTTGGCATAGGCGGATACCGTCCCCGTACGGTATTGCGCCGGCAGATAATGATCGTACGGTCTCTGGTAAAACACATACTCCGGAGAAGCGGCGCGAAGATCATAATAACGGTCTCCCTCCAAGGCTTCGATCACATCCTCTCCGTATAACCCCCGAAAATACGAAAGCGCATCCCCTCCCGCCTTGCTCACATCATCCGGGATCACCAGGATAAACGGTGCAAAACGCGGATCCTTTTGCATGGCTTCAAAGACACTCTGCAGCTTGTTCCAACAACTGGGGACCTGCGCCAGAAAAGCCACCCGCACGGGCCCCTTGCCGTGTACGGCTTGCGACAGTTTCCGCATCCTGCGCTCTGCCGCGGCATTGGCCCAAGGCGTTCCGCTTTTATAGATCTTTAACATCTTTTTTGTGATCGTAAGGTCGGAAACCTTACGATACATCCGATAGACGATTTCCATCACTCCATCTCCCTTTCCTTTTCCCTTTCTTATTCCCTTTCCTTTCCTCCGAAATGCATGGCCCACAAGCAGGCCGCAAGCAGGATCAGGCAAACCGCCCCCATGCCCGCACCATACATCCATCCGGCACCATGCAGTCCGAAACGTGCGACCACACGGTCCACCAAAAGACCTTCCATGAGGCTCCCCACGGCATAGGCAACGATCACCACCCACTGGCGGCGGATGATGGTCAGGACCACCACAAAAAAAGCAACAAACGCCGCGATCCCACCAAAGGCGATCAAAAGCACAAACTGCGCGCGATATGCCGACAGATCCGTCCCGTAGATCGCGCCGAGCACCGGACAGCCGGCCACAAAACCGGCGGCGCACAGCGTCACCGTGATCAATACGATCCAAAGGCACTGCTTTAGGATCATCCCGACGAGCTTCTTTTCCTCTCCCGTATTCCACAACACGCCCATCTTGGCAACCAGAGGTTTAAAAATAAACATGCTCAGCATATTCACCGCAAAGATCGGCATGAAGAGGATATTAAAGACCGTCTGCATCTCTTCGTTTAGGTTGCGGTCAATGGCATACTTTGGCGCGTTGACCAGGTAGTTGTACAAAAATCCGCCAAGGCATAACGGCAGACACTGCCGAAGCAGGGGAAAAAGCCCCGTCGCTGACAAGGCGCATCGCATCTCGGGAAAAGTCCCCATGGACAACGCCACAAACACAAACGAAAGCACGGCGGCGGACACGGTCAGCGCCACACAGGCTGCCGTCAGATCCTTTGTCACGAGAAAGACCGCCGCAAAGACCACCATGGCGCCGATGAGACGCCACGCCTGGATCCTGGCCGCCACATCCAGACGCATAACCTTTTGCATATGGCCGTCAAAGACATCCTCCACATCCTCGACGATGCGGTAGACGCAAAGGATCGCAATAAGCAACAGCTTTTGCCCCGTATATCCGCGGATAAGAGCGTAACCCATGCAGGTCATGACCATAAGTCCCACCGTCACGAGACGCGAGGTATAGTAGGTGGCAAATCCGTAGGTATCTTTGGCATCCGAGACCTGAAAATCACGCATGCCGTAGCTGCCGACCGTGGTAAACATCTGCGTCACCGTGTAGCAGATGGTAAAGATCCCGCCGTCCACAAGGCCCGCCGAGCGCGTCACCACCAACAGCAGCACCGCGGACTGCAAAGAATATAAGAGACTTGCGATCATATTCCAGAGCACGCCGTTTTTTCCCGCGCGGGCAGCGTCTCCCAAGATCATTGTTTTAATCAGATTCACTGCTTTTGTCCGCCTTTTTGTCCAAAATGCATCGATACAGATGGAAGGGCCAGTACTTGATCCACCCGGCAAACCTTGCCCCGCCGGACAGCCCCGGCCTCCTCGCCATAAACATATAGTACCCGAGGCCCGCGCGTTTTAGGGCGTTATACAACCCCTGAAACACGCCGTAGCGCCGATCGTAAGGAAAGATATATTTCTCATAGAGGAGAAACATATCCTTCATAAACATCTCACTGTAATTGCCGCCGCCGGAGGAATTCATCAGATAATCCACCGTAAATTCATCCAGATACCCAAAGGTAACGCCCTCTCTTGCCAGACGGATCCAATAGGGATAGTCCTCGATCAGCCGCAATTCCTCATCCCTGACACCGTACCGCTCTATGAGCTCTCTCGTATAGGCCACGGCCGGTCCCGGCAGGAAATTGCGCGCATACAGGCGTTTTAGAGTCTCTTCGGGCGTATAGGAACGAAGCAGCGCCACATCCGACTCGCAGGAAGTCAAAACCTCGTGGAAGACGCCTTCCGGTGTCACGCCACGCAGTCTTCCGAAAACGATCATCTTGTGCGTCTCCTCCAGATACTCCACATAATGCGTCACCGTCGCCGGATCGGATAAACGATCGTCCGCGGAGACGCCCACAAAAACATCTCCCTTACAAAGCGCAATGGCAGAATTGATATTTTTGACCGTACCGCCGTTTACGGGGATGGCGTTGATCACATGATTGCGGATATTTTCCCCGGCATGCGCCATAAAATACGCCTCGATCTCGTCGATGCGCTCACGAAACCCCGGGGTCCCGTCATCCGATACGATGACTTCGATATTTTCATAATCCTGTGCAAAAATACTGTCAAGCGTCGGGAAAAGCCCGTCCGTATTGCGGTAGGTGCACACGATGATACTGACTGTTTGTTTCATACTATTCTCTTTCTATAACGCCGGCAGACTGACAAGCACACCCATCATGGCAAGTCCCGTAAGCGTCACCGGCCAGATCTCTTCCACGACATGCTGCGTCTTGTCGTTTCCAAAAGGAATGGCCAGCATGAGCATCGGCAAAAACGGCACCACATAACGAAAAGCCACACCCCAGACCGTACCGTAGATCAGGCCCCAATCCACCGGCATCCAGCTGTAGCCCACCCATACGATGATGTACAAAAGAAAGCCGAAGGAAAGGACAAAGATCGCCTTCCTGATGATCCCCAGATCCCGTTTGGAAAATAACAGCAGGATCCCGGCGATCCATCCGTAGGAAAACCTGCCGGCCCACAACCAGCCCCACAGATCAAGCAACAACATCTTACCGGAATGCAAAAACATATGGGTCATGATCCGGAAGTTTTGGAAGTAGAAAAGGATATGTTCCTTCCCCACAAACGATTCATAGATCACGGCACAGATCCGCTCCGTTCCCGGGAAAACCGTAAGCCCGAACACGATCAGCAAAATGAAAGCTACCAAAAGCGCGATCACGGCTTTGATGTGTTTTTTAAAAAACGCCGCGTTAAGGATCTTAAAATTATCCCGTGTCAGCAGACATAAAGCCGTCAACGGGCAAAGGATGTAGGGCAGTTTTTCCACGCCGATGGAGATCGTCAAAAAGGCCCATAACGCCAGGATCGCAAGCCCACGTTTGTCCGAAAGAGGGATCTTCCTCTCCCGCAGACCCAGCATGCAGGCGATGGAAAGCATGCTTTCATAAAACAGCAGGCCGTCCGGCGTGGCACTGGCGGAAAACAGTGTCACTATAGGAATCAGCGAAAAGGCCGCTACCCATGAGGAATGCTTTGGTGCGAGCCAAAAAGCGACCGCCGCCATGAGCGAGCACACAAACACCTGCCCGAGGCATCCCAGATAATACAGATACAACGGCCGCACACCCAAAAGGATCGCCGGTCCCATGAACAAGACCTGCGCCCAGTAGGACAGGATGCTGCGGGTATAGGTCGCCGTTTCCGAGGCTATGACAGTGCCTTCGATCTCTTTCCCGGCAAACAGACTGATCCATTTTTGGATGTTCAGACTGATGTTTCGCTCCGCGTTATAGGTATGGTATGTCAGATTGTTTTCATATCGTGAAACCAATCGGAGTTCCGATGCATCCGCCGGCATCTCTACAAGGGCATACCCATCGTCATATTCGATCGTTACACCGATCGCACCGGAGCGGTCCTTGCTGAAATAGAGATCATCCTGAAACGAAGACAGATCATACGCCCTTGCAAAATGGCGGAATTCGTCATCCCTTACAAAGGGCACGGAAAGAAATGTAACAAACGCTCCTGCGGCAAAGCAGACCGCAAACATGGTCCCGGCATGAAATCCTTTCCTTAAGATCCATACAAAAAGCAGTGCAAAGACCACGTCTGCGATCAAAAGGATCGTGAGCATCAAAGAAAAGTAGGACGCCTCATACCACTGGTAGACAAACAGACCCAGGGAATCTCCCTGCAAACGGATCCCGGCAACCCCCGTTGTCTCCACCGAAAAGGTATACGACTCTCCCAGGGATAAATGAAGATCGTCCACGTCGGTAAGATCAAAATACAGACTGTTGATCTCGATATCCACCACGTCCGCCAACGCAAACGTTGCGCTTTGATAAAGAACCTCTCCGTCCGCATCCGTGACCGTAAAGCTTACCTGTCCGCCAAGATCCTCATAGATCTCCACCGGCACGGAAAATCCCGACAGCGTCTCTTTAACGGCATAAAAACTCCCCGTCGACACGCCGTCTTCAACCTCTGCATAAGCAAGATTTCCCGTATAGGCGCAATAGTAATCCGTATACGGTTCCGCATAGGTATCCAGGATTTTTGCTTCCTCTAAGATGAGTATCACCGCAACCGCAAGCATCACAAGGTATTTCAGCCATTTTTTATATTGCAAGATCCAATTTTTCAAACTCTTTTCCTCTGATTCCCCGTCATTAACCAAAAAGATCAAGTCCAATAGCGCCCAACCAGTACCACCGTCGTACATACGATGGCCAGGACTTCATAGGCAAGCGGCACATAGGACTTCCACCGTCCCTCAATTTTTAGATCCGGAAGTGCCAAAAACAACAGCGGCACAAACGGCAGGAAGTATCTGCCCTGCAAGCCCCCGATAAAGGGGATCCATTGCAATCCCACCGCAAAGCTCGGCAGTGACTCCATATCCAGCATCATTTCAAAGGAATAATGGATCATCGACGCAAAGGTCAGGCAAAACAGACCGCAAAATACCAGGAAAGCAAATCCCTTTGCCAACCCACGCACCTTGCCCTTGCCGCCCACAACCGCCATCACGCCCGCCGTTACGTAGGTCAGTACGCAAAACCACATGGGCAGTGCCGAATCCAGCCATCCGAACTGTCCCACAGAGGAGACCAACAGATACTGCCAGTTTGCAAGAAACGTCACTTTATACAGATACCAGGTACGACGCTTTTCCTCCCACATCGCCCAAAGCACGCCAAAATAATCATAAGCATCCCGAAACTTCCAGATCACCACGGCGCATGCGATCGCCGCAAGGATCAATACCGGGATCCTCCATCTGCGGATGCATTTCCCATCGATCTTCCATTTGCCGACGGGAAGACAGATCTTTTCCCGCGGGATCAGACAGATCGCAAGGATCATAAAGAAATAGGGAAGCTTGATATACGTGATCAAAAGAATAAGGCCAAGGACCACGCCCGCATGTTTCCATCCAACCGTCTTATCCCCGTAGGCCAGACTGCAGATATAGGACCAGTATACGACACATAATGTCAACAGCACGGCATCGGCGTTGATGGATGCCACCTGATGGATCACCATGGGGAAGGACATAAAGATCAGGAGCATCTCCTTTTTGGCCGGGAGAAAATGCAAGGCAAGACTGCAGCCCGCCAGGTAAAAAGCAAGGGAAAACCATTCCCCCAGCATAAGGATCCAAAACGTCGGCAGATGCAGGGCAAGCCCCAAAAGGATCCCCAAAGCGGCCGGCAGATATTTGATCACCGACAGATGCAGACCCGTGGGAAAGAGCTTCTCCCGATCATAGGCCGGTGCCTTCGTGAAAGCTTCCCTCCACTCCTTTTTTTCCATTTTTTCCTCGGGTTTTGCCTGGATCCTTGTAAAATCCATGGGCATATCTCCGTGCAGTTCGTGCGATAGTTCCTCGATACCCAGCGCTTCTCCGATCCGCTGCAGATGCGTATTTTCATCGGGCGTCTGCCAGGACGGCACCAATAAAGACATCGCGATCCCAAAGATCGCAAGCAAAAGGATCGCTGCTTTTCCCCAATACTTTTCCATGTGGTTTCCCTACTGCTCCTTTATCTTTTCCTCTTTCGTAATCTCTTCTTTTTGGCAGGTATTCTCCCCATCCTCGCGAAGCGCCACCGACTGCACCAGGTTCTTCAATCTGTTTTCGAGGCGGGAGATCTTTAACGTCATCTGGAACAGCTCAAAGAGCAAAATAAAGATGATGACCAAAAAGACGAGATTGACGGGGGACATGATCCCCAAAGCATCCGCCAGGGCAATAGCGATCTGCGGAAAAGCCGCCAGGATCACCAATACTATCGAAAACAGCACCCAAAACAGGGAATGCTCGATCGCCAGATTGGCTTTATTGATCTTGCGGATCAGGTAAAGAAACGACACCAGGGCGACCACCAGTAAAATGATACGAAACGTTAATGACATACAAACACTCCTATCCCACTTTATCCAAAGATCTTCTTCGTTTTTCTGAAATTCTGGATGATCAAAATAGAGATCATCATACGCAACATATATTTCACGGAAGCACCGAGATTCAGATAGCTCTCCCCAGCGATCCTTTCATCCATGACTGCCTGGATTTCGGCTACCTTGGCACCGTTTTTGATGAGAAAAGATACCGTATCAGGCTCCGGCCCGAAATCCTCCAGATCGGCGCAGACGCGGATAAGACGTTGATTGTACATCCGCATGCCGGAAGTGGGATCCTTGATCCTGACACCGCTTATCAGGCGGATCGCGCCCTCGATCAGATTGCTTCCCAGCATCCTGAGGCTGTGCGGTTTTTTCTCCGTCACAAAGCGGGAGGCGATCACGATATCGTAACCCTCCCCGATCTTTGCGGCCATATCGGCGATGTATTCCGGACGATGCTGCCCGTCGCCGTCAAACTGCACGGCCGCATCATACCCATGGTACGCGGCATAGCGCATCCCGGTCTGAAAAGCTCCGGCAAGTCCGAGATTAACGGGAAGATCGACGATGGAATAGCCTTCCGCATGGCAGATCTCGGACGTTCTGTCCGAGGAGCCGTCATTGATAATGATATAATCAAGCTCCGGATGGTGCGTGACTAGATGATCTACCACCCGTTTGATGTTTTCCTCCTCATTGTATGCAGGAATCACAACCAAGATCTTCATTCTTTTTTCTCCATCCCATCCAACAATGCCGCAATATACCCCGGCACGTTTTCTTCCCTTACTTCACAGGTATCCCCTGCGGTATATGCCATGCGAACGATGATATCCGCATCCAGATACAGCGCCTTGCATCCGTTTAAATAAGCGATCGTAGAATAAATGCAAAAACCGTAATCTTCCGGGATAAAGCAGCCGACCACCGTCCCCGGATGACAGTAAATGATATTGGTAAGCGCGGCCCCGCTGGCCCCGACCACACATCCTGCCGAGGAAAACAACGCCACCTGCTCGGCATAGCTTAGATCCTCCGTAAATACGATCTCAAACCCTGCCTCGGCAAACTTTGCCGCCAGGGCATCCTCATTGCGGATCCGCTTGGACTCCGTCCGTCTGCGGGACAAAAAGATCTTTTTGTCCGTCTGCGGGACCATGTATCTTTGCGCCGCTTTTCGGATGTTTTCCACACCGGAGGCCGCGATCAGATTATCCGAGATCCTGAAAAGCTCCCGGTTACTTACATTTACGGGCATCCATGTGTTCATGGACGGGTGGATCAAGTGATGCACCTTCACCAGGGCACCTTCCTTCACATACACCACCGGATGCGTTTCGTTGACCGCTGCCAAAAGATCCTTCATCTGCTCATACTGTTGAACAGACGCATCGATTAAGATCGGCAGAGAACGATAAGCCTCGTTGTGGTTTACATAATCCAATCTTGAGAGGATCTCCATCGTGAAGTGATAGTAATTGTTGGAAGCTATCCCGCAAAGATTGACAGCCTCCTCCATCTCCTGTACTTCCTTATCCACCAGCACCATAAAGCCGTCTTTTTTCACTTTTTTGATCGGCCCAAATTTAAAAAGCGTGCGATGATCTTCATCCTGCGCGTAAGCATCACACAGGATATGGCCGCAGGCGACAACCATCCCGAGCGCGCCGATCACGGTGCCGTCGGTGATCTTTGCCACATAAATGCTCGGCGAAGGAAAACGGTACAGGCACTCCTTACTCTTTCCGTAATAGGCGGGCTTGTAGACAACCCGCTGTGTGGGTTCCTCGATGACAACAAGCTCCTTCTGCGCCTTTGTGCAATACTCCCGCATACCCACAGGCGTATACCATACGGCGCGTTTATGGCGGGCGAGTGCTTCCATATGGATAAACAAACGCCCAAATCCGGGCAGCATCTCGCATGCCAGACATGCAAAATATCTCCGCTGCTTTTTGTCCTTGCGCAGTTGCCAAACGTGTTGGATCGTATTTTTAAGGATTTCTGATGTCATATGCCTCCAATATCCGACCCCCCTGTCTCTTTTCTACAAAAACGTCAGCCAAAGCCCATTCACATACCGGATCGCAATCACCGCCACCACCCCAAAGATACAAGAGATCCCATAACGCAGGGATTTCTTTTCCACGGTCACAATCCCATCCGCGGTTTTCTTCCTGCGAAGTGCGGCCATCAGATTGGTAAAGACCGCTGCCTCCAGTGCGATAAAAACAAGCTCCTGGCACAGATAATACTGCGGATACATGCCGTCCACGCGTTCTGTGCTCATCATAAAATACCACGCCGCGGCCATCAAGATCCATACGGCGATCCCTGTCCATCTTTTCCCGAAAAGCACGGGCTTGCGATAGATCACGGTGCTTAACCAGTACATCATCACCGCCGCAAGTAACAGGATGATCTCCGCCCCGGAAGTCCAATACAGCTGACTGTAGGCATTGGAGCCGACAAAGAAGATAGCGAGATACCACACCGGACCATGGACATGAAGCCCGTTGGCACAGGCCATCCGATACAGCGCCAAGGCCAAAAGACAAAGCGCGGGGATATAAAAGACGACGGCGATCTCCATGGTCATGTAATACCCGTGTCCCAACCCGGTGAGGTTAAAAAGACTGTTTAACCGTGCCGAGATCACACCGCCGATCGCAAAATCGATCCATACGGACAGCGTGCGGTAGGCCTGCAGGGCGATCATGCCCAGGACAAAGACCACGGTACCGATCTTGTCCGCAAGCGCCGCTTTTTTAAAATATTCCCAAAGGCCGCCCTTGATCACGCAAAGAAAAAAGCAGCCGTATACAAAAAGCAATAGTAGCAAAGTTTCCAATGCAGATTTGATCGACACAAGCCCTCTCCTTTGTTCATGATCGCGGATCTGTCCCGGTGTGCAAAAGCTCCCGGAGCATCCCTTCGCCCTCTACGCGGTAATACTTTGCCTGCAGAGCGGTCCGAAACAGCATCCCGTAATACCCCGGATCGCACAAAAGGATCCGGATGGCAAGAAGCGGGCGATTGATCGTCTGCTGGCAAAGCGCCATCCGCCATCCTTTGTTTACATAATAATCCTTCGGGTAGTCCTCCTTAAGGACGGTAAAGCCCTCCAATAAGTCCTTCACCATCCGCTTAAAGGCGGCGCTTCCCCTCTGGGTGGACACGCCGCTCGCACATTCGTACAGGATGAGCGGCCGCTCCATATAGGTCACGGGCACATCCTCCAAAAAGAAGAACAACTGCACCATATCCTCGCAGTAGATCACCTTTCCGTCCAGCTTTTGCAGATACCGGGCAAACGCCTCCCGAAGGTAAAAATTATCCGCGCCGACCACCCAATGCTGGTGGACGATCATATTCATCTTCACCCGGTGTTTATCCTGTTTGTAAAAGGCCGCAAGATCATTGGGAAGTCGGACCGCATGGGTCTGTCCGCCCTCATCATAGCCGAGCATCCTGCCAAAGCACATGACGCTCTCCTGCCCCTCCATGGCTTCCCATACATCACGAAGCACGTGCGTATCAAAGAAAAAATCCCCCGTTCCCAGAGGCTTGACATACTTCCCCTCCGCCGGGGTAAGGGCAAGCAGGATATTTTTCACCGTGCCCATGTTTTCATGGGTGGATACCTTATAATCCCTGCACCCGTTTGCTTTTAAATATTCCTCTGCCCACATAAGGCAGTCGTTTTGCGAACCGTCGTCGGCCAGGATGATCTCATAGGAAGCATCCTCCTGCAGGAGAATGGATCGAAGGGTCCCCTCTAGGGCCGGACGCTTTGCATTGTAGAGCAATACCAAAACGGAAAACTGTACCATCCGATCAACCTTCCTTACGGACATATTGCAAAAATGCGTCATAATCGCGGATATAATCCGACTCGTCATAATACGTGGATGCCAATACCATTAACACCGCATCCTCGGTAAAATCATACATTTCCCGCCACATGTCATTGGCGATATAGAGTCCGACATTGGGCTTGTCAAGAAGCACCTCCGCCGTATCCGTCCCATTATCCAGGTGGATCTTGCAGGAACCGTGTACGCACAAGAGAACCTGCTCGAGCTGCTTATGCGCATGAAAACCGCGACGGACGCCCGGCGTGGTATTCCACATATAGTAGCAGCGTTTGATATCAAACGGCACATCTTTATTTTCCTCAATGGATACCAATTCCCCGCGCGCATCTCCGTGGGGGGTAAACTCATACATTTTTACTTCAAGCATCTCCGATCGCTCCTTTATGCGGCATCGATTTTACGACTCATATTTTAACAATATATCCAACCTTCGTCAAACTTTGCGGGCTCTCTTTTCCCTGTAAAAACTCCACAGATAGCGGAAGCTCTCATTGCCCGTGATCTTTGATAAAGCAAGGTACAACACGCCGCCGCATGCGATCTGCAATACCATGATCACAAGAAGTGGCAAGGACAGGTAGCGCATGGGGTAGACCGCCGCGCCCATAAGTACGGCAAGGATGAAATTGGGCAGGATATCCTTGACCTGCGTGAAGGTACCGTATCCCAAAAGCTTCCGGTTGGGATAGCTGTTGATCCCGACGCTCACCAGGCTCGTGATCAGGGAACACAGGGCAATGGCAAACACCCCGTACCACATGGAGATCAGGAGTACGACCAGGCCCACCACCTTTTTGGCGATTTCCAATTTGAGGATCAGATCGCTCCTGCCGATGGCCTTTAAGGCATTCAGGTTGGCCGTGTGGATCGGCCAGAGCATGTAGCTTACGCTAAAGATCATGATATAGGGAACGCATGCCAGCCATTTGGTTCCCAAAAGCAGCTCCACCATCACCGGCGCCGTAAACGCCATCCCCATCATGAGCGGCGCCAGCACATAGGTGCTCACCGTAACGGAACGCCGGGTGATATTGCGCACCTCGGTCCTTTCGTCCTGCTTCTCGGCCATCGCCGGCAGCAGCACGGAATCCATGGAGGTGTTAACGTTATAGATGATCAGCTGCGGAAACATATCGCCGCGATTGTAATAGGCCAGAGATTCCTCCGTGTAGAGCTTACCGATGATCAGAGCGTTTAAGTTGGTATAGATCCGGTCGATCAGCGTGGAGACCAAAAGCTTCCAGCCATAGGAAAACATCTCCTTTAATCCGGAGAAAGAAAACTCAAGCGTCGGATGCCAGCGCACGGTGATCCACAGGATCATGGTATCCACGGCCGGGTTGGTCAGCTGCTGCGCCACGAGCGCCCAGACACCATAGCCTTTAAGCGCCAGCACGATCCCCACCACGGCGGAGAGGATCGTCCCACCGAGGGTGGAAAAGAAAAATTTGCGAAACAGCATATGGCGGGACACATAGGCCTGCTGGATATTTTTCACACCCGAGATCACGACGATCAGTCCCAACACGCGAAGGATGGGTGTCAGCTCCGGATTGTCATAAAATCCGGCAATAAGCGGTGCCACCAGGCAAAGCAGGCCGTACAGGAGCAGACAGGCTGTGATATTAAAATAAAAGACCGTGGAGAAATCCTTGCTGTCCGCATCCTTTTTTTGGATGAGCGCCGTCCCGAGACCGCCCTCCACGAAGACATCCAAAATCGTCGTAATGGTGAGCACGATCGCCACCGTACCGTAGACCTCCGGATCGAGTAATCTGGCAAGCACAATGGAGACCACAAAAGAAACGATCTGCGCACCGCCTCGTTCCGCCAGACGCCATATGAAATTGGAGGCCACTTTTGTCCTTGTATCCATAGGTACCATTTCCTTTATACCCAGTATCGATGCCAAAGCACGACACTCGAAACAACGATCGCCAAGACCTCATAGGCCGGCGCGATCCATTCTTTTCCTTTCAAACCTCGTATCCACTCCGGCATACCCATGCCGAGGATCGGCAGCAAAAACAGGAAATACCGTCCCTGCACCCCGCCGATATAGGGGATCTCATACATCAACGTATCAATGTCAAACCAGGTCGCACTCGTATCTCCGTCCATCAGATTGACGGTCACGGTCCATGCCACCATGGAGGCCATGAGCGCCGCCGTTACCACGCCGAAGACGATCCACAGATAGATCCCGTGGCGCACCCTTTCCTTGCGGGATAAGCCGTTTTCGGGCGTTTTCTCCATGGCAAGGATCAGATACAGCACATAGGTAAGGAGCATAAACCATCCCGGCATGGAGCTTTCCATCCATCCGAACATCCCCACCGCGGAGGCTGCCCAACCCTTGGCGCAGGTAAGCACCGTCATGCCGAAAAGGTAGATCATCTGCTTGGGATGCGTAAAGAGCGCATACAAAACATACACGAACCAGTTACTGTTTTTAAGAACAAGCATCCCCGCTATGCAAAGAACGACTAGTCCCGCCGCCAGGATCCACTTCCATTTTTTAAGAAACTTTCCGTCGATGGCAAACCGTCCGCCCAAAGACAGCCGGATCTTTTCCTTCGGGATGATGAAAACCAAAAGCCCCAGCACGATATAGGGCGGCTTGCAATAACTCATCCACAACAAAAGCACCAACACGCGCAGCGCATCAAGCCATCCCACCGCGGGCTTCGTTTCCCGCAGATAAAAGACATAGGCCACCAACAAAAAACCCAGTGCATTGACCGTGGCATCATAGCTGATGGAGCCCGCCTGCTGGATGGCCATGGGAAAGAGCATGGTCAAAAACAAGAGCTCCTTTTTGCGCGGCATCAGATGCAGCGCCAGCGCGCAGGATAAAGTATAAAACAGGAGACTGAAGATCTCTCCGAAGACCATCACCCAAAAGGCGTTAAGCCCCAGGGCGATCGCCAGATAGATCCCCATGGCGGGAATGATATGCTTTAGGATCGCCACATTAAAACCGTCGGGTGCAAGCGCCTCGCGGTCATACTGCCGCTCTTCGCATACGGCCGCAAGCCATTTTGCCCGATCCACCTTCTCTCCCGCCTGCAGCTGGATCCGGTAAAAATCCATATCCAGATCCTCAAACAGGACGGAAAACATCGGCTCATTGTGCACATCCATGGAGATATACAAAAGATGGGACGTCTCGTCCGGGCATTGCCAGGGCGGGATCAAGAAAGACATCGCAAGTCCCCAGAGAAACATCAAAACAAGGCCTCCCCGAAAAAGGATCTTTTCCCGCAGATGTTTGTTGCTGCCCGCACGGGGCGTGGTACTTGGTGTCATATTCATTCCTGCGGCCGTATCGCCGCATTTCTCCCGCTAATTCATCATAAAATCATATAATGCCGTATGCTTTTGCAGCGTTGTTTTTTCGTTTACGCAATGGATAAAAGCATTTTCGGCAAGCCGCGCCGCCGCATCGGGATGCGCGTAAAGCCAGGCCAGACCGATCTCCCATTCCTTGGTACTGTTGCAAAGGAAGATATCATCCTCTTTTTTGACTTCCAGATATTCATCAAAGAAGGTCACGGAGCGTGTCACGGCCGCGATCTCCTCCGTGCGCGTACCGATGGTCGGGGTTTTGACCAGCGCCGCCTCCATCCATTTGTTTTCGGACTTACATTCATGGAAAAAGGTCTGCTCGAGCGGCATGAGATTGACATCCACATCCGCAATGGCTTCCGGCAGTCTCCTCCAGTCCACAAATCCCACACGGCTGATCTGATCGCTGACGCAACGGTAGCTCTCCGGCAGATCCATCACGCCCACGATACGAAGTACCGCATCCGGATGGGTCTTTAAAAACTCCAACAGCACATCCGCGATGGTGGCAAAATCCCGGTTATGGGTGGGTGACCCCGAAAAATAGCCGATCACAAAACGATCCTTTTGCATTTTCTTTGCCTGCAGCGCACGCAAAGACAGGATCAGCATCTCGGAGGACGCTGCATTGCGGTTTACATAAATCGGCTTCCCGGGGAACCGTTCCTCACACGCCTGCCGCAAATGCTCCGTGGAGACCAAAAGCTTATCCGAAGCTTCCATGCAGTCATGGATGAGCTCGGTATAGGTCTGCGTATACTCCTTGGTATTGACGTAGGGTTTATCGCAGATGGCATCATAGTCAAAGACCAGATCATCCACATCATAGATCACGGGCAC
>CAJOPA010000034.1 GCA_905236235.1 uncultured Eubacterium sp. | reverse complement strand
TTTGAGACCGGTGATATCGTGCAGGCTGTCGGGGAGTGGGTCATCTCCCAGACCTTCGGAGATGATGACAATCCGGCCAATGATTATCTCAACCGGATCGATCGCGATCGTGAGCAGTTTCAAAAATACAGCGAAGCGATCTCCAAATACAACCAGGCGCTTGCTTTTTGCAAACAGGACAGTACGGATCTGGCGATCCTGCAGTTAAAACGGGCGGTCGGTGCCAACCCGAGGTTGCTCAAGGCGCATCAGCTGTTGGGACTTTTGTACCTGGTGGGCGGTAACTACGGCAAGGCGCGACAGTCTTTAAACCAGGCGGTCAAGATCGATGTCAACAATACCATGACGCTGCAGTATCTGCGTGAGCTTCGGGTATTGATCGAGGAGACGGGCTATGATAAAAACCGTCGTAAGAAGGAGACAATCTCCTATCGGAGCGGGAACGAGACCATCATCCAGCCTATTCGGACCGGTGGCAGGATCCTTTCCACGGTGGTCAATATCGTTTTGGGGATCGTGGCGGGCGCGTTGTGCATGTATTTTCTGATCGTGCCGTCCATCCGTACGGCTGTGCAGTTGCAGGCCAACCGGGACGTCACCACGGTCAACGAAACGCTTGCCTACAAGGAAGCCACCATTGCCACGCTCAATTCCGAGAAAGAGGATTTAAACTCCCAGATCGAGGACTTAAAGGCGCAGCTTGAGGAAGCGACGCAGACTTCGGAGACGGAGGAGTTAAATAACAGCGAACAATTGCTGATGACGTATTACTACCTGGTAAGCGGGGACAGTGTCACGGCACTGACCTATTACACCCAGGTGAATAAAGACGAGATCACGGAGACGGAGCAGCCGATCTACGAGCTGTGTGCGGCCACGTTAAACACCACCCTGCTCGCCTCCCTTTACGAACAGGCAGCAGCGGCAGTGACGGCGCAGGATGACGATACGGCCATTGCGCTGTATGAGCAGATGATCGCCGTGGATGAGACGTATTATGATGCGCAGGTATTGCTGCTTTTGGGCGAAGCCTATATGCGCAAGGGACGGACGGAGGATGCGCTGGCTGTGTATGAACATCTGGTAACGGATTATCCGGCCTCCGGTAACGCGCAGACCGCACAGGAAAGGATACAGGAGCTGACAAACTGATGGAGATCATTGTTGTAGACGACGAAAAAATGGCATTGGAAAACATGCAGGCCATCCTGGCAAGGGAGATTCCCGACGCGCAGGTGAGATTTTTCCGCAAGCCCAAGGAGGCGCTCGAACATGTCGAGCAGGAGCATTGCGACATCGCCTTTTTGGATGTGGAAATGCGGGAAATGACAGGGATGGAGCTGGCACAGCAGATCAAAGAGATCAGCCCGTACACCAATATCGTATTTACGACGGGCTATGCGGAGTACGCCGGCAAAGCCATGGAGCTGCATGCAAGCGGCTATATCTTAAAGCCCGTGACGGAGGAAAAGATCAGGATCGAACTGGAAAACCTGCGTCATCCGGTGGAGGAGCGGCCCAAGAGCCGCCTGCTCATCCGCACCTTCGGCAATTTTGAGGTGTTCTTTAACGGTGCGCCGCTTGATTTTCAGTACAAAAAAACAAGAGAGCTTTTGGCTTACCTTGTGGACAGAAAGGGTGCGCTGTGCACCAATGCGGAGATCATCAAGGTGCTGTGGAATGATGAGGATGAGAGCAGTAAGAATTCTTATCTTAAAAACATCCGCAGCGACCTGTTAAACGGTCTTCGAAGTGTGGATTGCGAAGAAGTCATTTCCAGACAGTGGGGACGCATGGGGATCGTGCCGGAAAAGGTGCAATGCGACCTTTATGATTTCCTAAAAGGAGACACCCGGGCGATCAATGCTTACCGGGGAGAATATATGGATCAGTATGCGTGGGCGGTTTTTCGCGGACACGAGGAATAGCGGTGAATGATGACATTTTGGGATAAAAACGTATATATCGCTTTGGAGTTTTGGGGCGCGATGTTCGGATGCATCGTTATTTTTTGTATCCTTCTCGGCAAAGATCGTTTTCACAAAGAAAATCTGTTGCTTCTCTGGATGCATATCAGCGCCACGCTGTTGCTCTTGGGAGACAGTATCGCATGGTCTTTGGAAAACCACCCCGGACTGCTTGTCCATGTGCTGGTCAAGATGGGGTATTTTATGCCCTACTGTATGGGCTATATCACCATCATCGGACTGGCCT
Source organism: uncultured Eubacterium sp. (assembly GCA_905236235.1). GTDB lineage: Bacteria > Bacillota > Clostridia > Lachnospirales > Lachnospiraceae > RUG14243. Next base: position 124 of record CAJOPA010000034.1, on the reverse strand, counting down.
ACTATGTGCAATACAAGATAGATCCGGAACAAAAATCCACGTCGCTTTGGGTAGCTTGTACCGTGATCATCTGTGCTTTTGGGATCACGGGCGCGGTGATGAGTCTTTGGAACGGATTCTATTT
>CAJOPA010000033.1 GCA_905236235.1 uncultured Eubacterium sp. | reverse complement strand
CGTTATGGGTCACGTTGATCACGGTAAAACATCACTTTTGGATGCGATTCGCAATACCCATGAGATTGATCGGGAAGCCGGCGGTATCACGCAGGCGATCGGTGCTTACATGGTCAAGTCCGGAGATCGTCGGATCACGTTTTTGGATACGCCCGGTCATGAAGCGTTTACCGCTATGCGTATGCGTGGCGCGTCCTCAACGGATATTGCCGTGCTCGTGGTCGCAGCGGATGACGGCGTGATGCCGCAGACGGTGGAGGCGATCAACCATGCCAAGGCAGCAGGCGTTGAGATCATCGTTGCCATCAACAAGATCGATAAGCCCAGTGCCAATATTGATCGCGTAAAGCAGGAACTTTCCGAATACGAATTGATCCCCGAGGATTGGGGCGGCAGCACGGTCTTCGTACCGGTGTCCGCCAAGACGCAGGAAGGTATCGACAATCTTTTGGAAATGATCCTTTTGACCGCGGACATCCTGGAATTAAAAGCCAATCCGAAGAGAAAAGCAAGAGGTCTTGTTTTGGAGGCGAAGCTTGATAAGGGCAAGGGTGTTTGCGCTACCATCCTTGTACAAAAGGGTACGTTAAAGGTAGGTCAGCCCGTTGCCTGCGGTGCTTCTTTCGGTAAAGTACGTGCGATGTATGACGATCTTGGACGTAATGTCAAAGAGGCGGGACCGTCCGTTCCGGTTGAGATCATCGGTCTGTCTGAGGTCCCCAATGCGGGTGAGATCTTTGTGTGCCTCGACAGCGAGAAGGAAGCGCGTTCCTTTGCGGAGACCTTTGTTTCTGAAGGCCGTGAGAAACTTCTGGATGAAACCAGAAGCAGAATGTCTCTGGATGATCTGTTTTCACAGATTCAGGCCGGCAATGTAAAGGAACTGGAACTCATCGTAAAAGCGGACGTTCAGGGTTCTGTGGAGGCATTAAAGCAATCCCTTGCCAAGCTTTCCAATGAGGAAGTTGTGGTTAAGGTCATCCACAGCGGTGTGGGTAATATTACCGAGTCCGACGTTATCCTGGCTTCGGCGTCCAATGCCATCATCATCGGCTTCAATGTACGTACGGATGCGCAGGCGAAGTCTACGGCAGATCATGAAGGCGTGGATATCCGGATCTATCAGGTTATCTACAATGCGATTGAAGATATCGAAGCAGCCATGAAGGGTATGCTCGATCCGATCTATGAAGAAAAGATCATCGGTCATGCTGAGATCCGTCAGATCTTTAAGGCGTCCGGTATCGGTAATATTGCCGGATCCTACGTGCTTGACGGTGCCGTACAAAAAGACTGCAGCGTAAGGATCAGCCGTGATGACGAGCAGATCTTTGAAGGCAAGCTTGCCTCCTTAAAGAGATTTAAGGATGATGTGAAGGAAGCAAAAGCCGGATTTGAGTGCGGTCTTGTATTTGAAGGATTCGATGAGATCAGAGAAGGCGATCAGATCGAGGCTTACATCATGGTGGAGGTTCCGAGAACATGAGAAAAAACAGTACAAAAAACCAACGCTTAAATGCCGAGGTGATGCGTGCTTTATCCGGTATCATCCGCAATGATGTGAAGGACCCCAGGATCCCCGTGATGACTTCCGTGACGGATGTGTATGTGGCACCGGATCTGAAAACGGCCAAAGCCTATATCAGCATCATGGGCAGTGATGAGGAGCGCGAAGGCGCTTTGCTCGCACTGCGCAAGGCGGAGGGTTTTATCCGGACAAAGCTTGCGAAGGAATTAAATTTAAGAAATACGCCGACCCTTGTATTTGCGGAGGATGATTCCATTGCTTACGGTGTTTCCATGTATCATAAGATCGAGGAATTGACGGAAAGCACGGACAGTACGGAAGGAGACGATTGATATGCGCTTGGATGATGTGCTTTGCGGAGTGCAAACGGTCGCGATCTCCGGTCATGTGCGTCCCGACGGAGACTGTGTCGGGTCGACACTTGCGGTTTACAATTATATTTTAAAATATTATCCCGAGGTGCATGCGGACATCTACTTGGACCGTATACCGACGATCTTTCGATTCATGATGCACGCATCGGATATTCAAAACGACCGCCCGGACGGGAGAGTATACGATCTGTTTATCGCATGTGATTGCGGAGACATGGATCGTTTGGGAGATTCCGCAAAATATTTTGCGTCCGCAAAGAAGACGTTTTGCGTGGATCATCACGTCAGCAACGATCATTTTGCCGATGAGAATTATATTTTTCCCGAGGCCAGCTCTACCTGTGAGTTGATCTTTGAACTTGTGGATGATGATAAGATCGATACGGATCTTGCGGAATGCATTTATACGGGTATGGTCCATGATACCGGCGTTTTTCAGTATTCGTCCACCAGCTCCAAGACCATGCGCATTGCAGGGTGTCTTATGGATAAGGGGATTGATTTTACCCGGATCGTAGATGAAACCTTTTACACCAAATCCTACGAGCAGCAGCGCATTTTGGGACAGGCCCTTTTAAAGAGTCGTATGTATCTGGACGGCAAGGTGATCGTCAGCATCATCACAGCCGAGGAGATGAAGGATTTCGGTGTGGAATCCCGTCACCTGGAAGGCATCGTAGCGAGCTTAAGAGTAACGAAGGGCGTGGAAGTGGCGATCTTCTTTTATGAGATGAATCCCGGCGAATACAAGATCAGCCTGCGCAGCAATCATGATGTCAATGTTGCCTGCATCACCAAAAAATACGGCGGCGGCGGACACATCAAGGCGGCGGGTTGTTCCGTGAATACATCTCCCGAGGAGATGATCACCATGCTTTGCGAGGATATCCGCAAGCAGCTTGAGGACGAATGACATGCAGGGTTTCGTGATCGTCAACAAGGAAAAAGGCTTCACCTCCCACGATGTGGTTGCCAAATGCAGAGGGATCTTCGGACAGAAAAGAATCGGACATACCGGGACGCTTGATCCGGAAGCGGAAGGTGTGCTGATCGTGTGTCTCGGAAAAGCCACCAAAGCCGTGGAGGATCTTTCTGCCGCAAGGAAGACTTATCGCGCAACACTTCGTCTGGGGATCGAGACGGACACGCAGGATACGACCGGCACGGTTATAAAGACCGGTAATGTGCCGGTTGAAGAAGATCTGATAAAAAGCACGATGGCTTCCTTTGTGGGGGATTCTTTGCAGACGCCGCCCATGTATTCTGCCAAAAAGGTACAGGGGAAGAAGCTGTATGAGCTTGCCCGAGAAGGAAAAGAGGTCGCGCGCAAGCAGGCTTTGATCACGGTGTATGGTCTCACGATCGAAGCGATGAATCTGCCTGACGTGATCTTTACGGCAGATGTTTCCAAGGGGACGTATATCCGTACCCTTTGCCATGATATCGGACAAAAACTTGGCTGTGGCGGCGCGATGGCGGCTTTATTTCGCACGCACGTGGGCGCATTTGATGTGTCGCAGAGCTTTTCGCTTGCCGAGTTGCAATCACTTAAAGAAAAGGGCCACCTTAATGAGGCGGTGCATCCCATCGAGGAGATCTATGCCGGATGTTCTGCGATGCAGATTCGTCCGGATTATGAAAAAATGTTACTTAACGGCAATCGTTTGCCGAAGGACGGTTTGATTTCTATCAAGAAGAATACACAAACGGGAGAGGATCCGAGACGAAAGATCCGCGTTTATGACAGTAAAGGACGTTTCTTTGCGCTCTATGAAGCGGATCCTGAAAAATCGGACTTCAAACCGGATAAGATCTTTGCGGAGATATAGACATGCAGTTGTTTCAACATACACTTGCGTTTACATCCGAAGAAGACACGGTGCTTGCCATCGGCAAATTTGACGGCTTGCATATGGGGCACAAAAAGCTCCTGGACGTGGTCAGAAGAGAGAAGGAGAAGGGCTTAAAAAGCGCGATCTTTACCTTTGACATGGCACCTCTGGATGTGATCACGCATCATACCACAAAACTTCTTACGACCAATGATGAAAAACATGAGATCTTCGAGGCGATCGGCATCGATTATTTTATCGAATGCCCTTTTGTGGATGAGATCAGACTTCTCGAACCCGAAGATTTTATCCGCATGATGGTCGAGAAAATGCGTGTAAAAGTATTTGTTGTCGGTACGGATTGCAGGTTTGCGCATGACAGAAAAGGCAATTGCGAGGTTCTTCGATCCTATGCCGATCAGTACGGCTATCGTGTGGATGTGGTTCAAAAAAAGCAATACGAGAGCAGAGACATCAGCTCCACCTTTGTCAGAGAAGAGATTGAAAAAGGCAATATCGGGAAGGCCAATATGCTTTTGGGGTATCCGTATTTTGTACAGGGCGAAGTCCTCGGGGGGAATCGCATCGGTCATACCATCGGATTCCCGACCATCAATCAGACTGTTCCGACATCCAAGATCCTGCCGCCTTACGGCGTCTATGTGTCGCAGGTAAATGTCGACGAAAAAATGTACAGAAGCATTACCAATATCGGCGTGAAACCGACCGTAAGCGGAGAGGATATCTGCGGCGTGGAGACGCATATTCTGGGGTATAGCGGCGATCTTTACGGCAGATTTTTGCGTGTGGAACTGCTTTCCTATATCCGCCCGGAACGACGGTTTTCCTCGCTGGATGCGTTGAAAATGCAGATCGGAGAAGATGTAAATATTGCATTGAATTTTGCAAATGTTACAAAAATATTACAATAGTATTGACGAGAGAGGGTTATTCTGTTATAATTGCCAAAGTGGTTTGGGATGGTCTTTTCATTGGGAGTAAATGAAAAGAACACGGAGGTTTTTCAAAATGAAGTATGTAAAACGTACCATTGGCAGTGTTGTCTGTTGTGCACTTGTTGCCGGAATGTTTGCTTCCGCAAATGTCAGTGCAGTCAATTATGTAGGGACGACCGCCGGTGTGAGCCTTAGCCTTGCAGCTGCACTTTCTGAGGATGACACCATTGATGCAACGGCTTTGCGCGTGGTTACGACAGAGCTTGATACCATTGCATTATCCGGAGCGACTGCGGGTGTGACTACAGCATTATCCGAATCCATCGTTGAAGATGATGACGCTTCCGTATCGTCCTTGGGTGCGGATGTTACGGCATCCGGTGAGGAAGCGATCGACTGCACCTATTTTGGGTATGAGAATATGGGTATTGCCGTTCTTGACGGTGGTAACCTTAATGTACGTGAAGAAGCATCCACGGATGCGACGCTTGTCGGCAAGATGACGGATGGCGCAGCATGCGAGATCCTTTCCGAAGAGGACGGATGGTATTATATCACTTCCGGTAATGTGACCGGCTATGTCAGCGCGGACTATATCGTGACCGGCGAGGAAGCCGTTGCGATCGCACTGGAAGAATACGATCTGTATGCGACGGTTCTTGAGAACGGACTTCGCGTAAGAGCGGAGGCCAATACGGATTCCGATATCATCTATCTTGTTTCCGAAGGCGAGAAGTTCGTCGTAACGGATCAGCTTGACGAATGGGTAGAGATCCAGGTAGATGACGAGCTGGTTTATGTTTATGCCGAGTATGTCTCCATCGCGGAGGAGCTTCCCACAGCGATGACCATGTCTGAGGTTCGTTACGGTACCGGCGTCAGCCAGGATCGTTGCGATCTGTGCAACTACGCATTGGAATTCGTGGGTAATCCCTACGTATGGGGCGGTACGAGTCTTACCAACGGATGCGATTGCTCCGGTTTCGTACTTTCCATCTTTGAGCAGTGGGGCATTTATCTTCCCCATTATTCCGCGGAACAGTCCACGTACGGTACGCAGATCTCTGCATCCGAGGCACAGCCGGGTGATCTGTTCTTCTACGGAAGCGGTTCCACCATCAGCCATGTGGGTATCTATATCGGTAACGGTCAGATCGTTCATGCGGCTTCCGAGAGTGTTGGTATCATCGTATCCAGTGCTTACTACAAGACGCCGATCTGCGTAGTCAGCCTTTTGGATTAATATTTTCGGATCATTCGATCTTATAGCTTTACTTCGACTTATGTTTGTGTTACAATGCATAAGTTGATGAACCCGTGTTCGGAATCCGGAGTCTCCGACCGATTCCTGATACTGGGGGATAGATCATAAAAGGAGGATATTTATTATGATTAGCAAAGAAAAGAAACAGGCCATTATTGATGAGTATGCTTTAAAGCCGGGTGACACCGGTTCACCGGAGGTACAGGTTGCCATCCTTACCGCACGGATCAAAGAGCTGACGGAGCATTTAAAGGAGAACCCGAAGGATTTTCATTCCAGACGCGGTCTTTTAAAAATGGTAGGTCAGAGACGTGGCATGCTTGCTTATTTGAAGGATAAGGATATCAATCGGTATCGTTCCCTGATCGATCGTCTTGGCTTAAGAAAATAATCACAAGGATAAGGTTCGAATAGAGCGGATATTTCTTCCGCTCTATTTGTTCATTTATAAAAGCTGTTAGCTTTACATCGTATGGATAGAAAGCCGAGGATGCTTTCTATGTTCGAAAGGAGAAAGAGAAAATGTACCAGAGTTTTTCAATGGAAATCGGAGGGAAGACCCTTACGGTGGATGTAGGGAGAGTGGCAGCGCAGGCAAACGGCGCAGCGCTTATGCATTACGGTGATACCACAGTCCTGTCCACCGCAACGGCATCGGACAAGCCCCGTGACGGGATCGATTTCTTCCCTTTAAGTGTGGAATTTGAGGAGAAGATGTATGCAGTCGGCAAGATCCCCGGCGGTTTCAATAAGAGAGAAGGAAAGGCTTCCGAAAACTCCGTTTTGACCGCACGCGTGATCGATCGGCCCATGCGTCCGTTGTTCCCGAAGGATTATCGCAATGATGTTACCTTAAACAATCTTGTGCTTTCCGTAGATCCGGAGTGCCGTCCGGAGATCGTAGCCATGCTTGGCTCCGCAATCTCCACCTGCATTTCCGACATCCCGTTTGACGGCCCCTGCGCCATGACGCAGATGGGTATGGTGGATGGTCAGCTGATCATCAATCCTTCCCAGATTCAGTGGGATAAGGGTGATCTGCAGCTTACCGTAGCATCCACTTCCGAAAAGGTGATCATGATCGAGGCCGGTGCCAATGAGATCCCGGAGGATGTGATGATCGATGCCATTTATAAGGCACATGATATCAACCAGGAGATCATCAGCTTCATGAATAAGATCATCGCGGCATGCGGCAAGGAAAAGCATTCCTATGAGAGCTGCACGATCCCCGAGGATCTGATGGAGGCGATCAAAAAGATCGTTCCCCCTGCAGAGATGGAAGAAGCCGTATTTGCAGACGAGAAGCAGATCCGCGATGAAAATATCAAGAAGGTTACGGAGAAGCTTGCAGAGGCTTTTGCAGATAACGAAGAGTGGCTGGCCCTTCTTTCCGATGCGGTATATCAATACCAAAAGAAGACCGTGCGCAAGATGATCTTAAAGGATCACAAGCGTCCGGACGGTCGTGCCATCGACCAGATCCGTCCTTTGGCTGCAGAGGTGGATATCATCCCGAGAGTACACGGTTCCGCCATGTTTACCCGCGGACAGACGCAGATCTGTACCATTACCACATTGGGGCCGCTTTCCGAAGCACAGAGACTGGATGGTCTTGATGAGAATATCACCGGTAAACGCTATATGCATCAGTACAATTTCCCGTCTTATTCCGTAGGCGAGACCAAGCCCAGCCGCGGACCGGGACGTCGTGAGATCGGTCACGGAGCACTTGCCGAGAAGGCTTTGGTCCCCGTGCTTCCTTCCGAGGAGGAGTTCCCTTACGCCATCCGTCTGGTATCCGAGACATTCGAATCCAACGGATCCACTTCCCAGGCCAGCGTTTGTGCCTCCAGTATGTCCTTGATGGCAGCCGGTGTGCCCATTAAGAAGCCTGTTGCCGGTATTTCCTGCGGTTTGGTGACCGGAGATACGGATGACGATTATATTGTTCTTACAGATATTCAGGGACTGGAAGATTTCTTTGGCGATATGGACTTTAAGGTTGCAGGTACGCATGACGGTATTACGGCGATCCAGATGGATATCAAGATCCACGGTCTGACCAGACCGATCGTTGAGGAAGCGATCGCAAGAACCAAGCAGGCAAGAGAGTATATCTTAAACGAGATCATTGAGCCCTGTATTGCAAAGCCGCGTGATCATGTGGGCGAGTACGCGCCAAAGATCTCCAACATGACGATCGATCCCGCAAAGATCGGTGAAGTTGTTGGACAGCGCGGTAAGACCATCAACACCCTGATCGATCGTTATGATGTAAAGATCGATATCAATGATGACGGTTTCGTATCCGTTTGCGGACAGAACCAGGCCAATATCGATGAAGCCATCCGCGTGATCGGTGTGATCGTTACCGAGTTTGAGGAAGGCCAGATCTTTGACGGTACGGTTGTCAGCATCAAAGAGTTTGGTGCTTTCGTGGAGTTTGCTCCCGGAAAAGAAGGTTTGGTGCATATTTCCAAGATCTGTAAAGAGCGTATCGACCATGTGGAGGATGTTCTGACCCTGGGAGACAAGGTTCGTGTCGTATGCCTTGGCAAGGACAAGATGGGACGTTTCTCATTCAGCATGAAGGACGTAAAGCAGGAATTCTAAGATTTATCAATAAAAAGCCGGAGGTGCGAAGCACTTCCGGCTTTTTGGGTTCGTTTAAGATTTTCTCGCATGATGCTCATCCAAAACATCCTGCAGGGTACGGATCATGTCAATGCCGATGATCGGTTTGGCAAGATGGGCATTCATACCGCTTGCAAAAGCTTTTTTCTTGTCATCCGCAAAGGCGTTGGCCGTCATGGCGATGATCGGGATGTTGGACTTGGTATCATCCGCAATATGGCGGATCATTTCCGTGGCCAAATATCCGTTCATACGTGGCATCTGGATATCCATAAAGATGGCATCATAGTAGTCGGAGGGTGCATTTTCCATGATCTCTACAGATTCGTCACCGTCACTTGCATAATCTACCACAAGGCCTGCCTCCTCCAAGATCCCCACGGCAATCTCACGGTTAAGGTCATTATCCTCCACCACAAGGATGCGTTTCCCGGCGATCTCGGTGGAATCGTATTCGTCGTTGTAATTGCGTTCATAATGGGTTTCCGGCGGCGTATAGTCGGTCGTATTCTCAATGGCATCTTCATCCGCAAGACGTAAGTTTAACTGGAAACGTACCGTGGTGCCTACGCCCTGTTCGCTTTCAACCGCAATGATCCCGCCCATCATATCGATCAGCTTTTTGGTTATGGTCATACCGAGACCTGTACCTTCGATACCGCTGACGGTGGAGTTTTTCTCACGGTCAAACGGTTCGTAAATGTGGGAGAGGAAGTCGCGGTTCATGCCGATGCCGTTATCCTTGACTTCAAAGATGTAGGCACCGTATTCCTTGGGCGCTTTGGATAACTGTTCGATAATCAGCGAAACTTCGCCGTTTTCGGGCGTATACTTAATGGCGTTGCTGACAATATTAAGCAGCACCTGGTTGATATGCAGTTTGTCCGCCAAAACGAGCCGATTGGTAAAATTCCGGAATTCATACGTGAATCGAATGGATTTTACGCCGGCCTGCTGGATGAAGATATCGGAGATCTCGATGATATTTTTCTGCAGATCCTGCGGTACCTCCTCGATCGCGATCTTACCGCTCTCGATACGGCTCATATCCAGGACATCATTGATGAGTTTCAACAAATGGTCGCCGGAGGACTGTACTTTGAGCAAAAAGTCACGGACTTTTTCGGGGTCATCCGTATGGTGAAGCGCCATATCCGTAAATCCCATGATGGCGTTCATCGGTGTACGGATATCATGGGACATATTAAACAGGAAGGTGGACTTGGCCTTATTGGCACTCTCGGCCTGGAACTTGGCATCCTCTAAAGCCGCCTGCTGGAACTGTTCCCTGCGGATCTCCTTATCCTTGTCCGCAAATGCCAAAGCAACGCCTAATTCGTTCTCGGCAATGGAATTGACGCGGACAAATTTCATTTCGCAATAATGCGCTTCTCCGTCAATGTTGGCACGGAAAATCGTGACGTAGGTTTTCTCCTGGCGAAGCTGCTGGATAATGGTATCCGTTGCGCCGGCGATGGACATCATTTCCCGATCCTCATCGATTACGACGCTGTGCAGGAAGATCTCATAGGAATCCATATAATTGAGACCGCTCAACATTGTTTTGGTGAAGATATTGTCCGTATCCATTAAGGTGTAGGGCGTGATCTGCCCGTTGGCCAGATCAACATAGCATACGGAAGAATATTCTCCGGCCAGGATTTCGATGATGTTTTGATTTCGTGCGATCTCATCCTCTTTCTTTTGTTTCTCGGAGATATCTTTCACGATGACAAGCGCCATGATATCCCCGGACACTTCGTCCTTGGACAAAAAGAGGATATTGCGATGACAGCGCATGGAACCAGAAGGGGTAGTGGCCCAGAAGGAGACCTCGATCATATTGTTCCCATGCCCATATTGCTCCGTCAGATACGCACTGTCCATGATCCGGGTGTATTCATCCTGGTTGGAATAGATGTTATTCTGTATACGATATCGTATAAATTCGGAAAAACGTAAGGGATGGCTTAAAGGAAGCGTATAGGATACATCCTTTTGTTCGCCGTCGATATTTTCCATCAGACCGCTGTTTACGGTGTCTCTGGTCAGGTTGATCTCATAAAAACCCATTGCGTCGGAGTAGATCGCCTGCTGATAGCTTCCCTCCTTACGGATGAGTTCGCGCATGGCGTCGAGCTGATCGTTTTCCAGACGCATTTTCTCGGCAATATTGGAAATGGCAACAACGATACTTTCCACGACATTTTTATTGTCCAATGTAAAAGCATCACCGGAGACGATTTTCATCTGGTAGTATTCGTGGCTGTAAAACTGGGATTTGGAAGGGTGAAGATTGATGTAGTAGGCATCATGTTCCCGCAATTCATAAAGGATCCGTTCTTTTTCGAGGGCAAAGCGGATCCGACTGATCTCTTTTTCATTTTGGGTATGCCTTGTGAGATATTCCAAAAATTCCTCAAAGAAATTGGTGCATTCATAGGTAAAGGTGGCATCAAAAAAATGTCCGGTACTGGCGATCAGTTGGTATGTCCCCGTATTGATATTGACGTAAAAGAGCTCTTCGTATCCCGTAGACAGTGTGGAAAGAATGGTATTCATCTGGTTTTTGATGATCTTTCTTAAACTGATCAGATAGAAAGCCATGGAAACGGTAATGCCGATCACGAGCAGTCCGTCGACGGAAAGGAGTGATTGCAGTATACCGAATACAATGGCAGGAACAAGATAAACCGCCAAAAGGATATCCCTCTTTTTTAAGTACGGATTTTTCTCCATATAACTCTTCGCAAGCGCAAAGAGGCAGGAGAGGATCAGATAGGAAAACATGATCAAAGGCTGTAAAAAGTACAGATCGCCCCGCACATAGGAACCCGTATCATCGATATAAAACAAGGATCCCGTCCAAAGAGAGGAGACGGCCAGCATGATCACGATCAAAGACGGAAGGGAGATAAACATTAGAAAAACCGCATTTTCACACAAGGAAAAATGGATCTGATACAGGCAATAGATAAAGATCAAAACCGCCGCAACGGAACTGAATGAAAAATAAAGGATATTGGAAAGATAATTTAAGAACGCCGGTGCATGAAAAAAGTCCTGCAACATCTTCCAAAGGGCATCCGCCAGATAGAATCCCAATAATACAAGAAAAACATAATTGAGGATAGCGGTATGTGTTGCAAGGTTTTTCTGCTTGATATCACCAAATTCTATCATGACGTAAATGATGATCGCAGCGCAGAAAAGAATGATTTCAATGTATAATATTGCATTGTTTTGGCTTAGATTCATGATTTTCTCCCCATCACCATGATTCGTGTTTAATAGTATACCATGTTTTCTAACTTCTTTAAATAAAAAGTGTAATTTTATTGTAAAATTGTGACAAATCATTTAATATGGTAAAGGAAGGGAAGTTTTATCCTTTAAAAACGGAAAGGAATTTCCTGTCGAGCAGAAAGGACGGATATCAGATGGAAGAGAGAAGAAACAGCAAGCGGCTGGATTTGGATGTTGCGGTAGAGTTTGAACGTCTGGACAATGACGGTATCACGACCGTAAAATTTGTACATGTAAATGTAACGGATCTTTCCAAACATGGGATCGGCTTTAATGCCATTCAAAAACTGGAAGTTGGCACGTATTATGACGTTAAATTGGAGATCTGGACCAAGGAAGTCATCGATACGGTGATCGAGGTGGTTCGTCGCGAGGAAACCGCGGACGGTTATCATTACGGCGGTACGTTTGTCGGTATGACGGAGACGGATACTTTAAAGATCGAGATCTATCAGATTCTTTACGAGATCAATGACTAATGAATCAGAAGAATCCCACTTTTATTCATGATTGTTGAACGAATGCAACCCCTTTGCCTGTGTTTTTCGAAAAAAACAATGCGAAGGGGTTTGTTCTATTGTAATTTTGCACTCGGTTTAGTAAGATACAAACATAGTGTTTCGCTATCAATATGCGAAGGGGGTAAAATCAAATGAATGTTTATACGACGGATAAGATCCGCAACGTTGCCATTTTGGGTCATGGCGGATGCGGTAAAACGTCCCTTGTGGAAGCTATGGCGTTTCTTTCCAAGGTCACAACGAGAATGGGGAAAACGGAAGATGGTAACACCATCAGTGATTTTGACAAAGAGGAGATCAAACGCCATTATTCTATCAGCACATCGCTCGTTCCCATCGAATGGGAAGATTGCAAGATCAATTTTCTGGATACGCCCGGCTATATCGGCTTCGTTGGCGAGGTAGACGAGGCAATCTCTGCGGCTGATGCCGCCATTATCGTTATTTCCGGTAAGAACGGTATTGAAAACGGTACCAAGAAGGCGTGGAAGCTTTGCGAGAAACACAATATTCCGCGTATGTTTTTCGTTACCGAGATGGACATCGATGATGCAAGTTATCGTGAAGTCATCGAGGAATTAACGGAATTATACGGCAAGAAGATCGCACCGTTCCATTTGCCGATCCGTGAAAACGGTGCATTTACCGGATATGTTAATGTTGTCAGCCAAAATGCAAGCAAGTGGAATGACAAAGGGGAAACTGTAGATTGCGATATCCCCGATTATTCCAAGGAATACCTGGATCAATACAGAGATATCCTGATGGAAGCCGTTGCGGAGACCAGCGAGGAATTCATGGACCGTTACTTTGAGGGAGATGAATTTTCCGAGAATGAGATCCGTTCCGCACTTCGTGTCAGCGTTGCGGATGGCAGTATCGTTCCTGTGTCCATGGGATCTTCCGTATTGGCGCAGGGCGTGTATACGATGCTTGATGATGTTGTGAAATACTTCCCGTCTCCTGACAAATGCACCAGAGCGGGCTTAAATGTAAAGACCAATGAAGTATTCCAGGCGGATTATGATTTTTCCAAAGCAAAAAGCGCGTATGTATTTAAGAGTATCGTGGATCCCTTCATTGGTAAATATTCTCTGGTAAAGGTTTGCTCCGGCGTCATCAAGTCTGATGACCTTGTATACAATACCCGTACGGAAAATGAATTCAAGTGCGGCAAGGTTTACGTTCTTCGCGGCAACAAGCCCATTGAAGTCGGAGAGCTTCATGCCGGTGATATCGGCGCATTTGCAAAGCTTCCCGACACCATGACCGGTGACACCTTGGCTACCAAGGCTGTTCCCGTGGTGTACGGCCGTGCGGAGATCTCCACGCCGTATCATTACATGCGCTATGATGCCAAGAACAAGGGCGATGAGGATAAGGTATCCCAGGCATTGCAGAAGATCATGCAGGAGGATCTGACCGTGCGCGTTGTCAACGATAGCGAGAATCGTCAGTCTCTGCTCTTTGGTATGGGCGATATTCATCTGGATGTCGTTGTCCAGAAGCTTCTTGATAAATACAAAACGGAGATCGTGCTTTCCAAGCCTAAGGTGGCTTTCCGTGAGACGATCCTTAAGAATTCCGACGTGGAATACAAATACAAGAAGCAGTCCGGCGGACACGGACAGTACGGTCATGTCAAGATGCGTTTCTCACCGCTTGACAACCAGGAGAAGGCGTATGAATTCTCCCAGGAAGTCGTGGGCGGTTCCGTTCCGAAGAATTTCTATCCCGCAGTGGATAAGGGATTGGCGGAATCCGTTCTTGCAGGACCTCTGGCAGGTTATCCTGTTGTCGGCGTGAATGCCGTGCTTTATGACGGTTCCTATCATCCGGTGGATTCTTCCGAGATGGCATTTAAGGTTGCAACTTCGCAGGCCTTTAAGAAAGGTTTCATGGAGGCCAATCCGGTGCTTCTTGAGCCGATCGTCAGCTTAAAGGTAGACGTGGATGATAAATTTACCGGCGATATTATGAGTGATCTGAATAAACGCCGCGGTCGTGTACTTGGCATGAATCCCATCGGTGACGGTGAGACCGAGATCGATGCGGAAGTTCCCATGATGGAGATCTTCGGATATACGATGGATCTTCGTTCCATGACCGGTGGCAGCGGCAGCTTCTCTTATGAATTCGTTCGTTACGAACAGGCGCCTCGGGATATCCAGGACAAGGAAGTGGCGAACAAAAAGGCCGAAGCGGAAGAGGATTGATCCTTTTTCGATCAAGTTGAAATATTCCACATGGGTTTTTTCTTCTATAAAACAGGAAGGCATCGCAGGATCTGCGGTGCTTTCCTGCTTTTGTCTTGCGGTAGCATAGACATTGTGATAAAATTGGCAAAGATGTGAAAAGAATACATAAATCAGGAGGAATGCGTGATGAGCGAGCCTTACAATCATCGTGAAGTCGAAGAGAAATGGAGAATGTACTGGGAGGAACATCCCATTAATGTAGATGACGGTAAGAAGGAAAAATACTATTGTTTGGATATGTTTCCGTATCCTTCGGGTAACGGTTTGCATGTCGGTCACTGGAGAGGCTATGTGATCTCCGACGTTTGGAGCCGTTTTAAGCTTTTAAACGGTTACTATCTGATCCATCCCATGGGATGGGATGCATTCGGACTTCCCGCAGAGAATTATGCCATCAAGATGGGCATTCATCCTGCGATTTCCACACAGAACAATATCGATAATATCAAAAGACAGATCAATCAGATCGCAGCGATTTATGATTGGGACCGTGAGGTCAACACCACGGATCCGAATTTTTATAAATGGACGCAGTGGATCTTTGTACAGATGTTTAAGAACGGCCTTGCTTATGAAAAGGAGATGCCGATTAATTGGTGTCCTTCCTGTAAGACCGGGCTTGCCAATGAAGAGGTTGTCAACGGCAAGTGTGAACGTTGCGGCGCGGAAGTTACCAAGAAAAATCTCCGTCAGTGGATGCTTCGGATCACCAAGTATGCGGACAGACTCCTGGACGATTTGGATAAGCTCGATTGGCCCGAAAAGGTTAAGAAAATGCAGACCGACTGGATCGGTAAATCCTATGGCGCAGAGGTTGATTTTAAGGTAGACGGCAGATCGGAAGCCATCACGGTATATACGACCCGTCCGGATACGCTTTATGGTGCGACGTTTATGGTGCTCGCTCCGGAACACGCTCTGGCAGCTTCCCTGGCTACGCCCGAGACGAAGGAAGCGGTGGACCGCTATATTTTTGATGCATCCATGAAGTCCAATGTGGATCGTCTGCAGGACAAGGAAAAAACCGGCGTATTTACCGGAAGCTATGCCATCAATCCTTTAAATAATAAAAAGATCCCCATCTGGTTGTCGGATTATGTACTTGCGGATTACGGTACCGG
>CAJOPA010000032.1 GCA_905236235.1 uncultured Eubacterium sp. | reverse complement strand
TCCTGCAAAGTAAGAGGAGAGTGCTTCCTTGTCGTAGGGACCTTCCTTGACCGTGCCTTCCACGTCGATCTCGCCCGTAAGGTGCATTTTACGGGAATCGCTGCCGATCTCGATGCGATAGGTGCCTTGTTCCGTCTCCCAGGTATCGGTTCTGACATCATAGAAGCGGAAGGTCTTGTCATCAAAGGGGATCCGTACCTCTTTGGATTCTCCGGGCTGAAGGAAAACCTTGGTAAAGCCCTTCAATTCCCTTACCGGGCGGAAGACGGTGTTGGACTTGAAACTTACATAAAGCTGGCACACTTCGGCGCCGGCTACAGTGCCTGTATTTTTCAAGGTAAAGGTCGCACCTTCCCGGTCTACGCGCAAGTCTTCGTAAGCAAAGGTAGTATAGGAAAGTCCGTAGCCGAAGGGGAAACGCACGGGCGCACCTACGGTATCAAAATACCGATAGCCCACATACAGGCTTTCCCGGTATTCGCTGTTTCTCTCTTTGGCCGGCCAGTAATGGTCACAGGGGTAGTCCTCTTTGCGATCCGCAAAGGTCTCATTGAGCTTTCCGCAGGGGTTGGCCCGACCGGTTAGGATGTGAAGCATCGCGCTCGCGCCGGCTTGTCCGGAAAGGTAGCCGTGGACAATGCCGGCCACCTTGTCTGCCCAGGGGAGGGCCGTGACGGAACCCGCGGACAGTACGACAACAATCCGGTCCGTGACATCGGTTAAGGCGCGGATCAGATCGTTTTGCGCCGTGGGAAGGTCGATATGACTGCGGTCCATGCCTTCGCATTCGCTGACTTCATCAAGGCCTGCAAATACCAAAACGACCTGCCCTTTTTCTTTGGCGATCCGTGATGCCTCGACGGCCTCGGCGATCAGCTTCGGATCCGTTTTTTGATTTCTCTTATAACCCTGCACGTAGCTTGCGATGCGCAGAAGAGCGCCATCTGCGGCATCTTTGTCGGAGGATGTTTCTGCCTCCGGATCCTTGCAGACGGAGAGGAAAGACTCCGGTGTCACGGTCGGGTGCACCAGGGAGGATCCTGCGCCCTGATAGCGGGGATGTTCGGCAAAATCTCCGATCACAACCACTTCCGCACCTTGTGCGAGGGGCAGAATGGCTTGCTCATTTTTCAAAAGGACGATGCTTTCCTCGGCAGCTCTTCTTGCGAGGGCATGATGGGCCTGTACATCAAAGGTGTCGGAGGTCTTATTTTGCGTTGCGGGGAGTACATCAAAGACAAAGGTCAGGATCTCGTCGACCCGCCGGTCGATCTCATCCTCCGTAAGGACACCGTCCCTGACACCGTGCAGGATGTCGAGGACGCCGGATTTGCCGGTACCGGGCATTTCCAGTTGGGAGCCCTCCTTCACGCCCAAGGCGTGGTCGTTGGAAGCACCCCAGTCGGAGACCACGATCCCGTCAAATCCCCATTCTTTGCGTAAGATATCATTTAAAAGATGGTTATTTTCATTGGCGTAGACGCCGTTGATCTCATTGTAGGCGGTCATGATGGCCTTCGCCTTGCCTTCCTTTACGGCGATCTCAAAACCGCCGGTATAGATCTCGCGAAACGTCCGTTCATCTATGATGGAGTCCATGGCCATACGACGGGTCTCCTGGCTGTTTGCCGCAAAATGCTTGGGACATGCGGCAATGCCGTGCTTTTGAATCCCACGGATATACGCAGCCGCCATTTTGCCGGCCAGATACGGATCCTCCGAGAAGTATTCAAAATTGCGTCCGCACATGGGAGAGCGCTTGATATTTAACCCCGGCCCCAGGATCATATGGATATCCTGACAAACAGCCTCCTCGCCCAAGGCGTCTCCGATGGCTTCCCCCAAGGCTTCGTCCCAGGAGTTGGCGACGGTGGCCGCCGTAGGAAAGCAGGTGGCGGGAAGACTTGCATTCATGCCCATCTGGTCGCCCTTGCCGGTCTGCTTGCGCAGTCCGTGCGGACCGTCGGACAAAAAAACGGAAGGGATGCCGTAGGCTTTATAATCTACGGTTTCCCATGTATTTTTGCCGGAGAGTATCCGGGCTTTTTCTTCCAATGTCATTTTGGAAATCAGATCCTGATATTTGTATGCCATAATAAAACCCCCTTCAACCTGATCCTATTGTATCACAGGGAAGGGGGGAGAGACGTCCGTTGCGCAAAATGTCCTTATTTTTGCGCCAATGGTTAAATATGTTTCTTGATATGATTGTAGATGCCAAGTCCTTTGGCTTGTCCGAACTTGGATATGATAGATCGGTAGATGGTCTGCTTGTAGCCGGTCTTCCCAAAGGATTTGGTGACCAGGGAGGACACAAAGCCGATATCCTCGCCCTGATACCCTGCCTTGGAAAGGATCTTTTGGATCTCGTTGTTTAGCAGGGTAGGATCGTTTTTGATCTTTTCCTCGGTAAGGGGCGCGGACTTGCTGTCGGCTTTCTTTTTGGAAGTCGTCTTCTTGCTGTCCGACTTGGCATCCAATTTGGCATCCTGCTTGGTTTTGGCATCCTGCTTGGTCTTGGTATCCTGCTTGGTATCCTGCTGGGAATTTGCTTCCTGCTTGCGGTCTGTCTTTTTTGTACCTGCGGATTTGGACTTGGTCTGCGGAACGTAGTTGGCATCGATGGCATTTTGACGCCGTACTTCCACATCAAAACGATTGTGCCAGTATTCAATGACATTGTCATAATCCGTATCTTTGCTGATGATGATAAAAGCAACCTCATCGGAACCGTCTTTTTCCGTGCCGATCACATAGCCCAGGTAGCTTGCCAGATGCATATCGAGGGACTGCTTTCCTCTTTGTACGTCCTGGATCATGAGATTGGTGGAGTTTAACGCCTGCAACGTCTCAAAGGTGATCTTGGCGGCGTTTTTGGTGGAAAAAAGGATGACCTGATCGTCGCGGGTCAGATTTCCGGCGCCGGTCAGCCCTTCCTCATGCACGTTTTCAAAATCTACAAAATAGTAAGTTTTCTTCATGAATCGATCCTCTTGTGTGTGATGCTATGTATTATATCATGGAGGAGGCCGGAATGTAAAATTGGGATGGTCAAAGTCAGGGAGGGCGTGGTATAATTTCGTTGTTGCCCGGTGGCTGCAAAAGCGTTGGAGCGTTCTGATTTCTGTTACATGGACCCGGATGGGCACCCGTGGATTACGGGTGGAGGGGCATGTATCTGTTGAGCATCCGTAATTAGAATTTTACAAAGTATCACATTACGGTATTATCCGGAAAATCTCTTTGTTTATCCGTAGGGAAAAAACACCTAATCGGGAAGGACTACGGTGCCTCAGAATAAAATGTTTCATTTATCCGTAGTTTTGCAATTTATTTTCCGGTTTTAGAGGGTGCGGTTGTGAGATCCTAGGGTTTTCAGCCATCAATTCATTTCTATTTACGGATGGAAAGAGATCCGTTACTAATTTATCCGTAGGATCGGAGATACAAACAAATTGTCCCTACGGAATATTCCGATGATAGCCTTTTATTATCCGTAATCTTAAAAATAGTATAGAAAAGATTACGGAGTTTGCTCATAGTATCTATATTTTATCCGTAGTTTTTGAAAGAGGAGGGAGGAAACATTGAAAAATTATCGGGAGGAGCTGCTTAGTCAGCAGGAGGAATTGCGCAGTATGATCGTAAAGACCGAAAAAAAGGTGGAAGCTTTTAGGAAGCTTCCGAAAGGAAAACTCATCGTATCCCACAGTAACGGATGCGCGCAGTATTATTTTCGGGCGGAGGGGGCAACGAAAGCGCAGTATATTGTGGCCAAAGATCGGAATAAAGTCGGAAAGTATGTCCGGTTGGAATACAACCAACAAATACTTAAAATAATGAAGGGGCAGGAGAAGGCGCTTTCCGGATTCCTTCAAAAGTATGACATAGACCGGATCGGGGACGTTTATGACCAATTGTGTGAAGAACGGCGGCAGTTTGTACAACCGGTGGAAGAAACAGAGGAAATGCGCGTCATGGCGTGGTATGAACAAAATATTGGGCTGCAAAACCCGTTTCCCATGGATGGTATGTATGAAACAAAGAAGGGAGAAAAGGTAAGATCAAAGTCAGAAAAGATCCTGGCGGATTTATTGTCGGATCATGAGATTCCTTATGTGTATGAACCGGTTTTGGAATTAAGAAACGGTTCGCTTGTTTATCCGGATTTTGCAATTTATCACAAAAGAAAAGATCAAACCCTGTATTGGGAGCATTTGGGACTTGCCGGAGAGGAATCCTATGCCGTAAAGAACCTGGAGAAGATCATACAATACGAAGAAAGCGGTTACTATCCCGGTATCAATCTCATCCTGTCCATGGAAATGCCGGAACATCCCTATCAGGTGCATCTCATGGAAAAGAAAATCGAAATGTATTGCAAGTAGCTTTATGTAAACCGCATAGGCTTGTGCCAAAAACGAAAACGTGTTACTCTTAAAGCCATGAAAATCAAAAAACGAAAGATGCCCAAGTAGCGATCACAGACGCTTCGGAAGCGAGAGGAGTACCTTCATGAAGAAGACCTTATGGACCAAAAATTTCATCTGCATCACCCTGGCAAACTTCCTTTTGTTTGTGGGATTTGAGATGGTGGTGACGCTGGTTTCTTTGTATATCAATCACATCGGCGGAACGAACGCGGACATCGGTATGTGCGTGGCGGTCTTTACGGTGACGGCGCTCATCGGACGCTCCGTGGCCGGCGTGTTGCTTGATCGGTTTGGCAGAAAGGGTGTGTTCTTTGGCGGTTTGATCCTGATGGTGCTTATCACCTATAGTTATGGGTTTGTGACAGCGGTGGGATGGATCGTGGCCGTGCGGTTTGTTCACGGGATCGGCTGGGGATTTTCTTCCACGGCGTCGAGTACCGTGGCTTCCGATAATATACCCAAGGAATGCTTCGGAGAAGGCATGGGATATTTCTCGCTTTCCAACAGTCTCGGCATGGCCGTGGGACCGTCCATCGGGTTGGCACTTTTGTCCTTCCTTTCCTTTAGGACCATGTTTGGGTTCTCGGCATCCACCGCACTGGCGGCGCTTGTCATTGCCTTGTTTGTATCCTATGAACCGGCGCAGAAAAAGCAGCCGGAGGCAGAGCAGCCGGAGACAGGGACGGCGGAGGCAAAACCTGCCGGCAAGTGGATCGAGAAAAAAGCGCTTCTTCCCGCGGTGGTGATCCTTTGCGTTTCCACAACCTACGGCGCAATGATCGGTTTTCTGGCACTTTACGGCAATCAGGAAAACATCGGCAATACCGGATTGTTCTTTGCGGTGTATGCCATCTTCCTTTTGATCTCCCGGCCGATCGCCGGGAAGCTTACGGACAGGAAAGGCTTCGCTGTGGTGGTGATCCCGGGGATTTTGTGCACGGCGGTGGCTTTGGTGATCCTTGGATTTGCGCATACCATGCCGGTGTTTTTACTCAGTGCCGCCATCTACGGTGTGGGGATCGGCGCGAACCAGTCGGCGTTGCAGACCATGGCGGTGTTGTCCGCGGATAAGGACAGTGTCGGATCGGCCAATGCCACGTTTCTTTTGGGATTTGACGGCGGGATCGGTGTCGGCAGTCTGGTGGCGGGATGGATCGCGCAGCTTTTCGGATATGCGGTGATGTATCATGCCATGATCGGATTTTTGATCTTAGGGATCGTGATCTTTGGGATAGGAAGCAGACAGAGCAGCATCCGGAAGCAAAATGCAGAGGGATAAATATAGGGCATCAAGAAAATAAGGGAGAAAAAGCATGGCAGATAAAGCAATGAATTCCGCGCAGATGGAAGAATGTTTTCGGGAAAATACCTTAAAAAGGGATCAGGTGGTGATCCGCACCAGTATTCTGGGGATCGCTGCCAATCTGCTTTTGA
Organism: uncultured Eubacterium sp.; assembly: GCA_905236235.1. GTDB lineage: Bacteria > Bacillota > Clostridia > Lachnospirales > Lachnospiraceae > RUG14243. The sequence goes on along the minus strand of CAJOPA010000032.1, from coordinate 17,187 downwards.
CGGGGTTTAAGGCGGCGATCGGATTGCTTTCCCATTCGATCGCGATCACGCTCGATGCGGTCAACAACCTTTCGGATGCCGCGTCCTCGGTGATCACCATCATCGGCGCAAAGCTTGCGGGCAAACGTCCGGACAGGGTGCATCCCTTCGGACACGGACGCATGGAGTATCTGAGCGCTATGGTGATCTCTGCGCTCGTTTTGTATGCGGGGATCACGTCCCTAGTGGCATCTGTTAAAAAGATCCTCTCTCCCGAGACACCGGAGTATACGGGTGTGATGCTTCTTATCGTGGGGACGGCCGTGGCGGTCAAGCTTCTTCTTGGGACCTATGTGAAAATGACCGGGAAAAAGATAAACTCCGATGCGCTTGTCAATTCCGGACAGGATGCGCTTCTTGATGCCGTGATCTCTTTGTCGACGCTTGCGGCAGCGGCGGTGTATATGATCTGGGGGATTTCCGCGGAAGCATGGCTGGGTGTGGTGATCTCTTTGATCATCATCAAATCCGGCATGGATATGTTAAAAGAAGCGATCTCCAAGATCATCGGAGAGAGCGCGGAGCCGGGTTTGTATCGGGCGATGATCGAAACGATCGCTGCCTTTGGCGAAGTGCAGGGGGTGCATGATCTGATCGTGCATAATTACGGTCCGGATGCGTATACGGCTTCCGTGCATATTGCGGTACGGGACAGCATGGATGTGAATGTGCTGGATACGCTGACACGTGAGATCACGAGGGATGTTTATGAAAAGCATGGGATCTATCTGACGGCGGTAGGTGTGTATTCCGTCAATGGTGCGGATCCGGAATGGAAGAAGATGCGCGACGGCGTGCAGGAACTTGTTATGTCAACCGAACATGTGAAGGGGATGCATGGATTCTATATTGATGCGGACAGGCATATCCTACGTATGGACGTGGTGGTCAGCTTTGATGCGCCGGACAGGGAAGCGGTCTTTCGAGAGGCAACCCAAAAAATTCAGGAGAAGTATCCTGAATACGAGGTCATTCCCGCGATGGATGCGGACTTTGGAGAAATGGTGTAGGTATTAATGTTTGCCTGCGAGGAAGGCTTCCAGGGTCTCGGGACCTACGCCGACGTTTTTGGGGTCTACCTCCAGGATGGTGGTATTGACCGCATGCGGCTCGATCGCAAGGATCCGGCTGACATCCTCCGCAAAAGCGCGGATCAGTTCTTTTTTCTGCTCCTCGGTCATCGGGGGAGCGAACATGGTAATGACAGGCATAGCGTTACCTCCTGCGTTTTTCTTTAGTATAGCATGAGGGGTATGGATTTGCTATCCCTTTGTAAATGGGGTATGATGGGGACAGCTTGCAATCGTTGGGGGATGTATGCAGACAGAAAATATCGGCAAACGATATGAGGCGACCAAGGAACAGCTGGTCAAAAAAGGTAAGCGCGGAGCGGCCCGGATCCTGTATGGAAGAAGTGTGCTTATTGTGCTTTCCGTTTTTTTGCAGATCTTTGCTCTCTATGCCGTCGCCGCGTGGCTGACCCTTTACCAGGGGATTGCTTTCTGGGTGTTAAACATCATCGGGTTTGTGCTTGTGATGTTTATCGTCAACGGCAAGAGCAATCCCGCTTTCAAAATGGCATGGATCGTGCCGATCGTCCTTTTTCCGATCTTTGGTGGTCTGTTGTATCTGCTGATGCATGCGCAGACGCATCCGCGCAGGCTGCGGAGGCTTTTGGAGACCGAGCAAAAGCGCAGTGCGATCTATATGCATACGGAAGATGTGATCAGGCAGCACCTGTCGCAGGAGTCCAAACATAATGAAAACCTCGCGCATTTTGTGGAGACGAAGGCGGGTTTTCCGACCTATCAAAATACAAAGATCCGGTACTTTGCATCCGGCGAAGAGGTCTTTTCGGAGATTTTAAAGGCACTTGAAAAAGCGGAGAAATTCATCTTCATGGATTTCTTTATCATCGAGCCGGGCGTGATGTGGGATGCCGTGCTTAAGATCCTGAAGCAAAAAGCGAAGGAGGGCGTGGAGATCCGGGTGATGTATGACGGATTGTGTTCCCTGTCCCGTTTGCCCTATTCCTACCCCAAACAAATGCGGGAGTGGGGGATCGCATGCCGGATCTTTGCGCCCATTGCCCCGTTTTTTTCCTCCTATCAAAACAACCGGGATCACCATAAGATCCTTGTGATCGACGGGAAGGTGGCTTATAACGGCGGGGTCAATTTTGCGGATGAATATATCAATCAGTATGACCGTTTCGGCTATTGGAAGGATAATATGATCGAGCTTCGCGGAGAGGCCGTCAGAGGTTTTACCGTGATGTTTTTGCAGATGTGGTATGCGGATGTGCGCGGAAGCCGTAAAAAGCAGGATATCAAAGACTCTCCGGCGCGGATCGAGCGTGAATACGGTTTCTATCTTACGGGAGAGGTAAACAGTTTAAAGGTGGGACATCTGGGATTTGTGATGCCGTATGCCGACAGCCCGTTGGATGATGTTTATGCGGGCGAGATGGTCTACATGGACCTGATCAATACCGCAGAACGCTATGTGCATATCATGACGCCGTATCTGATCCTGGATAATGAGATGATCACGGCATTGATCTATGCGGCATCGCGTGGGGTGGACGTCAAGATCATCCTGCCGCATATTCCGGATAAAAAAGTGCCGTTTGCGCTGGCGCGCAATCATTATCCGCAGTTGATCGAAGCGGGAATCAAGATCTATGAATTCTTGCCGGGGTTTGTGCATGCCAAGATGTTTACCGTGGATGATAAAAGAGCGGTGATCGGTTCCGTGAATATGGATTATCGCAGTTTTTATCTGCATTTTGAATGCGCGACCTATCTTTTGGGTTGCCCCGTGATCGCGGACATGGAAGAAGATTTTCAAAAGACGCTTTTGCAAAGCCGCGAGATGACGGAAGCGGATTACATGGCTTTTCCGCTTACACAGCGCATGATCGGCCATCTGTTTAAATTTGTGGCGCCGTTTATGTAGGGTGATAACAGTATGAAAAAAGAATTATCCTATGCCGCCGAGGTTGAGCGCGGTATCATGACAACTTACAGGAAACGTTTGTGGAATCCTTTTATGCGCGCGATTCGTGATTATGCGCTTTTGCAACCCGGCGACCGTATCGCGGTCTGTATTTCCGGGGGCAAGGACTCTATGCTTCTTGCCAAACTGATGCAGATGCTGGCAAGGTTTTCCGAGGTGCCTTTTGAGAATGTCTTTTTGGTGATGGATCCGGGATACCGGGAGGAGAATCGCCGCAAGATCGAAGAGAACGGGCGCAAATTGGAGATCCCGCTTACCTTTTTTGAAACGGATATCTTTGGGGCGGTCGAGCATATCGAGAAATCCCCCTGCTATCTGTGCGCGAGGATGCGCAGAGGGCATCTCTACAACCGGGCCAAGGAGCTTGGGTGCAACAAGATCGCACTGGGACATCACAAAAGCGATGTGATCGAGACGACGCTCATGGCCATGCTTTACGGTGCGCAATTGCAGGGGATGATGCCCAAGCTTCCCAGCACCAACTTTGAAGGCATGGAGTTGATCCGGCCGTTGTACTGCGTTTTGGAAGACGATATCAAAGCCTGGCGGGATGCCAACGGACTTTCCTTTGTGGCCTGCGCCTGTCGGTTTGTGGAGCAGCGCGATGCTGCCGCTGACGGGATCGGGGACTCCAAAAGGCAGGAGACCAAGGCGCTCATCGCCTCCTTAAAGAAGGATAATCCGCTCATTGAATCCAATATTTTCAACAGCATCCACAATGTCAAACTCGACACTTTTCCTGCCTATACGACGGGGGGAAAGGACCATTCTTTTCTTGAATTTTATGATGAGAAAAAACATGGAAAAACTTGTTGACATGTCTTGATAAATGATTGTATAATAGCAAGGCAGTCGCGTGGCGATATGCATATGGGATCTTAGCTCAGCTGGGAGAGCATCTGCCTTACAAGCAGAGGGTCATAGGTTCGAGCCCTATAGGTCCCATATATTTATGGCGAAGTAGCTCAGTTGGCGAGAGCACACGGTTCATACCCGTGGTGTCGGGGGTTCAAATCCCTCCTTCGCTACTTGACCTCAAAGCGCGGGCTTTGAGGTTTTTTTGTCTCTGCCGGAGAGCCTGCAGAGAGGATCATCAACGTAGGAGCGCGGGAGGATCTCTATGAATTTGCGGCCCTTTATCATCCTGGTACAGATCGCGACACTGGCACTTTTGATCTCCATGATGCTGCGCTACGGTACCAGCACGCCAGCATTGATCGGTGCGGGGATCATCGCTTTTGTGGTGATGATCAATATCGTGATGGAGGTTATGGACCTGCGGCGTCAGCTGTATCTTAAAAAGAAAAAGCGCGAGGAAGAGGCACGAGTGGCAGGACAAACACAGGAAGGACAGACGATGGAACAGACAAAATGGATCGTGAACAATAACAGCGGACACGGATGTGAAGATATTACCATCTGGGACAGTATGGAAGAGGCCAATGCCTCCGCGCTTGCCCAGTGGAAGTCCCTGCATCCAAAGGAAAAGGAACTGACGGTGATCACGGTGCATTATATCACCGAGAGCATGCTGGAAGATTATGCGGCGGACAAGGGCGAGATCAACTGGTACCTTTACAAGACCTGTGCCGAGACGCCGGAGTGTTTTGACTCCCGAGTTTATAAAAAGACGGAAGGAGCAGACTGATGGCAGAATACGATTTTGATACGGAAGAGATCCAATATTTTTTGTTATCCGATGAGATCAGAGGTTTACAGATCGCCATGGACGACGGGCAGGCCAACTATATCTATGTCCGCGGGGAAGGATTCGTGGAGGACCCGATCCTTTTGGATTATGTCTGGCCCAATTCGCCCAAGTACGGCATGGCCAAGAATCTGACAAAGGACGAGGCGGATGCCTACATCGCCATGTGCGAGGAGGGCAACCTCGGAGAATTGGTCTTTGAACAGATCAAGGAGGGGAATCTCAAAATGGGAGATCCCTTCCATAATGACACGAAAGTTCCCGAGGAGCAGTCGAAGGATACGGATAACGACCTGTCCATGGATGAAATGTATAAACGTCTGAAAGGAATGTGGTAGAGATGGGTGAACGGTTAACCCCGGAGGATGTTAAAAAGATCGAAGCCGAGATCGAACATCGCAAGCTCGTGGTCCGCAAGGAAGCCTTGGAGGATGTCAAGGTGGCAAGAGCCCAGGGAGATCTCAGCGAAAACTTTGAATACAAAGCGGCGAAGCAGTTTAAAAACCGCAATGAGAGCCGCATTCGCTATCTGGAAAACATGTTAAAACATGCCACCGTGATCGACGTGGCCTCCGCAGAGGACGAAGTCGGCTTAAATAACGGCGTAACGGTCTATGTCCCGGAGGATGATGAGGAAGTGACCTATCGGATCGTGACGTCCGTTCGCGGCAGTTCCTTAAAGGGATATATCAGTATCGAGTCGCCCTTGGGGCAGGCACTTTTGGGTCACAAAGTGGGAGAGACGGTATCGGTCAAGGTCAACGACGCCTACAGCTATGATGTAGAGATCCGAGCCATTGACAAGACACCGGATGAGAGTGAAGATGAGATCCGCGGATATTAAACGATCCGCGGATCTTTTTTTGTCAAAATGTATAGGGGGATTGCTTTCGCATCCGTCGAGTTTAAAAACCCAGTTCCTCGCCGACAAGAAGGACATGGATCCGGTCGGGGATCGCACTGTGTCTGGTATAGACAAACTGGCTGCAAATGGTATCGGGACTTAAGCAGTTGTGGCATTTGCCGGTTTGCGCGCAGGGGGTATTGCGGTTTAAACGGTTGCAATTGGCAACGGCTGCCAGATTGCGTGCGCGCAGCCGTGCGGTTTCGAGGTCGGGACAGACTTTGTTCATGCCGCATACGATATAGACCTGTTTTGGGCCGTAGATCAGGGCTGCGAGCCGGTTGCCCATGCCGTCGATATTGACCAGTTCGCCCTCGATGGTGATGGCATTCGTACTCATAAAATAGTAATCCGCATCAAAGCTTTTTAAAAATACGGAGCGCGCCTCATCATAGGAAAGGTCCGGTGTTTTCATAAGAACTTCCACATTTTCGCGCGCGCGGAGCGCTTCCTTTACGCCCATTTCATTTAAGGTTTCCGTACCGCCGAAGGCGACGCAAGCTCCGTCGGGGATGAGGTTCTTAATATGATCGGCGGCTTCTTTTGCGGTCGTAAAGTACTGCCCGGACATATTTCTCTTTTTTAAATTGTCACAAAGGGTCTTTGCCTGATTGGCATAAAACTGCTGTTTCGGTGTCATGGTAACCTCCTTTTTTGATCGTCACGCGTGGTGGCGGTGGATGTTTTCTACATTGTAGCATGGTTTTCTTTTTTGACAAGTGTGCTATAATAGCAGAGTGAACATACGGGGCCGGTTGAGGATGCGGTTAGCATTGGGAAACGGGCCTTTCAATTAAACTATAGGAGGAAAACCATGATTAAAGTAGATGTGATCTCCGGATTTTTGGGAGCGGGAAAGACCACCTTTATCCGGAAGATGGTAGAAGAGGCCTACAAAGGCGAAAAGATCGTACTGATCGAAAACGAATTCGGTGAGGTCGGGATCGACGGCGGCTTTATGAAAGACGCCGGGATCGAGGTATCGGAGCTCAATTCCGGATGCATTTGCTGTACACTTGTCGGCGATTTCGGTAAAAATTTAAAGGAAGTGGTACAGCAGTATCAGCCGGACAGGATCATCATCGAGCCCTCCGGCGTAGGGAAGCTTTCCGATGTATCCGCTTCCATTATGGATGTAAAAAACGAGGGGCTTGATATTGAGATCTTTTCGTTGATTACCGTGGTGAATGCGTTAAAGGCGACCCGCCAGATGAAGGCATTCGGTGAATTTTTCAATAACCAGATCGAGTATGCGACCATGATCGTATTGTCCAGAACCCAGAACATGTCGGAAGACCAGCTGGCGGTATGCGTCGGTCAGATCCGTGAGAAAAACCCGGAGGCGGCGATCCTTACCACACCCTGGGAGGAGCTTAATGTAGAGCAGGTGCTTCACTCCGTGCGGGAGAGAAAGAATATGATGGAGGAGCTTTTGGTCGAGGCGCATCATGCGGCCGAGGAGCATGCGCGCGAGCATGAGCATGAGCATGAGCATGATCACGAGCATGAGCATGAGCATCATCATGACCACGAGCACCATCATGACCCTGACCACGAGCATTGCGGTTGCCATGATCACGACCACGAGCACCATCATGACCACGACCACGAGCACCATCACGATCATGATCACGGACATCATCATCACCATGCCGACGAAGTGTTTACCAGCGTGGGGATCGAGACACCGCATAAATTTGACCGTGACAAGGTACGCATGGCACTCGACCGTTTGGCCAATGACGAGGAGTACGAGGGCGTGATCCTTCGTGCCAAGGGCATCCTTCCGGCTACGGACGGTGGCTGGATCTACTTTGATATGGTGCCGGGTGAGTACGAGCTGCGCGACGGCAGCCCCGACTACACGGGACGTCTGGTCGTGATCGGCACGGATGTATCCGAGGCGGATGTGCGCCGGCTCTTTGATTGTGAATAATACGGAAGGTAGAATAAAATGGAGATACCGGTATATCTTTTTACGGGATTTATGGACAGCGGCAAGACAACGCTGATCAAGGATACTCTGTTTAACAGCGAGTTTTCCGACGGCGGCAAGACATTGCTTTTTGTCTGCGAGGAAGGCGAGGAAGAGTACGATCCCGCAGAATTAAAAAAACATCATGTTGTATTGGAAAAGATCGAAAACGAAGAGGATTTTACCGAGGAGCATCTGACGGAGATCTATAGAAAATATCTTCCGGATTGCATCTTTATCGAATATAACGGAACCTGGCAGATGTCCACGTTTGCGGACATGACCCTGCCGGAGGACTGGGAGCTTGTGCAGACGATTTCCACGGTGGATGCCACAACGTTTGAAATGTATCTTTCCAATATGCGATCCATGATCATGGAGCAGCTGTTTTTATCGGATGTGGTTGTCTTTAACCGTACGACGGACGATACGCCAAAGGCCAAATTCCGCCGCGCCGTCAAAGCGCAGAACCGCAAGGCGCAGATCGTTTACGAGCGGGAGAACGGCGAGGTGGACAATCAGGACGATGAGGAACTGCCCTATGATATGAGTGCCAAGCATCTGGATATTTCCGATGCCGATTATGGGATCTTTTATCTGGATGCCATGGATCATCCAAAGGATTACGCGGGCAAGACCATTTCCTACCGGGCGCTTGTCTATCGGCCGGAGGATTATAAGGCACATGCGCTTGTGCCGGGGCGTTTTGCCATGACCTGCTGCGTGGAGGATATCCAGTTTTTGGGATTTTTATGCAATTATGACAAGGCAGAGGAGATCCCGCACAAGTCCTGGATCGATATCACGGCAGAGGTCAAATACGAATATGCCAAGGAGTATAAAGGCAAAGGTCCCGTATTGTATGCAATCAAGGTAACCCCGGCCGAGCAGCCGGAAGATGAGCTCGTATATTTTACGTAGAGGATAAGAGGGTATGGTGAAAAAGATATTTGGGGCGCTGGGGATCATCATCGGCGTACTGCTTCTGGTCGTTGTCGGATATTTTATCTATGTTTTTAATGCGTATTACCGCCTGGAGGACAATCTGGAACTTGCCATCGAGACGCCGCTTGCGGAGAGCGGGGAGGACGTCACAATGGTCAACGTAAATGAGACCTACCGGATCATCACGCACAATGTGGGATTCGGGGCGTATACGCAGGATTTCAGTTTCTTTATGGACGGCGGTACCGAGTCCTGGGCGGCTTCGGAGGATTCCGTTAAGGAAGTGATCGCTTCCGCAGCGCAGTTTGCGTATTCCTATGCGCCGGATTTCCTTTTTGTACAGGAGTTGGATATCGATTCGACGCGTAGTTACCATGTGGATGAATATGCGTTGTATCGTTCCTATTTTAAAGAGTATTATGTAAACTTTGCGCAGAATTATGATTCGCCGTTTTTGATGTACCCGCTGACGCAGCCGCACGGAGCGTCTAAGGCCGGAATCGCCACCTTTACCAAATATGCGCAGAATGATGCCGTGCGCAGGAGTTTTCCGATCAGCACGGGACTTGCAAAGCTGGTGGATCTGGACCGGTGCTACAGCGTCACCAGGATCCCGACCAACAACGGCAAATATCTGGTGCTTTACAATCTGCACATGTCCGCCTATGGCAGTGACGAAACGGTCAGAGAAGGACAGATTTCCATGCTTTGCGCAGATATGGCTACGGAATATGCCGTGGGAAATTATATCATCTGTGGCGGGGATTTTAATCACAATCTGACGCTTGCGGAGGATGCGGAGACAACGCAGTCCTGGGCAGCGCCCTTCCCGCGAAGCGCACTGCCGGATGGATTGTCCTTTGCGCTCGATGCGTTGTCCGAGGAAGAGCTGTCTGCATTGCAGGACAGCTGCAGAAATGCGGATGAACCTTATGAGGCCGGCCATACGGAGACATTCATGTTGGACGGGTTTATCGTATCGGATAATGTGGATGTCAGCCTGTATACGGTATTGGGGACCGAATATACCTATTCGGATCATGATCCCGTCTATATGGAGTTTTCCCTGATTTATTAACTGCGATCAGATGCCTCGACGCGGATCATGACCTGGGTCACGCGTTGCTTGGTATCATGCGCCGACAGGAAGCTTACGATGTTTAATTCATAGGCATTGCCTGTGATCCGCATGCGGTTTTTGTCGATAAATTGAAAAATATTCTGATAGGTCAGTCCGATGGTTTCGCGGCTCCCAAAATGGTAAGCACTGATATAGGTGCCTGCGGGCTGCAACATCATCCGAACATCTTTGGGTTGTAAGGCCGGATCCGTATGCATACGGTATCCGGTCTTTTGACATATGGACTCATCCGGAATACCGGGGTAGTAACTGAAGATATAGGCGTCGTTGATCTCACCGGAGTACAGTGTCTCGCGGAAGATGATATGACCGTAGGGGAAATTGTTGATCTTCATTTCCTCTTCGCAAAAATGGAAATGATCCTGCATGACCTCCGCATTTCTGCGCTGGGTAAGTCGGTTTTGTGAGCTTTTCGGGGTCACGACCATATATTTGTCCGGTAGAGAGATGATCTCGGGGATCTCCGGGACCGCAGAGGCAGCATCATCCATCATATGGCGTGTATTTTCCATAAATTCCATGGAACGGTGGATCCGGATGAGTTCTTCCCTCAGATCGTCCTCTTTTCGACTTAAGAAATCGCTGAAAGTGACTTCGGACTGGAAATTTAAGTATTGCCGGATCTCGTCCAAGGAGCATCCGATCCCTTTTAACTCATAGATGATCTCATAGAGGTAGAGCTGATCGATGGAATAGTACCGGTAACCGTTTTCTTTGACAAGATGAGGCTTTAGTAATCCGATGTCATCATAATGAAATAGAGTGTCTTTGGTGGTATGACAAAGACGGGCAAATTCGCTGGTTAAAAAGAGAGAAGAATCTTTTTTTTTCAATTTTTTTCTCCAAAAACGTGTGAATTTCGTTGGTTTCAAAAGTGTAGGGTAACCCCACACTTTGATTATAGACAAAATTTGTTATAAATGCAACGAAAATTCTGAAAATTATGGATTTAAAAATTCAGATTGAAATAAAGTCGCGGGAGAGATATTATAAATAGTGTGTGAGGCATTTCGACGTGACCTGTCGGCAGTAGGTTTGGATCTGTATTGGGAGAAAATCGCAATGGGGAAAAGAAGTGTTTTGATCGTAGATGATCAAGAGATGAACCGGGATTTGCTCGGTGGGTGCTACGAGGACAAATTTCCGGTGTTATTTAGTGAGGACGGCGGGGATGCCGTCGAGCAGATCAAGGAAAAATCCGATGAAATCGGCCTTATCCTGCTGGATTTGAAGATGCCGGTGGCGGATGGATTCGTGGTACTCGACTATATGAAGCGGGAGCATTTGGACAGTGTGATCCCCGTATTTGTGGTCACGGCGGATGATTCTGCGGAGAGTTTCAGACGTTTGTCCGAATACATCGTGGCGGATGTGATCTCCAAGCCGTATATGCCACAGATCATTTTGCGCCGCACCGTCAGCGTCATGGAATTGTATGACAATAAACGCAGGGAGATGGAAGAGATCTACGGCCAGATGCAGGATCTGCAGACGGAAAATGAAAAATTACGTGAGCAGATCAAGGCCTACGAAAAGCGGTTTAAGGCTATAGGTAGGCAGTTGGGCTTTGAAGAATAACAAGATATAGTATTTTGGGATCACCGGCATGGACCGGTGATCTTTTTTTGAAAGGTTAAGGTTTACCCCATATTTGCCGATAAACATAGTTACAACATTTTTTGTTTACATAATTTTATTAAAAATGTTAGACAATTTAAAACCAATAAATGGCAGTATATGGGCTCAAAGAAAAAATGTGAAAGTTTTGTGAAATTTTTTTGGTTTACATATTGACTATGGGGTTAACCCCATAGTTATAATGCCCTTGTAAGGTCGTTCTGGGAAAAAACGATATACAGTTACTAATCTAACATGCACAAGATGACGGAGGGATGTAATATGCAGACTGAGAGAAGATTAATCTTGAGAACCAGTGTGGGAACAGGCGAAAGATTTGCAGGGTATTATGAAGCCACCGGAGAGTTTAAGATGGTGATGCAGATTCACAATGACAATGATCTGGATCTGTTTATTGAAAAATTCGATGCTACTTATGTAGGGATCGAGAGCGTATCATAGACGCACTAAACTTGTTTCAAAGCTTGGGTTGTCTACGCCCCCCAATCCGTAGGCAGCCCTCCTTTTCCCCAAAATAACATTCACACACACACGAAAAAACAGGAACCCCCATTCCTGTTTTTTCGTGCGCAAAATTCCGTAGGCCAGAGTCGGCATACATGTTCTTTTAAACATAAGAGCATAAAATCGTAGCGTTTGCCAAAGTAGCGGACGGTCTTGTCATAAGCTGTCCGTCCATGTCTGAACCGGCGCGCCACGGTGTCCACCCGTCGCAAACCCGGTTGTCGGATGCTGGGCTTCTAACAAAGGAGGCACGTTTCCTTCGAATTCATACGGTCTGCGGGATTTGCCGTGCGCAAAAATAGAAGTTATGGTATACTGTTTTTTGAGTGTGTGAAGGTAGAGAAAGGAAAGAGACTTTGACGGATCAAACGAAGATCAGAAATTTTTGCATTATTGCACATATAGATCACGGCAAGAGTACGCTCGCGGACCGGATCATTGAGATGACGGGTACGCTTACCAGCCGTGAGATGCAGTCCCAGGTGCTTGACAACATGGATCTGGAGCGGGAGCGCGGGATCACCATCAAGGCGCAGTCCGTGCGGATCGTCTATACGGCCGATGACGGAGAGGAATACATCTTTAATCTGATCGACACGCCGGGGCATGTCGATTTTAATTATGAAGTATCCAGGAGTCTGGCGGCTTGTGATGGCGCGATCCTTGTCGTGGACGCGGCCCAGGGCGTGGAGGCGCAGACGCTTGCCAATGTTTATCTGGCACTCGATCATGACCTTGATGTATTGCCCGTGATCAATAAGATCGACCTCCCCAGCGCCGACCCCGATCGCGTGGCGGAGGAGATTGAGGATGTGATCGGTATCGAGGCCATGGATGCGCCTCGTATTTCCGCCAAGACCGGCGTGAATATCCATGAGGTGCTCGAGCAGATCGTACACAAAATTCCGGCACCGAAGGGTGATCCCGAGGCACCTTTGGCGGCGCTTATATTTGACTCGCTGTATGATTCCTACAAGGGCGTGATCGTTTTTTGCAGGATCAAGGAAGGGACCGTCAAGGTCGGAGAAGCGATTCGCATGATGGCTACCGGAGCGACGGCGGAGGTCGTGGAGGTCGGTTACTTTGGAGCGGGACAGTTTATTCCCTGCGACGAGCTGTCTGCCGGCATGGTCGGCTATATCACGGCCAGCATCAAGAATGTGAAAGATACCCGGGTGGGTGATACGATCACGCATGTGAAAAAGCCGTGTGCCGAGCCGCTTCCGGGTTATAAAAAAGTCAATTCCATGGTTTTCTGCGGCATGTATCCTGCAGACGGCGCCAAGTATCCGGATCTTCGGGATGCGCTTGAAAAACTGCAGTTAAATGATGCGGCGCTGCAATTTGAGCCGGAGACGTCCATTGCTTTGGGATTTGGTTTTCGGTGCGGATTCCTCGGGCTTTTACACTTAGAGATCATTCAGGAGCGTTTGGAGCGCGAATATGACCTGGATCTGGTGACGACAGCGCCCGGCGTTGTGTATCGTGTGCATAAAACGGACGGAGAGATGATCGAACTGACGAATCCCTCCAATCTTCCGGAGCCGACGCTGATCGACTACATGGAGGAGCCGGTGGTGGATGCGGAGATCATGGTGACCTCGGAGTTTATCGGCGCGATCATGGATCTGTGTCAGGAGCGACGCGGAACGTATGTCAGCATGGAATATATCGAGGAAGGTCGTGCGCTTATTAAGTACGTGCTTCCCTTAAATGAGATCATTTATGATTTCTTTGATGCTCTAAAATCCCGTTCCAGGGGATATGCTTCCTTTGATTATGAGATGAAAGGGTATGTGCGTTCCGAACTTGTAAAGCTTGATATTTTGATCAATCACGAGGAAGTGGACGCTTTGTCCTTTATCGTTTTCAGCGGATCGGCTTATGAGCGCGGACGGAAGATGTGTGAGAAATTAAAAGAGGAGATTCCCAGACATCTTTTCGAGATTCCCATCCAGGCGGCGGTGGGAGGCAAGATCATTGCCAGAGAGACGGTCAAGGCCGTGCGCAAGGATGTGCTTGCCAAGTGCTATGGCGGCGATATCACGCGTAAGAAAAAGTTGCTTGAGAAACAAAAGGAAGGCAAGAAGCGGATGCGCCAGATCGGCAATGTGGAGATTCCGCAGAAGGCTTTCATGAGTGTTTTAAAACTGGACGAAGACTGACGATGGAACTGTATCTGCATATTCCTTTTTGCGTAAAAAAATGCGATTACTGTGATTTCCTTTCCATGCGGGCCGGCGATATGGTCAAAAAGACCTATATGCTTGCGCTTCGAAAGGAAGTCTATTTGCAGTCCCTGCATTATAAGGGAGTTCCGGTGACGTCTGTTTTTATCGGCGGGGGGACGCCGAGCGCGGTCGATGCGGAGGGGATCTGCACCATCTTGGAGGATATTCGCAGATACTATGCCTTAAGCAAGGATTGTGAGATCTCCATCGAGGTTAATCCCGGCACGGTGGATGAAGAAAAGTTAAAAGCCTATCACAGCGCGGGGGTTAATCGTTTAAGCATCGGACTGCAATCCATGCGCAATGCGGAATTAAAGCTCCTCGGAAGGGTACATACCTATGAAGATTTTCTGGGCGCCTTTGAGGCGGCCCGAAAGGTTGGATACCAAAATATCAATGTGGATCTGATGTTTGGTCTGCCGGGGCAGACGGTGGACAGCTTCCGCACGACGCTAAAGCGGATCCTTTTGTACCGTCCGGAGCATCTGTCAATCTATGGCCTCATCATTGAGGAAGGAACGCCGTTTTACGAGCGTTTTCGTGCGGATGAGGAAGCCAGGGAACGCGGAGAGGAGCCTATGCTGCTTCCCACCGAGGAAGCCGAGCGCGCCATGTATATGGCGGCCGGGCAGATGTGTGCCAAGGCCGGGTATGAACGGTATGAGATCAGTAACTATGCCAAGCCCGGATTTGCCTGCAGACACAATATCGGCTACTGGCAGGGTGAGGAATACATCGGCATGGGCCTGGGGGCGTCTTCTTATATAGGAAAGACACGGTATAAAAACACCAGTGACCTCACGGAGTATTTTCATCTGTTTGATACCCATCCGGATGCGACGGATACGGTTTTTCTCCGTACGGAGGTCGTGCATTTAAATAAGCGTGACGAGATGGAGGAGTTTATGTTCCTCGGCCTTCGGATGATGGAAGGAGTTTCCCGCAGGGATTTTCTCGATCGTTTCGGCAATGATATCGAAGCATTTTACGGAGACGTGATGGCGCGTCTGGTGCAGGCGGGGCTGCTTGCGACGCAGGGCGGCAGAGTTTATCTTACGGAAGCGGGGATCGATATCTCCAATCGGGTGTTTGCGGAATTTTTACTGCCGGATCCGTCCCGAACGGAATAAAAAATCGGCTTTTGCGATGGCAAAGGAAGGATATATCATGGCAAAATTTACCGTTGTAAAACAGGAAGGACGCGCCAGGACGGGGACGTTTGAGACGGTGCACGGCGTGATCAAAACCCCTGTCTTTATGAATGTGGGAACGGTGGGCGCGATCAAGGGTGCGGTTTCTACGGATGATTTGAAGGAGATCGGCACGCAGGTGCAGCTTTCCAATACATATCATTTGCACGTGCGTCCCGGAGATCATCTCATCCATGACCTTGGAGGTTTACATAAGTTTATGGTTTGGGATCGGCCGATCCTTACGGACTCGGGTGGATTTCAGGTATTTTCGCTGGCGCAGATCCGCAAGATCAAGGAGGAGGGCGTGACGTTTCGCTCCCATATCGACGGTCATAAGATCTTTATGGGACCGGAGGAGAGCATGCAGATCCAGTCGCATCTGGCCTCCACCATCGCCATGGCGTTTGATGAATGTCCGTCTTCGGTTGCGGAGAAGCGTTATGTGGAAGAAAGTGTGGCGCGGACCACAAGGTGGCTTGCGCGCTGCAAAAAGGAGATGGAGAGGTTAAACGGTCTGGAGGATACTATTAACCGCGACCAGCTGCTTTTCGGCATCAACCAGGGCGGGATCTATACGGATATCCGCGTCGATCATGCCAAAAGGATCGCCGAGATGGACCTGGCGGGCTATGCCGTGGGCGGTCTTGCCGTGGGGGAGACGCATGCGCAGATGTATGAAGTGCTTGAGGAGACCATCCCCCATTTGCCTTCGGATAAACCGGTGTATCTGATGGGTGTGGGCACGCCGGCCAATATTTTGGAGGCCGTGGAGCGCGGCGTGGATTTCTTTGACTGTGTGTACCCCTCCAGAAACGGACGGCATGGGCATGTGTATACCAACCACGGCAAAATGAATCTTTTCAATCAGAAATATGAAAAGGATATGCGCCCCATTTCCGAAGAATGCGACTGTCCGGCCTGCAGGAGTTATTCCCGTGCCTATATCAGGCATCTGTTAAAGGCCAAGGAGATGCTGGGAATGCGGCTTTGCGTTTTGCACAACCTCAGGTTTTACAACCATCTTATGGAAGAAATCCGGGATGCGATAGATGATGGCAGCTTTGCATCCTTTAAGAAAGAAAAGCTTGCAAAATTTGAAGCGGGAGAATGAAAAACAACTTGCCATCCGTATGGATTTTGTGTATATTTTTAACGAGTAGGAGGATATTACTATGTTAGCATTTCTTGAAGCAACCACATCGACCACTTCGGGTATGGGGGCCATGATCATTTGGATCGTCGTGATTTTTGCACTCATGTATTTCTTGATGATCCGTCCGCAGAACAAGGAGAAAAAGAAGAGAGCGGCCATGATCGAGGAGATGGCGGTAGGCGATACCGTACTGACCACCAGCGGATTTTATGGCACGATCATTGATGTGCAGGGTGATACCGTGATCGTGGAATTCGGCAATAACAAAAACTGCCGTATCCCGATGCAGGTAGAAGCCATTGCAGCGCTTGAGAAGCCGGAGAATGCGGTCAAGGAAGAAAAGACCGAGAAATAATCGCAGGCTGATCTTGTGACTTGATTTAAGAAAAGAAACCCCTTTGCCGTGTGCAAAGGGGTTTTTGTATGTCTGAGATATTGGTTGTCCAAGATCCGGGTGATCTACGGTTTTCTGACATCCGGCAGGGTGGCAAAGGAGGCCTGAAGCTCTTCGTCCGTGGGGATCTCGTCGGTCATCTGACCGTCATGGAATTTGCCGTAGGCAAACATGTCGAAATATCCTGTGCCGGTCAGACCAAAGACGATGGTCTTTTCCTCGCCGGTTTCCTTACAACGCATCGCTTCGTCGATGGCCACCTTGATGGCATGGGAACTCTCCGGTGCCGGCAGGATACCTTCCACGCGGGCAAATTGCTCGGCAGCTTCAAAGACGGAGGTCTG
>CAJOPA010000031.1 GCA_905236235.1 uncultured Eubacterium sp. | reverse complement strand
AGGTACGTGAGATCTACGAGGAGAAGGACGCCCTGATCATGGTGGCAACGGATCGTATTTCCGCCTTTGACGTGATATTGGAAAATCTGGTCCCGGGCAAGGGAGAGATCCTGACCCAGATGTCCGCATTTTGGTTTGATCTGACAAAGGACATCGTGCCGAATCACGTGATCTCCACGGATGTGGAGGATATGCCGGAAGACTTCCGTACGGATGCATTTCGCGGCCGGAGCACGTTGTGCAAAAAGCTGACCATGCTACCGGTGGAATGTATTGTCCGCGGATATATCACGGGTAGCGGTTGGGCTTCCTACCAAAAGACCGGAGAGGTTTGCGGGATTCGCTTACCGGAGGGACTCACCGAGTCCGAAAAACTCCCCGAGCCCATCTACACGCCTTCCACCAAGGCGGAGATCGGTGATCATGACGAGAATATCTCCTTTGAAAAAAGCGTAGAGATCATGGAAGATTTATTCCCCGGCAAAGGCGCGGACTACGCCGCAAAGATCCGGGATTACACCGTTGCGCTGTATAAAAAATGCGCGGATTATGCAAAGGAGCGCGGGATCATCATCGCGGACACAAAGCTTGAGTTTGGCCTTGACGAGGATGGCAATATCGTTCTCGGCGATGAGATGCTGACGCCGGACAGCTCCAGATTTTGGCCGCTTGAAGGCTATGCGCCCGGCAAGTCGCAGCCTTCCTTCGACAAGCAATATGTGCGGGATTATTTAAAGGCCAATCCCGATGGCGGTTACCATCTCCCCGAGGATGTGGTGAAAAAGACCGTGGACAAATACAAAGAAGCTTACGCAATGCTGACGGGAAAAGAGTTTGTATCACAGGGTAAACAGGAGCTTTAAGAATGGATAAAGAGAAGCTTTACAAGCAGGAAGATACGGGCCTTTCCGAGGAGTGCGGCGTTTTCGGTATTTATGATTTTGATCATAAAAATGTGGCAAGCACCATTTACTACGGATTGTTTGCCTTACAGCACCGCGGGCAGGAAAGCTGCGGTATCGCCGTGACGGATGTGGGCGGTCCGCAGGGCAAAGTGACTTCCGTCAAAGGCATGGGCCTTGTCAATGAGGTTTTTGAAGAGGATCAGCTCGAGACCATGCAGGGAGATCTGGGCGTGGGTCACGTTCGGTACTCCACGGCGGGCAGCTCCACCCGGGAGAACGCGCAGCCCCTCGTTTTAAATTACGTCAAGGGTACCCTTGCGCTCGCACATAACGGCAATCTGATCAATGCCAATGAGCTTCGTGAGGAGTTGGCTTATACCGGGGCGATCTTTCAGACGACCATTGATTCCGAGGTGATCGCTTACCATATCGCCAGGGAGCGCTTAAAGACGCCGAGCGCGGAAAAGGCGGTCGAGGCGGCTATGAAAAAGATCAAGGGCGCCTATTCTCTGGTGGTCATGAGCCCGAGGAAGCTCATCGGTGCCAGGGATCCGTACGGCTTTCGCCCGCTTTGCATCGGCAAACGGGACAATGCCTATATCATCACTTCCGAGACCTGTGCGCTTGAGACCATCGGCGCGGAATTTATTCGTGATGTTCTTCCGGGAGAGGTCGTGACCATTACGCCGGAGAAGGGGATCGAGTCCTCTTTGAGCATGGCGCTTCCCCGGGAAAAAGAAGCAAGATGCGTGTTTGAATATATTTATTTTGCAAGACCTGACAGTAAGATCGACGGTGTGAGCGTCTATAACTCCAGGCTCAAGGCCGGTCGTTTCCTGGCAGAGGATTGCCCCGTGGAAGCGGATCTGGTGGTGGGCGTTCCGGAATCGGGCAACGCGGCCGCCATGGGATATGCCATTGCCTCCGGGATCCCTTACGGGACGGCCTTTGTGAAAAACGGTTACGTCGGACGGACGTTTATCAAGCCGAAGCAAAGCGCCCGGGAATCCTCCGTGCGTGTCAAATTAAACGTTCTGGAATCCGCCGTCAAAGGCAAGAGGATCATCATGATCGATGATTCCATTGTCCGGGGCACGACTTCGGATCAGATCGTCAGCATGTTAAAGCATGCGGGTGCCAAAGAGGTGCATGTGCGGATCTCTTCGCCGCCGTTTCTATGGCCCTGCTATTTTGGGACGGACATCCCGGTGCGGGAGCAGCTTATCGCTTATAACCGCAGCGTGGAGGAGATCCGGCAGATCATCGGCGCCGACAGCCTGGCATATCTTTCCATAGACCGCTTATCGGAAATGGTGGAAGGACTGCCTATCTGCAAAGGATGTTTTACGGGGCAGTATCCTTTAGAACCGCCCAAGGAAGATATCCGCGGCAATTACGAAAAATAAGCAACCGGGCGAAAGGCCCTGACAGGAGAATATCATGGAAAACGATCGTTATCAAAGCCCGCTTTCGGAACGTTATGCAAGCAAAGAGATGCAGTATGTCTTTTCTCCGGAAAAGAAATTTCGCACCTGGAGAAGGTTGTGGATCGCTCTGGCAGAGACGGAAAAAGAGCTGGGACTTCCCATTACCGAGGAGCAGATCGCGGAATTAAAGGCGCATAAGGATGATATTAATTTTGAAGACGCCAAAGCCAGAGAGAAAGAAGTGCGTCATGATGTCATGTCCCATGTATACGCTTACGGACTGCAGTGCCCCAAGGCAAAGGGTATCATCCACCTGGGTGCCACCAGTTGTTTTGTGGGGGACAATACCGACATTATTCTCATGCATGAAGCCTTGGGGATCGTGCGCAACAAGCTCGTTAACGTGATCGCCAAGATGGCGGACTTTGCCGAAGAATACAAAGATCTTCCCACCCTTGCGTTTACCCATTTTCAGCCGGCGCAGCCGACGACGGTGGGGAAGCGTGCCACGTTGTGGATGCAGGAATTTATGATGGATGTGGATGATCTCGATTATGTGCGCGGATCTTTAAAGCTTTTGGGCTCCAAAGGTACCACGGGAACCCAGGCAAGCTTCCTGGAGCTTTTTGAGGGTAAGCATGACGTGATCGACAAGATCGATCCCATGATCGCGGAGAAGATGGGCTTTGCGGCGTGCTATCCCGTATCCGGGCAGACCTATTCCAGAAAAGTGGATGCACGGGTGCTCAACGTCCTTGCGGGGATTGCCCAGAGCGCACACAAATTTTCCAATGATATCCGCCTTTTGCAGCATTTAAAAGAGGTGGAGGAACCCTTTGAAAAACACCAGATCGGGTCGTCTGCCATGGCCTATAAGCGCAATCCCATGCGAAGCGAGAGGATCGCATCCCTGTCCCGCTATGTGATGACGGATGCCTTAAATCCGGCGATCACATCCGCAACCCAGTGGTTTGAGCGGACATTGGACGATTCTGCCAATAAGCGTCTTTCCGTACCGGAAGCTTTCCTTGCGGTTGACGGCATTTTGGATTTGTGTTTAAATGTTTCCGATGGTTTGAAAGTCTATGATAAGGTGATCTTAAAGCATTTGATGGCGGAATTGCCCTTTATGGCGACGGAGAACATCATGATGGATGCCGTGAAAAAGGGCGGAGACCGTCAGGAATTGCATGAAAAGATCCGTGTACTTTCCATGGAGGCGGGACGCAATGTCAAGGAAGAGGGGAAGGATAACAATCTCCTCGAACTCATCGCGGCAGATGAGACGTTCCAGCTTACCTTAGAGGAACTTAAGGCTTCGATGGATCCCGCAAAATACGTAGGAAGGGCTCCGTATCAGACGGAGAAATATCTTGAGGATGTCATTCGCCCGTTTTTAAAGGCGAATGAAGATGTCATGGGGATGACGGCGCAGATCAACGTATAAAACGGCGTAGGATCTGCGATAGTGATAGAAGAGTGAGGAGGACAACGCGTGAGGTTTATTGCATTTGAACGCATAACCCCCGGTATGGTCCTGGGTAGAGCGGTCAGGGATTACAAAAACCGCCTGTTGTTAAATGAAGGTGTGGTATTAACTCCGGAATTGATCACAAGACTGGAAGGTCTGGGTTATCCGGGTTTTTACGTGCATGATGAACTGTCCAAGGATATCGAGATCAACGAAGCGATCTCGCAGGAACTTCGTAACCGTGCCACGGCGGCGGTTCGCGACCTTAATGTGGACGTTATCCGTGATGTCGCCAAAAATATCGTGGAACAGATCTTAAATTCCCCCACCGTATCTCTGGATATGGCGGATCTGCGTACCTTTGATGATTATACGTTTGCCCATTCCGTCAATGTAGCGGTCGTTTCCACCGTGATGGGTATGGGATGTCATATGAGTCATCAGGATCTGATCTATCTCTGCCAGGCGGCGCTTTTTCATGATATCGGCAAGCTTTCCATCGATCCGGAGATCCTAAACCGGCCGGGGCCCCTCAGCAGAGAGGAGATGACACTGGTTCGCAGGCATCCGCAAAATTCCTACGATATGCTTTCGGAAAATTGGGAGATCCCTTCGAGCGTCCGTCTTGGTGTCCTGATGCATCATGAAAATGAAGACGGATCCGGCTATCCCAATGGATTAAAGGGGGACAAGATCCATCCTTTTGCCAAGATCATTCATATTGCGGACGTGTATGACGCGCTTTCTTCCAAGCGCCCTTACAAGAAGGCCTACTCCTGTGCGGAGACGCTGGAATATATCATGAGCTGCTGCTATTACATGTTTGATGAAGAATACGTTCGTACGTTTCTTCGCTGCGTGCCGATCTATCCGAAGGGCACCATGGTCTATCTCAGTGACGGCAGGGAGGCTTTGGTCGTGGAAAATACCGCGCTTTACGCGACGCGGCCCAAGCTGCGTTTAGAGGACGGTACGGATCTGGATATGTTAAATGATGCCAGTCTGCGCAACGTGACCATCGTTGCGGAAAACGGCAATGAGCTCCTTGATACCGGCGAGATCGAGCAGATGGAGACGGAGCGTAAAGTCAAAGAGATTATCGAAGATGTTTTGTTGAGCCCGGAGGAATGATCCTCTTGGAATTCTTTTAGCTTTTATGAGATTGTTGTTGCATTCCCCTGTGGGATGTGCTACAATCCTATCGTTGCGATTTTATAGAGTGCGAAGGAGGCAGTCGCGTGGCAGTTTTAAGAACAATTTGTATGGTGCTTTTTGCACTGGTTTGTATAGTGCTTACAGTTGTTGTCCTGATGCAGGAAGGCAAATCCGCAGGGCTTGGTTCCATCAGCGGTGCTGCTGAGACGTATTGGGGCAAAAATAAGGGACGTTCCATGGAAGGTGCGCTGGAGAAGGCAACGAGAGTTTTGGTGATCCTCTTCTTTGTTCTGGCGGTGGTATTAAATATCTCATCCTTCTAGAGATCGAACATTTTCCGGGGCTGTCGGCATGACCTGACAGCCCCGTTTTTT
>CAJOPA010000030.1 GCA_905236235.1 uncultured Eubacterium sp. | reverse complement strand
GCGGTCGGGCAACGGGAGGCGCAAGTGCGCCGAGACGATCCGGCGCGGCGGCGGATGACGGGACAGAGCAGGACCGTCAGATGCAGGCGCAAAAAGAGCAGGCCATCCGAAGCTTAAAGGACGACCCCGGGGTACTGGGCGAGGTGCTTGATGCCTGGGAGGATATCGTTTTATCTTTGACGAGTCTTACGCGGATGTTTATCCAAAAGACCGGCGTGAACTATGCCAACAAAGATCAGCTGGAGCTACTTACGGACGACAGACAGGCTTTCGAACAGTTAAACCGGCAGGAGTCTGTGGAGGATATGAAGCAGGCGATCTTGAAGATAAAGAATGCAGAGGTACCCGTGGTGGTGCGGATGCGATCGCAGGCAAAGGGCGCATTGCTCGGAGCGCCGGAGGAGTACCGGGCCCGCATGGATATAGAGATTGAGGTTGATGATCACCCGGACGATTTCAGGCTGGGTGAGGAAGTATAAGGAGAAAGGAGCCGATCATGGCGAAAAGAGGAGGATTCCCCGGCGGAATGGGCGGGGCGAACATGAACCAGCTGATGAAGCAGGCGCAAAAGATGCAGCGTCAAATGGAAGAGACGACGAAGGAACTCGAAGAAATGGAAATGACCGCAACCGCCGGCGGCGGCGCGGTGGAGGTTACGGTTTCCGGGAAACGGGAGATCGTTAAGGTGAAACTTTCCGAGGAAGTGGTAGACCCCGAGGATATTGAGATGCTGGAAGATCTTATTGTTGCGGCAACCAATGAGGCGCTTCGCATGGTGGAAGAGTATTCCAGCAATGCGATGTCAAAGATCACGGGCGGCGGATTTCCGTTCTGATCCTATGGAGTAGATGCATGGAGTATTACAGCAAACAGATCGCGAAACTCATTGAATCTCTCTCACGACTTCCCGGTATCGGCAGCAAGACGGCGCAAAGACTGGCGTTTCATGTGTTGTCCATGCCCAAGGAAGAGGTGGAGGATCTGGCGTTTTCTCTGACGGATGCAAGGGAGCATGTGCGATATTGCAAGGAGTGCCTGACCCTTACGGATGAAGAGGTATGTCCGATCTGCAGCAATCCAAACCGCGACCACCGACAGATCATGGTAGTGGAAAATACCCGCGATCTGGTGGCTTATGAAAAGACGGGGCGCTACAATGGCGTGTATCACGTGTTGCACGGCGCCATTTCTCCCATGTTGGGGATCGGTCCGGAGGATATACGATTAAAGGAACTGCTCGTGCGATTGCAGCAGGATGTGGATGAAGTGATCATCGCCACCAATTCCAGTATTGAGGGAGAGGCGACGGCGATGTATATCAGCCGTTTGGTAAAGCCTACGGGGATCCGTGTCACAAGGATCGCGAGCGGTGTTCCGGTGGGCGGCGATATCGAATATATTGACGAAGTAACCCTTTTGCGTGCGCTGGAAGGGCGGACGGAGTTATAGGTAAGAGCTTCGGAGAGCGAAGCTCTTTTTCCCTGTAAAGGACAGGTTGTATGAAGCGGATCAGATTGGGTTGGATATGCATAGGGGTCGTTGTGTTGGCGATCGTGGCTTTCCTGCTTTTTTTGCAGGTAAGAAGCTATTCGTCTTACGACGTGATACAGTCCCTGCGGCATACGGATGCGCAGTCTACCCGGTATGTTGCTTTCGGAAACCGGTTTGTGAAGTACGGCAGCGACGGTATTACCTGCGTAGACAGTGACGGCAACACGGTATGGAATCAGAGTTATGAGATGGATGAGCCCCTGCTTTCCGTAGGGGATGATTATATTGCCGTAGGAGAGTGGGGCGGCCGTCAGATCTACGTATTGGATAAGGACGGGCTTGCCGGCAAGATGGAGACGGGCAGTGAGATCCTGCAGGTGAGCGTCTCTGAGAAGGGGACGGTGGCAGCGGTCTGCGTTAATGACGGCGTTTACTATCTGTGCGTCTACGGAAAGGATGGCACACAGATCGCGCAGGGAACCATCCGTATGGAAAATTCGGGATATCCCATGAGCATTGCGATCTCCGAGGACGGCACGACGTTAGCGGTGGGATTTTTGTCTCTTTCCGCGGGCAAGGTGGACAGTACGCTTGCTTTCTATAATTTCAGTTCCGTGGGCCAAAATGAGATCGACAACCTGGTAGGGACGTTTGCCTTTGAGGACACCATGATCGCGAAGGTGGCGTTTATTACGGATACGACGCTGGTGGTTTATACCGACGGCGGGATCTATGTATATAACGGCACAAAACAGCCGGAGCTTGTAAACGAGATCGTGCCGGAGGAGGAGCCGGAGAGCATTTTTTACGGCAATCATGTTTTTGGCACCGTTACCCGCAATTCCATAAGCGTTGCCACGGCATCGGGGAATGCGGAAGGAACGGCTGCTTATCAGATGACTTTGTATTCGACCAAAGGCAAGGAGATTTTTTCCGAAGGGTTGGATATCAATTACAAAAAGGTGCAGGTATTGGCCAACGGTCAGATTGCCGTATACGGCGACCACGACCTGGTGATCTTTACGCATTTTGGGATCGAGAAATTTGCCTACACTTTTGAAGATACGATATTGTGCGTTCGAAATGTGGGGATCCTTCCCATCTATGAGATCGTATTTGAAGATCATACGGACAGGATCCGTTTGCTATAGTTTATACAGGAGGACGGAATGGATATTTTGTGGCTGCAAAACAGCGTGTTTTGGGTGACGTTGCTGATCTTGGCGGCGTTTGCGTTTCGAGGATATCGCAAGGGACTGGTCAAGGTCGCATTTTCACTGGTCTGTATCGTGGTAACACTGGTGGTGGTAACGGTGGTTACGCCGCAGGTGACCGGGTATTTAAAAACGAATACGGACTGGTATGCGACACTGCTTGATCAATGCAGGGATATCATCGAGGAGACCGTAACGGACAGCGCCGAGAGCGTGCTTGAAAGCGCGATCGAAGAAGGGGCGGATACAGAGATCGTCCTGCCGGAGATCGTGGACTACAGCGAGGCGCTAGAGGGCGGTGGGACAACGGAGGAACAGCTCGCGGCGCAGCAGATCCTGCTCGAGCAGTCGGGCGTGGAACTGCCGGAGAATGCCAAGGAAGAGCTTACGCAAAGTACGGCACAGCGCCTGGTGGAAGGTGTGACAGATGCGGCGGAAGCGACGGGCCTGATCGACGATATGGCAGAAAACATGGCAACCCTGCTTTTTTCGGCGCTGGTGTATTTTACGATGTTCTGGGTGGTTTATCTGGTGCTGCGGCTGCTTTTTGCATTGATCAGCAGGATCGCTGACCTGCCCGGACTGCGGGAGGTCAATCACGGGGCGGGCCTTGCGCTCGGCATCGTGGAAGGCGTGATTGCCGTGTGGCTTTTGTTCCTTTTGGTCAGCGTGTTCAGTTATACGGAGTTTGGCGCACAGGTGGCGGAGCTTGCCAATGCCAACCCGGTGACATCGCTATTGTATAACTGCAATGTCCTGGTTTTGCTGGCAGCGGGTATTTTAAACTAGAAAGGCACAAAAACAAGTGGTTTGCTTGTGCTTTGGTACATAGATATAGTATAATAGAAGTAATATCAAGATGGAGGATGACATGGTTAGATTACACGATGGCGGAGCCTATATCATAAGAGAACAGGAGATCATTCCGGAAAGCGGTGCGAGCGCAGCGCGGATTGCCGATGCGTACGGCAAGGCGGTGTCAAAAGAGGAGGCCAAGCAAAATACCATGGCCTATGGGATTTTGCAGGAGCACAACACATCGCAGGATCCGGCGAAGTTAAAGATCAAATTTGACAAACTGACTTCCCACGACATCACTTTTGTGGGGATCATTCAAACGGCGCGGGCATCGGGTCTGGAGAGATTTCCGGTTCCCTATGTGCTGACCAACTGTCATAACTCTCTGTGCGCGGTGGGTGGTACCATTAACGAAGATGACCACATGTTTGGACTGACCTGCGCGAAGCGTTACGGCGGCGTGTATGTGCCTCCGCACCAGGCGGTCATCCATCAGTTTGCCAGAGAGATGCTGGCAGGCGGCGGCAAGATGATCCTCGGATCCGACAGTCACACCCGCTACGGCGCGCTGGGCACCATGGCGATGGGCGAGGGTGGACCGGAGCTTGTAAAACAGCTTTTGGGCAAGACCTATGATATCAATCTCCCTGATGTGGTGGCTGTGGTCCTGACCGGAGAACCGGTACCGGGCGTCGGCCCGCAGGACGTGGCGCTGGCGATCATCGGCGCGGTATTTGAAAAAGGCTATGTCAACAACAAGGTCATGGAATTCGTGGGACCGGGCGTTGCCAATCTTTCCGCGGACTTTAGGATCGGGATCGATGTCATGACAACGGAGACGACCTGCCTGTCCTCTATCTGGAGCACGGACGAAAAGATCCGCGAATTCTACGATATCCACGGCAGAAGCGAGGATTATAAGGAGCTGCATCCGGGCGAGGTGGCTTACTACGAAGGCGTGATCGAGGTAGACCTTTCCGCGATCCGCCCCATGATCGCGATGCCGTTCCATCCGAGCAATGCGTACACGATCGAGGAGGTGAACGCCAACCTTGACGACGTATTGCATGATTGTGAAGAGAGAGCCAAAGTCAGCCTGGAGGGAGCGGTGGATTTCTCCCTGCGGGACAAAGTACGTGACGGCAAATTCTACGTGGAGCAGGGCATTATCGCGGGATGCGCCGGCGGCGGATTTGAAAACATCTGCGCGGCAGCGGACATTCTGGAGAATGCCAGCATCGGTTGCGATGCGTTTACGCTCAGTGTTTATCCGGCAAGTATGCCGATCTATATGGAACTGGTGAAAAACGGCGCGGCCGCAAAACTGATGGGCACGGGCGCTGTATTAAAAACGGCGTTCTGCGGACCATGTTTCGGCGCGGGAGACACACCCGCCAACAATGCATTTTCCATTCGCCATTCCACGAGAAATTTCCCGAACAGGGAGGGAAGCAAGCTGCAGAGCGGCCAGATCGCTTCCGTGGCGCTTATGGATGCGCGTTCCATCGCTGCAACGGCGAAAAACAAAGGACGTCTGACGCCGGCAACGGAAGTGGACGTGACCTACAAGGCACCGGCGTATTTCTTTGACAGCACTATCTATGAGAAACGCGTTTTTGACAGCAAGGGTGTGGCAGATCCCACCTGCGAAGTGCAGTTCGGACCGAACATCAAAGACTGGCCGGCGATGAGCGCATTGCCAAAGCATATGGTTTTGAAGGTGGTTTCCGAGATCCATGATCCCGTTACCACCACGGATGAGTTGATCCCCTCCGGGGAGACGTCTTCCTATCGTTCCAATCCGTTGGGACTCGCGGAGTTTACCCTGTCCCGCAAGGATCCTGAATACGTAGGCAAAGCCAAGGCGGTACAGACGGCGCAGAAGGCCATTGAGGAAGGCAGACAGCCGGAGGAGGCGTTTGCGGAGCTTGCCCCGGTACTGGCGGCTATCCGGACGCAGTACCCGGATGTATCGAAGGACAACCTCGGCGTGGGCAGTACGATCTTTGCCGTAAAGCCCGGCGACGGATCGGCAAGAGAGCAGGCAGCATCCTGCCAGAAGGTATTGGGCGGTTGGGCCAATATCGCGAGGGAATATGCAACAAAGAGATATCGTTCCAACCTGATCAACTGGGGCATGCTGCCGTTGTTAACCAAAGACACGGACCTTCCGTTCCACAAGGAAGATTATATTTTCCTTCCGGAGATCGCCAAGGCGGTAGCGGACAAGAAGCAGGAGATCGAGGCATACGTTGTTCGCGACGGCAAGCTGGTAAAGATCCCGCTTTTCATGGGAGATCTTACGGATGATGAACGCGAGATCATCGAAAAAGGATGCCTGATCAATTACTATAAGGGTTAAAGATATACGCTTCGGGGGCGTAAAATGTGAGGATATGGGGACATGGGAGAAACACAGGAGAAAGCAACCGAGACCAAAAACGAACGCGGGCGCATCTTAAAGCCGTACCAGGGGATCATGCTGGCCATCTTGGTGGTGGCGGTTCTGACGGTTTTGATGTTTTTGATCGTTTCCAACCTGCCGGCCATCAAGAAACAGATTGATCTGGTCTGCACGGCTTTGCAGGCGGTCATCATCGGTATCGTGGTGGGATACGCCACGTCTCCCATGGTCAATTTTTTCGACAGAAAAATATTGCCGCTTTTTAAGAAGTCTTGCAAGAAGCAGATAACCGCGGTTCGCGTTACACGCATGATCAGCATCACCATTTCTCTGGTGCTTGTGCTTTTGGTCATTGCGGGCGTGTTGCGGGTATTGATCCCTCAGATCGTGGAGAGTATCGTACTTTTGTCCAAGAACCTCCCGTCCCAGGCAGTTGGTTTCTCCGAGTGGCTCAAAGGCATCGTGGGTGAGGAGTCGGACATCGCGCAATACATCGATCAGATTACGGAAAACTTTACCGGCTATCTGCAATCCATTCTGGGCAGTGACTGGACGGCAAAGCTCGGCGAGATCGCACTGCAGGTGACAAGCGGCGTATTCAGCGTGGTAAAGATCCTCATCAATATCATCGTCGGATTTGTGGTGGCGGTCTATGTATTGTTTGATAAAGAAAAATTTGTCTCTCAGATGAAAAAGATTGTTTGTCTCCTCTTTAAGCCGCGCGCAGTCAATGCGATCCTTGAAACGGCAAAAGAGACGCATATGATCTTTACGGGATTTGTCGTCGGTAAGATCGTGGATTCACTGATCATAGGAGTACTGACCTTTATTCTGATGACGATCTTCAAATTCCCGTATATCGCGTTGATCTCTGTGGTGATCGGCATCACCAATATCATACCGTTCTTCGGTCCCTTTATCGGCGCGATCCCCTGCGCGTTTCTGGTGATCATCAACAATCCGTTGCAGGGCTTGCTGTTTTTGGTTTTGATCCTGATCTTGCAGCAGATCGATGGCAATATCATCGGACCGCATATTTTGGGACCCGCCACGGGGCTGTCTTCCTTCTGGGTGGTATTTGCCATCCTGCTTTTCGGAGGATTGTTCGGTTTTGTGGGCATGCTGATCGGTGTTCCGTTGTTTGCAAGCATTTACAATATTTTGCGTAAATTGATCAATACCAATTTAAAGAAGAAAAATCTACCCATCGATCTGCCGAGCTATGTTGATGTCGGCGGGATCGATGAGGATACCAAAGAACTGTTCTACGTGACGCCGGAGGAAAAGGCCTCTGCGAAAAGCAAAAAGGTGTCGGAAGAAGAGGAATAACGGGGTGAATCTATGGACAGAGTAGAATACCAGGACAAGATGCAAAAGATCCGCGAACTGGCGGAACAGCATCAATATGCCGAAGCGGCCGACGAGATCGCTGAGATCAACTGGAAGCGCGTACGCAGTGCTGCAACACTTTGTTTTGTAGGAAGCGTTATGGGCAAGGCCGGCCGTTTTGAGGAAGGCAAGGAGTTGCTTCTTATGGCATATGATCGTTCCCCGGAGGGCAGGACGGTCATCTATGCCCTTGCGGAACTTGCGATGGATGAAGGCAAATTCGAAGAGGCAGAGGATTACTATCGCGATTATATCGAGGTGGCACCGCGTAACAGCAAGCGTTACGAACTGCGGTATCGCCTGGACAAGAATAAAGGCGCTTCCGCCGAGGAACTGATCGGCGTATTGGAGCAGTTAAAAGCAAGAGATTTTGAGCCCAAGTGGGCCTACGAGCTGGCACAGCTGTATCACAAATCCGGACGCACGGAGGAGTGCGTGGCTTTGTGCGATGAGATCGTGCTCTGGTTCGGCGACAGCGAATATGTGGAAAAGGCTTTGGAATTAAAGTTGTTATACACACCGCTTACTTCTTCGCAGAAAAAATTATACGAAGAGATCAAGATGCGGCAGCAGGGATTCGTGCGGGTAGGACCGGCGGATGTGCACGCTTCCGGAGAGATCCTGCACAATGACGTCACGATTCCCACGATTCGGACGGATTTTGACCGATACAACACCATGAATCTGCAGGAGGAGATTGCCAAGAGCATGCAGCAGATCATGGATGCCACGGAAAAAGAAGAAGTAACCGCAGCGATGGACAATATCCATCGTATGGTGGAGGACAGCCGGATTCCCATGCTGCAGGAGATCGAGCAGCCGGCGGATCTGTATGACAATATCGCATCCGACGAGGAGATCGACCGGGGCATGACCTCGGATTTTGCGGAATATCTTGCGGAGGAAAACGGCGGACAGCTGAGCTTCTCCGTGGATGAAGACGCCATGGTGGAAAAGCAGATCACGGGACAGATGTCGATCCCGGATATTTTGGCTGACTGGGAAAAGACGCAGCATGCCGTAGAAAACATCATGGAGGAAGCCAAGCAGAAGCGCCTGGAAAACGCCAAGGCAAGAGCATTGGCAGAGACCGGTAACATCATGGACAAGCTCGCGGAAGTGGAGGCGATCGTTGCCGAGATGGACGCGCTTTCGAGCGGGCATGCCATCGGATCTGTTGCGCAGGACGTGGCACAGATCGTGGAAAACAGCCAGAAGGCACGCGAGTTTGAGACGCCGGAGCGTCCCATTGCCCATACGATGGAGCTTCCGTTGACGCAGACGGCAGAGCTGGATGTTCCCACGTGGATCAATGATACGGGTAATCTCCCGCCCATGTCCGAGCAGATGCCGGTGGAAGCGACCGAGGATGCGTCTGAGGAAGCATCTGAGGAAGCGTTTGAGAATGCGTTTGAAACCGGCATGGAAGACGGGTTCCCCGCAGAAGAAGTCATCGGAGAAGATCCGGAACGCAGCGCGGAGATCTCGGATGAAGTTTTGATGCATGCAACGATCAGCATGCAGGAGGATGAGAGTGAACTGCAGGGTGAGGACGAGCCGGAGATGCTTTTTGAGAGTGAGGACGTCAATGAGGAGACCCTGGTAGAGGATGCCGTTGCCAAGATCGTCAAAGACGAGCGGGAGGACGCGATCGCGGACGCCGTAGCGGAAGGTCTTTTGCGAGAGATCGGGGAGAGCCCGGAGAAGGCGGCACCCAAGAAGGACAAGCCCAATAAATGGGATACCCTGTCCCTGGAATTCCTTACGCCCGAGGAGAAGGAGATCTTTTCGTATTTCGTGCCGGTCAGCGGTATGGAGAAGCAGATCTGCGCCGTGCTGCAGGGCGTGCGCAGCCGCGAAAAGGACGGCACATCCAACAGCGGTAACGTTCTGATCGAGGGCGGTATCAGGACGGGTAAGACTGTGCTGGCAACGAATTTTATCAAGGTGTTGCAACCTAAGGACCATAACCACAGAAAGGTCGGTCGTGTGTCCGGAGACACCTTAAACAACAAGAACATCAAGAACATCGTGGAAAGGATCCGCGGTGGATATCTGATCATAGAACATGCAAGCAAGATGTCCCCGGAGACGATGGACGAGCTGGCTGTGGCCATGAGCGGTCCTACGGACGACCTTGTCGTCTTCATGGAAGATACCCGCAAGGGCATGGGCCAGGTGCTTGACGCTTCCCCCGCATTGGCGGAGAAATTCACCGAGGAGATCCGGATCCCCATCTTTACGAATGACGAGCTGGTAAGCTTTGGCAAGTCCTATGCGGATGAGTTGGGCTATGCCATGGAGGAGATGGCGGTGCTGGCATTGTATAAAAAGATCGGCAACATCCGACGTCACAACGAGGGTACTACCTTGACGGAAGTCAAGGAATTTATCGATAGCGCCATCAAGAATGCAGAGAAGCCGAGACTCTCCAATATCTTCTCGCACAAGCTTGACGACCAGGATCGCGTCATTCTTCGGGAGAAAGATTTCGCCTGACGGTTATGCTTTTTGACTTTTTGTCCGAAATACAACGTGAATGGATTCGGACGCGCACATGGATGGGCAAATTTTCGTCAAAAGGCAAGACCTATGCGCATTGAACAAAATCTCACAACTGAGCAGATGCATACATCGTTTACCCCCGGGCAGGCCAAAGGAGCCGAGACCGGGGAGGTTGACGTTCCAAAGACCTTTAGTGTGACACCGCACGGTGTCTGCTCCACGAATGTGGATAAAGGGTCTTTTTTGTCTGCAAAATCTCTGGAAGAGATCATGCAGGCGGCGGGACAGGTGGATCTGGAGTCCATGAAGGACCAGCTGGCAGTGCTTTCCAATACGATGACGGCAGAGGACTACGGTGAGATGATGAAGGAAGGCTTCGATCCCGCCGATACGGATGTACACGCCATTGTGACCGTGATGGATCAGATCAAGATGAAGCTTGCGGAAGCGGGGATGGATATCCGTATTTTCGGAGATACGCCCTCTACGCAAAAGCTGGAGCAAATGGCGGGCGGGAGCGCGGAGTATGCGAGACTCTCCGCGGCGCTTGAGGCGCAGGACCTGCCGGTAAGCGAGGATAATCTCAAGCAGGGGACGGAAGCCATCGCGATGGCAGAGGGACTGCCCCCGTTATCGGATGATCACATCCAATATCTTATGGAAAACGAGATGGACCTGACCATCGGAAATGTATATAAGGCACAGCATGCAGCATCTTCGGAGGCAATGGTTGCCACGAATCGGCGGACGAATCGGTCCGACGAACTGGAGGATCAGATCCGGGAGATCGTAAAGGAAGCGGGAGACCTTGGCGAGCAGAGTATGGAGACGGCATGCTGGATGGTGGATCAGGGATTGCCCCTGACGCCGGAGACGCTTACAAGAGTGCGGAGGATGCAGGAGCTTTCCCTTCCCATGTCCGAAGAGGAAGCAACGGCAAGTGTGACGGATGCATTGTTAAGAGGAAAGCGTCCGGAAGACGGATGCATCATCGCAGAGGAATCGGAGCTTGTACGCGCGAAAGATGCCTATGAAGTATTGCAGAACGCAACGCCCGAAGATGTCGATGCGCTGGTGGAAAAGACCGAGCCCATCACCGTCAAGACACTGCAGGAGCAGGCGCAGAAACGCGCAGAAAACCTGACGTCAAGCAAGAAAAAGGCAGAAAACACGGAAGAAGAAAAACGGACGGCGGTCTATGAAGAAATCGCTGTGTCCCTTTCCATAGAAGTCACGGAAGTTACGCAGATCACGGCAAGACGGCAGCTCGAAGAAGCGAGACTGGCCATGAGCGTACAGGCAAACTTCCGCCTGATCCGACAGGGGATCTCGATCGAGACGAGACCGCTGGCACAGCTCGTAGAGGATCTGAAAGAGGCGGAGAAGTCGTTCTGCAAAGAAATGTTTGAGCAAAACGGCGTGGCGTTTGATGATGCCTCCTTTGATCTGATGTCGCAGACCCGCGAGATGGTGGAGGATTTAAAATCCGCTCCGGCGGAAACTCTGGGAATGCAGATATCCTCACAGCTCAGCATCCGTGTTCTTTATGAATCTTCGCAAACGATGCGGTTGCAGATGGAAGCTTCCGCGCGTACATATGAAACATTGGTATCGGAGGCAGGCAGAAGCGAGAGCATGTACGCCGAAGCAACCGGTCGCTATGAGACCATGATGACGGCGCCGCGTGCGGATCTGGGAGATTCCATGCAGAAGGCGTTTCGCAATGTGGATGATATCCTCGAAGATCTGCAGCTGGAGAAGAGTGCGCAAAACGAACGTGCCGTTCGGATCCTTGCTTACAACGAGACGGAGATCACAAGGGATTCCGTTGCGGAGATCCGCGTGGCAGACAGCCGGGTGCAGGCGTTGTTGAAAAATCTGACGCCCGCCACCACCATGCATCTGATCAAAAATGGGATCAACCCGATCGAGACGGAGATCACAAAGCTTACCGGGGAGATCGAAAAGATCCGCGAAGAAAACAGTTATGCGGATGATGAAGATTATGCGGAATTCCTTTGGAAGATGGAGCATACGGAAGGGATTGAGGACCGGGACAGACAAGCCTACATTGGCATGTATCGTCTGATCCATCAGATCGAAAAATCGGACGGCGCAGTGATCGGCGCGCTGGTAAAACAGGGAGCGGAGCTGTCGTTAAAGAACCTGCTCACCTCCGTAAAGACCAGACAAAGAGCTAGCGTCAGCGCCGATGTGGATGATGACTTTGGCGTGACAGAGAGCGTTAGCTTTGAAGGAAGCACCATCGCTTCCCAGCTTGCAGCCGGATTTGGCGGAGCAAGGCAAAGATCCGCAGAGCCCGAGATGATCCGGAATCTGTTACAGCAAAACGGACAGAGCGCAGCGCAGGGCGAAAGCTTTTTTAACGAGATGTCCTATGATGCGTATGATGCCTATATGGAGGCGGCCGAGCGGGAAACCTACGATGCCAAGGAAGCTTACCTTGAAGCGCAGACGGCAAGGATGGCAGAATGCGTCGATGCAGAGGAAAGCGTGATGCGTCTGTTGGCGGATCACGGTGTGGTGACCAGCGTCAATATGGTTTACGCCGCGCAGGATTATTTTGAAAAAAGAAATCGCCTGTATCAGCAGGTGTTTGGCATAACATTTGGCGAGGAAGAAGATACGTTTGCAGCGGCAAAGCAGACGATCCTTGAGCGCATGGCAGAGGATATGTCCTCGCCGAAGGAGATGGCCGAGGCGCAGGAGGCACTGGCGGAGATCGCCGAAAACGTGCTTCGCAACATGCTTCCGCCCGCAGATAAAGTGACGTCCCTGGATGTGCGCGAGTTGCGCATGATGCAAAATGAACTGCAGCTGCATACGTCGCTTGCCCGAAGCGAGAAATATGCGATCCCCGTGATGGTCGAGGACGAAACGGCGACCGTGCATCTGGAGATCGTTCGAGGAACGCGTGAAAAAGGAAAAGTAGAGATCACCTTGGAGACCGAGCTTTATGGCAGGATCGCAGCGGAGCTGTCGGATCTCGGAAGCCGGGTAGAGGGCCTGATCGTCGGGAGCGATCCGCAGGCGGCAGATTTCCTGGAAAGCATAGCCCGAACTCTTACGGCTGAAATCTCCACCGAGGAAAAGCAGGCGGAGATCCACGTGGCACAGGAGCCGGAGCTGGATCTGACACAGTTTGAGACCGTGGGCGGTCGTGGCAGCGCTGAGACAGATCCGTCATCGGAGGCGTATCGGGCACAGACGTCAAGTCTGTATGCCATGGCCAAAGCCTTTATCGCAAGCGTGATCCGTACGGGAAGAAATCAGTAAAATATCGGGGAAAAAAGGAAAAAATCCCTAAGAAAACCATGGATGGTGCCGATATATACATTAGAGTTGTTGCGTAGAAAGAGAGGTATCCTTCATGAAAATCAATCATAACTTATCCGCGATCGTAGCCAATGACAATTTGATGATCAACGAGGACAGATTAACCACATCCTTAGAGCGACTTTCCTCCGGATTAAAACTTAATTCCGCAAAGGATTCGCCGTCGGGGATGGCGATGTCCATCAACATGAATGCACAGATCGACGGCCTCAATCAGGCATCGGACAACAGCCAGGACGGCACTTCTCTTTTGCAGACCGCAGACGGCGCATTAAACGAAGTGGCAAGTATGCTACAGCGTATGCGAGAGCTTGCCATCCAGGCAGCCAACGGTACCAATTCTCTTTCGGATCGTGAGTCCATCCAGCAGGAGATCGACGCACTTGCGGAAGAGATCGATCGTATTTCCAAGGATACGGAATTTAACGGCACGACGATTTTTGACGGCAGCATGGATACAAAGGTATACACCGATCATGCCGGCGTGCGCGTAACGGATGTCACCTCCCATGTGGCAGCGGGAGATTATGTGATCGAAATCGATGCCCCGGCCACCAGTGCAACCATTAACGGTACCGGGTCAGTAAACGAAACAGACAATACGCCCAATCAAGGTGTGACTGGCAATATTACCATTAACGGGATTTCTGTGGCGGTTGTAGAAACCGACAGCCAGGCAGCGATCTACATGAAGATCCGCGAAGCTGCGGAAAGCGGCGGAACCGATGTGACGGTGGAAGGCGGACATTACGTCTTTACGGCGGATGAGCCCGGCGCAGATAATACGGTTTCCATCGTGTGTGACGGCGATCTGGCTACTTACCTCGGACTTTCACTGGGTGAGATCACGGCGGCCGGTACGGATATTCGCGCACATGCGGTGAATGGTTTTAGAGACACGGCCACCATCGTAGGCGAGGGAAACGTGATCAAGATGACGGACAAGGGCGGCTTTGAGATCATTGCCAAGGCGACGGACGTGGCTGCAGGAGACCAGGTAAACATCAATGTGACGGGAATCGGCACGATGACGCTTCAGGTCGGTGCCAACAAGGGACAGACGATCGACGTGAAGATTCCGGACATGGGCGCAGAGAGTCTCGGCGTTGATCATCTGAATCTCTTAAACGAGATCGGGATCACCAAGGCGATCGGAAAACTGGATGACGCCATCACCAAGCTCAGCTATGTGCGTTCGGAGATCGGTGCGTATGAGAACCGTCTGGATTATACCTTTAACAGCCTCGAGGAGACGATCGAAGATATGACGTCCGCACTTTCCCGTCTGACGGATGTGGATATGGCAGAGGAGATGTCGACCTATACCAACCTGCAGGTGCTGACGCAGGCAGGTACCAGCGTATTGGCGCAGGCCAACCAGGTGCCCCAGCAGACTTTGCAGATGCTGCAGTAATGTGATCGCAGAGGACGGAATATGACGAACGAGCAAAAGAAAAATTTTACCATGCGGATCTCGCAGAGCAATCGCACCGAGCTGCTGGTCGTGCTGTATGATGTGTGCGACTGCTACCTCGGGGAAGTGGAGACGGCGAAGGATTATGAGGAAATGAAAGACGCCGTCCACCATGCGGAAACCATTCTGCGGTATTTTCGAAACACCTTGGATTTTCAATATGAGATCGCGCATCTTTTGGACAATCTGTATGAATTTATGCTGCGCAGTCTTTCCATGTGCATCGTAAAAAAAGACACGAAGGAGATCCCGGCATTGCGCCGGATCCTGCACAATGTTTCCTCTGCGTACGAAAAGCTCGCAGAAAAGGATGACAGTGCGCCGCTCATGACGCATACGCAGCAGATCTACGAAGGACTGACCTACGGTCGCAATCGCATGGGCGAGACCGCGACCGGAGGGAATTTGGAAAAGAGAGGATTCTTTGCATAAGTTCCTTCAAAGCGTAAGGGATTTGAACGAAAACCATTTGTGAAAAGTTCCGAATCGTAAAGAGCCGCTCATATAGTAGATTTTATTTTAAAAGAAACGAATGTTTGACATTGAAAAACCCCGATATTTTCGGGGTTTTTTATGTTGCAAAGAGGGTGTAAAAAGGATTTTCCGTAGGAATTGCCAAATCGAAAAAAAGGTATGGACAAAAAGAAAGAGCTTGTGGTAAATTCGATGTCACAAAGTGAGGTGATGTGACATCGGGGAAGGGAAAGAGATTGTTGCGAGTGTTTTTTTCCTGGTCGCGGCAATCTCTGATTACAAAACTTTTCGCGTCCGCAATAAGATCATAGGTTGCGGATGGATACTCGGAGTACTGTTTCTCGTTGGGGAACGGGGAATGGCGGGGATTGGGACGTTCCTGCTCCGGGTGGGGGTAATGATCACTCTGTTTTTTCTTTTCTATTGGGCTCGTGTTTTAGGAGCCGCGGATGTTAAGCTGATTTCCGTATTGGGGGGATTCGTAGGAATGGCGGAAGGGCTTAAGATCGTATTTCTCGCCGCATGTATAGCGGCTATCTGGGGTGGGATTCAACTGGTCCGCAGAGGCCTGTTGATTTCCGGAATATCTGTATTTTTTTCCTACATTTCCGAAGCGGCAAGGAGGCGTCGCGTGCTTCCCTATCCCGTGGAGGAGTCTCATGTTTTACCATTTGCAGTGTATTTGTTTGTGTCGTTTTTGGTGTGGAATTTGGTGCATTAAGGGGGGATGATCGTGCCAAAGATACATTTGGCTTTTTATGATCCCGAGGAAGCTTATGTGGAAGCTTTTGTGGGATATCTTTTGGCGAATCACGGAAAAGACTTTGAAGTGGCAGCCTTTACGACGGAAGCGGCCTTTCGGGAGTATGTGAGAAACCGCGACGGCGCGGGAGAAGGTGCCGGAGGACGGTATCTATGCTGCGTTTTTGAGGAAGAGCCGGCAAAGGCAGAGGATGCGTCAGCGACGTCGGAGGAAGGCGAAGGGATGATCTGTCTCGGCAAATACCGGCCTGCAGATGAGCTGGTGCGACATCTGCAGGGGGCAGCAGGTTTTCCGCAGGGAAGGGAGTCCGCCGCGATCCGGGAAGGAGAACCGGAGAACGTATGGGTATACAGCCCGACGGCGAGCCGTTTTGCCACGCCGTTTGCCTACACCTACGCAGCGCTTCGTGCCCGCCGGGAAAAGGTTTTGTATATCAACTTTTCGGAAAACGGTGCTTTTGGGAAGATGTTCGGAAGGACCTACGAGAGCGACCTTGCGGACGTGATCTTCCTCATGAAGCAGTCAAAAAAATCCATGGGAGAGATCCTGGAACAGGTAGCGGTGATGCAGGATCGTATGGATGTGATCCCGCCCATGCGCCATCCTTTGGATCGTGCTGATGTATCCGGGCAGGAGTGGGAGGCCTTCCTGGAGAAGCTTGCGACAGAGGTGCGGTATGATTGCGTCGTCTTTGATATGGACGCTGTGCTCACGGGGATGA
The DNA here is from genome assembly GCA_905236235.1 of uncultured Eubacterium sp. GTDB lineage: Bacteria > Bacillota > Clostridia > Lachnospirales > Lachnospiraceae > RUG14243. Next base: position 20,719 of record CAJOPA010000030.1, on the reverse strand, counting down.
TGTCTTACATGAAGCAGGCTTCGGAGATTTTTCTGATCGGTGAAGACAGACCGTTTGACGGCGCGCGCCTGGAAGATTTTTGTGAGGCGTTTACCGCACGATGTCATGACAGCGTACGACCGGAGAAAGTAACGATCGCACCCATGCGCGTTCCCTATAGCGGAGAAAACCTCGGGGAACAGTGGATCTACGGCGAATGGGGAGACGTGGTAAGGGAGTATATGCATGTGGCGGGATAAGGAAAGTATAGAGGCAGGGGAGATCCTGCAGGATGATTTTCGGGAAAACCTGATGGAAAACATCCGCATGGCGGGAGATCTGTCGGACGAACAGCTGCGGGATTATATTCATGAATGCGTGCTGGCGAGGGGTGGCAGTAAGGGGCTGTCCCTGCGGGAAAAAGAGCAGATTGCCGGAGACATTTTTAATCGTATCCGACGCCTGGGTATCCTGCAGGAGCTGCTGGATGACGAAGACGTATCGGAGATCATGGTCAATGGACACAGGAATGTGTTTGTGGAAAGAAACGGTGTGATCTCGCGTTGGGAAAAAAGATTTTTCTCGGAGGATGAACTGATGCAGATCATTCAAAGGATCGTGGCCGGGACCAACCGCCAGGTCAATGAAAGCCGTCCGATTGTGGACACGAGGCTTGCAAGCGGTGACCGTGTCAATATCGTCACTGCACCGGCGGCTTTAAACGGTCCGGTGATGACCATACGCCGTTTTCCAAAGCATCCTTTTACCATGAAGGACCTGATCGCCCGGGGGACGTTGTCGCCGGAGGTGGCGGAGTATCTGGGGTGCCTGGTAAGGAGCGGTTATAACATCTTTATCAGCGGCGGAACGGGCTCCGGCAAGACCACGTTTTTAAACGTTCTGGCAAGAGAGATCCCGCCGGGGGAAAGGGTGATCACGATCGAAGATTCCGCGGAGCTACAACTGGTGGAAGTGGAAAACCTGGTGCGCCTGGAGACGAGGGAGGCCAATGCCGAAGGCAACCGGGAGATCTCTATTCGAGACCTGATCCGCACGGCCCTCCGGATGCGGCCGGACCGTATAGTGGTCGGGGAGGTAAGGGGGCCGGAGGCGCTTGATATGTTACAGGCGATGAATACAGGACATGACGGTTCGCTTTCTACGGGACATGCCAATTCCTGCCGGGACATGCTGGCGAGGTTGGAGACCATGGTGTTGACCGGGGCAGCGGACCTGCCCATGGAAGCCGTACGCAGGCAGATCGCGTCGGGGATCGATGTGATGGTGCATCTGGGACGTTTGCGGGACCGCACAAGAAAAGTTCTCTCCGTAGAGGAAATTGCAGGTATGGAAAACGGAGAGATCCTAACAAGAGAGTTGTTTTCATTTTGCGAGGAAGGGGAAGTCAATGGAAGAATATACGGGACGTGGCAAAAAAAGGGGGACATCAAGGACACGTCGAAGCTGGCTTTTTCGGGATGGCACCTCCCGGCATAGGAGCGGCGTACGCTTGGAGGATATGGGGGACATCCTCCCGGGTGCTATTGGGTGTGCGTTGCTCGGCCGGCTGTTTTTCCGCCCGCTCTTGCTGGAAGCGGCGGTGTGGTTGTTACTTCCTCTTTTCGTAAAAGAGTGCAAAAAGGCAAGAAGGAGGCGCCGCAGGGATCAGGTGCAGAAGGAAGTCATGGAGATCCTGCAGGGGTTGGCGGCGTCCGTGCAGGTAGGCTACGCTTTGGAAAATGCGTGGGTGGAAGCCTATAAGGGGTTAGAAGGCTTATACGGAAGCAAAAGTGTGACAGGCAAGACCTTTCGGAGGATGATCGAGGGGATGCGGCAGAATATTCCCATGACGCAGTTAATGGAGGAGGCGGCGAAGGAATTGGAAAACGAAGATTTTTCGGTATTTACGGAGATTGTGGGATTTGCCAAAAGAAGCGGCGGAAATTTTGTTGAGATCATTCGGCAGACGGTGGAGCAGATGCAGGAAAAGATGGATGTCGAACGGGAGATCACAACCATGGTCGCGCAAAAAAAGTTGGAGTTGTGGATCATGCGGATCACGCCGCCGGCAATCCTTCTGTATTTGCGACTGGCATCTCCGGAGTATATGGAGCCGTTGTATGCGGAGGCAGCGGGGGCAGCGGTGATGGCGGTGCTGCTTATGGGGTACCTGGTTGCGTGGTGGCTGGGGGAGAGGATCTTAAATATCTGTGTTTAACGTTGTCGGAGCAAGTCAAAAAAGGAGGCGCCATGCATCGAATCAAAAAGAAAATCTGGGCATATTTTTTACAGATCTATCCATTGGAACAACCGGACAAGCAGACAGATTTATTTGTCAAACGTCAAGTAAAAACGATTATATTAAGCGGCATAGGCTCTTTGCTGTTGATTGCAGGAGGACTCTTTATGGCGGCACAAACGGAGTTGGAAGGGGAGCTTGTATTTGAACGAAGGGACGTGGGAGAAGGAGATTATGAGGTCGAACTTGTGGCAGAGATCGACGGGGACGCCTATGCTTATCCTCTGGTTGTGCATGAGCGGGAACCGACGCCAAGTGAGTTTGCAGAGCTTTGTGCGCAGGCAACGAAAGAGCTTAAGGAAACCATTCTCGGAGACAACCGGTCGGCCGAGGAGATCGTAACAGATCTGGTCTTACCCCAAACGGCGCTTGACGGGCTTCTGCAGGTAACATGGGAGTTTGATCGGTATGATCTTGTGGAAGCAGATGGCACACACAAGGATACCGTCACGTCACAGGAGGGAGAGATCCTGCATCTGACAGCGGAGCTTGCCTGCGGAGAGCAGCAGGCCTTTACAAGTTTTGCTTTGCGGATCCTGCCCAAAGAAAAAGACGCCCGGAGCCTGACAGAGGAGGCGCTGGGGGCAGCGGTTACGGAAGCGGACAGCCGATCGGCAGCGGAGCAGGAACTGGCCCTGCCGCGTGAGGTGGGGGGAGAGCAGATCACCTGGCGGTCGACAGAGCAGAGCCATCTGTTGTTATTGCTCGTTGTGTGCGTAGCCGGAGGAGCGCTTCTTGTATGGCATCGGGTTGATGGATTGAAGAAACAGTGTAAAACCCGGGAAGAGAGCCTGACGGCGGATTATGCCAAGGCGGTCAATGAAATGACGTTGTTGTTGGGCGCCGGAATGTCCGTATTAAGCGCCTGGCAGAGAATGTGTGAAGGGTATAAGAAACGACGACATGAAGGGATCTCCTACACCTATGAGGAGATGCTGGTGACGGAGCGGGAGCTTATGACGGGACGGAGTATCGTGACAGCGATCGAGGAATATGGTCGAAGGTGCGATCGGCGAAACTACAGAAAATTCGCCGCGTTGCTAACGCAGAACATAACGAAGGGCGGCAAGGGGGTAAGGGATGCCTTGTTTCTGGAGGTGCGGCAGGCATTTGAAGAAAGAAAGGCTTACGCCTGTCGTAAGGGCGAGGAGGCAAGCACCAAGCTGCTGATCCCCATGGGGATCTGCCTCGTGATCCTGATGGTGATGGTCGTGGCACCGGGGTTTTGGTCATTTGTCTCGTGACAGTAATGAAAAAGGAGGAGCAAAATGCAAAATATCATACGGGAGATAGGGAGATTTTGGAAGGAAGACGACGCCATCGGCGTGATCGAGGTGGTGTTGATCCTGGTTGTGCTCATTGGCCTCGTACTTATCTTTAAGACTAAGCTGACGACCCTCATGAACAGTCTGTGGTCGACGGTCGTAGAGAGAAGCGGCAGCGTATAAGGCGGAGCATCGATGGAAAATAAGGGATCCATTACCATTTTTCTGACCATGATGCTGTTGGCGATCGGAGGACTTTTACTGATCTTTCTGGAAGGAAGTCGGATGCTCTGGATCAGGGCCACGGCCGAGACGGAGGACAGGCTGGCCTTGGAGTCCGTATTTGCGGAGTACGACAGGGATGTGTTTGACCGATACGGCGTTTTCTTTTTGGAGATCGATCCGGACACGGCGGGGGGTGCGGATGCACGTTATCTCACGCGGCTTTCACAGATCCACGGACAGGCGAAGGGGATGCTGACGCTGCCTACGGCACAGCAGGTTTGCTGCACAAAGATCCGATATGTGGCACAGAATGGAGCCGCAGCTTATATCGGGCAGGCGTGTGCGTGGGAGAAATACCATATGGCAGCGTCGCTTGCGGAAGAAGTGTTGTCGTCGGTGGCAGAGGAAGATGAGCCCGATGTAAAGGCAGCGTTTGACCGCGCGGAATCTTCTCTGCAAGAGGGGGAGAAGGCAGCAGCGGCTGAGGAGACGGAAACGTCGGAAGGGGAGACTACAACAGCCGAGGGAACGGAACCGTCGGAAGGAGAGCCGGAGGTGGATGAAGTCAAACGCCGGGAAGCCAAGGGGATTTATCACACGCTGAAAGACTTGGCGGAGAAAGGGATTTTGGCGCTGGTTTTGGAAGACGGGACGGCGATCAGCAATCGCAGTATCGCGGACCCGTATACCATGCGGTTGCAGGATGCAGTCGGGATCGGGAGTGGGGAGGAAGCCGTGACGGAGGCAGCTGCGACGGGGACGGTAGAGCATATCGTATTTGTGCAGTATCTGGCAGATCATTTTTCCAGCTTTACGGAGCAAGAGGGTGCTACAGCGGCGGAGGACGAAGGTGAAGAAAGTGCAACGGCGCTGGCGTATGAATTGGAGTATATCCTGGGCGGCAAAACCTCGGATTCGGAGAATCTGCTTTATGTGCTGCACCGTATCCTTGGAATTCGGACAGCGATAAATACAGCCTATTTATTGACAGACGTCGAGAAAAAGGCGGTTTGCACATCGCTTGCCACGGCGATCGCCGGGTTTACACTCAATCCGATCATCATTGAGGCGGTGGATTATGCCTTGCGGATCGGATGGGCCTATGCGGAAAGTATCGCGGATGTCCGAAGGCTTTTGGCGGGGGAAAAGATCCCGGTGATCAAGACCGCATCGGACTGGCAGACGGACGTGTATCATTTGTCGGAAACGATGGCGCGATCGGCATCGAATGATAGGGAGGACAGTCTGACAGACATCTCCTATGAGGGGTATTTAAAAAGTCTTCTGTTCTTGCAGGCGACGGACAAAAGTGCGCTGCGCAGTCTGGATCTTATTGAGAAAAATATTTCTCTCGGCCGATCGCAGGGACAATTGCGCATGGAGACATGCGTATATGGATTGTCCTATACGGTCTCCCATCACATCGTACCGGTATTTGCCGGGTTTATCGGTGGTGAAAAATTTTACGGATTCGACGTGACAACGTCTTATGCGTACGAAACGTAGCAAGTAACAGGGTAATCATGAAAAGCAGGAGTATATAGAGGTGTTTCCCGATCTGTTCTTTATCATAATTCTATGGCACGAAGTGTGTGTGAATGCTTTTTTGATGCGAATGATCCAAACAGTCTCTCTCAAATCTATTTTGTCTGATCGAACATTTCTCTTTCGTCGGGAAACACCTTTATATACTTCTGTTCGAGTGCTCTTTTTCGGAACACGTCCGGCGGAGCACGCACTGAAAGCGAGTCTGACGATCGAAGCCTCGGTGACGTTGCCGATCTTTTTGTTCGCAGCATTCATGGTGTTTAGCATGTTTCATCTGTTGCGGGCAGAAGCGATGATCCATCATGCGCTTTTAAGGAGCGCCGAGACCATGGCCGTCTACGCGCTTCCCTTAGAGGAAGGCCTGACCTTTGCCGGGGCGGAGATGCTTGAGGCCAACGCGCTTCTTCAAAAAAATCTTCCCGAGGATTTTGCGGAGGAAATGATCTTTGGCGGAAGGATGGGAATCCTTTGCAGTGCGGAGGTCAGTGAAGGGGACGTATTGGAACTGCGGGCGGATTACTGCCTGTGTCTCCCCGTGACCTATTTTGGAAAAAAATGGTTGCAAGTGCAGGATCGGGTAGCGTTGCGGCAGTGGACCGGCTGTGTGCCCGGGGAGAATGCGGACGAGGGGGAGTTTGTTTATATTACGCCGACGGGGAGTGTGTATCATAGGGATCTCGGGTGTCGCGCATTGCGGTTGGCGATCCTGTCGGTGGATCGTGAGGAGATCGATGCATATCGCAATATGGACGGTAAGCGATATTACCCCTGCAGTCACTGCGTTTCTGCGGATAGCGAGAGCAGGACCTATTTTATCACGGAGTATGGAACCAGATATCACAGTCGATTGTCATGCAGTGATCTGACGCGGACGGTTATGGCCGTACCGATTACGGATGTGGGCGGACGCCGTCCCTGCAGTTATTGCGCGCAATGACGGAAAGGATGCAAATGCAAACGTATATGATGATAGGATTATTGTCTCTTTGCAGTCTGCAGGATCTGCGAAGAAAAAAATTGCTGGTGCGGACCCCGGTATTGTTCGCCGTGGCGGGCGTCATCCTGCATATATTTGTACAGGAGATCACGGGCGTGCAGATGCTTTGCGGTATGTGCGTCGGAGGCGCTCTCGCGCTCCTTGCGGTTTTGACCCGGGAGAAAATCGGCATGGGAGACGCATTGTTATTTGCGGCAACAGGGGTCTATCTCGGCGGTGCGCGAAATTTTCTTTTGCTTTTTTTGTCTGTGATAATAGCATCCGTTTGCGGAATTTATTTGCTGATCGTCAAGAAAAAGGAGAGAAATTACGAGATGGTGTTCGTGCCGTTTGTGTTGATTGCGTACCTGTGCATGCTGTTGGGAGAGGGGGTGATCTCGTGAAAAAAGGGAGACAGGAAGCCATGGCACTCAAAGCATCCTACACGGTGGAGGCGTCTTTGCTGATCCCCATGGTGCTGGCGGTGATGCTGCTTTTGTTTATGGCGGGGAAGTATTTGTATCAAGAGACGGCGGCATCATCCGAGCAGATGGTGGCGACGGAAAACGAAGGATTGCAGCCGACAGAGGTGTTGTGGTTGTGGAAGATAAAGGAGGACACGGAGAAATGAATGTGACATATCAGCGAAACGGAAGGGGCGGTTACCTGGTATTGCATGAACAAAATGCGGGAGACCGGGGGCTTTTTAATCGACGGGGTTATATGGCGTATGACAAGGAAATGGTGCTTCGCAACGCCATCGGCGGACTGCTTCCCTGTCAGATGGTGACCGTGGATGGCGAGAGGCAATATCTGTATGACATCACGCATATGCAGTCGTTGCATTTTTATTGTGAACGACAGATGCTGACCTATGATGTTTTGTGGAATTTTATTTTGGGCATGGCAAGGATGCAGGAGGAGACGATGCGGTATTTGTTGAAGGATGAAAAGATTTTGTATGGGCCGGAGTATGTCTATATGGACGCATCCGCGGAGATGGTGCGATTTTGCTATGATCTGCGCGATCACGTGGGAGAGGAGGCCAAAACCATGATGCAGGGGCTTTTGGAGTATCTTTTGATGCACATCGACCATCGGGATGAACGGCAGGTTTCTTTGATGTACGATCTTTATGATGCGTCTCGTGATGTGGGATTTTCGCTGCGCGAATACCTGGAGGAGCGTCGAACGGAAAGAGATGCGGACAGGATTGCGGACAGAAAGAAAGAGGAACTGACAGGCCGGGCGAGCGTGATGTCTACGCCGACAGATCTTGGAGACGTTGCTCCGTCAAGCTTGGCGTCGCGTGAGATCGAGGACCACGACGCTTCCGCGGAGGATTGGAAAATGGATACCGAGGAGAAGTGCGTGATCACCCCGTTTCAGCGCGTAAGAGGATGGATGACGGATCATCTTTTGAAAAAGGAAAAGAAGGCAGAGCGAACGGAGGAGACGTATTTCTTTTATCCGGATGAGGAAAAACTGCCGGAAGCGGGGGAAACCACGTTCTTTGCCCCGACGCAGACGACCGGGGGTAAGCTGATCCCGCTGCAAGGAGGTATGAGCTATACCATCGCCGGAGAAAGCCGTGTCGTGGGAAAACAGCCGGAGTATGCGGATATGATCCTTCGGGATGCGACGGTCTCCAGGATGCATGCCATGCTCTACAATAAGGACGGCGCCTGCTATCTGGAGGACTTAAATTCGTTAAACGGTACCTACGTCAACGGAGAGCTGCTGCAGTTAAAGAAAAAGCAGCGCCTTAAAACCGGGGATATCGTTCGCTTTGGCAGGGTGGAGTATAAATACGCCGAGGATCTGGCGGGATAGAGAAGCTTGCACGGGTGTGGTATAATCGAGGCATGACTGGAGAATGGAGGATAACATGCCCGAGCAATCGAGACAACCCCGCAGAAATGCGTCGGATATCGTAGCGCCTTATCTTACGGCGACCAAGGTCCTGGTAGGGATCAATGTGGTGGTTTTCTTTTTGATGCTGATCACGGCGCGGGAGATCACGGACAGCGTGATGGAGAAGTGGGGCGCCTTGGTGCTCCCGGAGATGTCGGTGACGCATGCGTGGTACCGTTTGGTGACGGCCATGTTTTTGCACTTTGATCTGCCGCATCTTTTGAACAATATGCTGTTGTTGCTTTTGCTGGGGGAGACCCTGGAGAGAAAGCTGGGACCGGTAAGGATCGTTATGGTCTATCTGTTGGGCGGACTGATCGGCAATGTGGCCTCTTACGTGTATTATATCTCGGAGGGGTACGATGTGATCTCGGCGGGTGCCAGCGGCGCGGTCTTTGCCTTTGTCGGAGGCATGGTGGTGGTGACCCTGCGTGCGCACGGACGGTACGAGTACGTGAGCTTTAAGCGCCTGGGGATCATGATCCTTCTGTCTTTATACATGGGATTTGTTTCGAGCGGGGTAAATAATGTTGCGCACGTGGCGGGACTTTTGGGCGGTGCTCTGGTCACGTTTATTCTCGATGGAAAATATGATATACTACCCGCAGGGAAACGCTGACAAAGGAGACGGGCCATATGAATGTGAATATTTATTACGGGGGACGAGGTGCCATTGATGATCCCACGCTCTATGTGATCAATAAGATGCAGGAAGTGCTGGATGAGCTGCATGTCAATGTGATGCGGTACAACCTGTATGAGATCCGGACGACGATTGCGACCTTGCCGCAGACGCTAAAAGAGGCGGATGCCATTATCCTGGCCTCTACGGTGGAGTGGATCGGGGTCGGCGGATATATGCAGGAGTTTTTGGACGCCTGCTGGCTTTACGGAGACAAGGAGACCTTAAGCCGCCTGTATATGCAACCCGTGGTGATGTCCACGACCTGCGGTGAGAAGGAGGGCATGCTGTTTTTGCAAAATGCATGGGAGCTTCTCGGAGGATTGCCCTGTGCGGGGATTTGCGGATACGTGGAGGATCTGCGTACGTTTGAGATGAACCGCGGGTATACGGTGATCATTGAGCAGCTTGCGGAAAATCTCTACCGTACCGTCCATCAAAAATACAAAGCCCTTCCGTCAAGCAACGCTGCCGTAAAGCAGAGTATCATGCGCACGGCGCAGGTGGAATTGACGCCGCAGGAGAGTGCACAGCTGTCAAAGTACGTGTCGGATGAGGACTATGTAAAGCAGCAAAAGGAAGATATCGAAGAGTTGGCGGATCTTTTCAATGGCCTGTTAAAAGGAAAGAGCGGGACCAAGGAAGAGGAGATCATGGACAGATTCCATGCCGCATTTGTAAAGGGCATGGGCGTGAATGCTACCTATAAGCTGTATTTGGACGGACTTTCCACGCCGCTGATCTTGCGCGTGGATAATAAATCTATGGAGTGTTTCTTTGAGGATGTGGAGCAGGCGGACATCATCGCCCGCATGGAGTTAAACATCTTGGATTCCATCATGCGCGGAGAGACGACGTTCCAGAGGTCCTTTATGGGTGGAGCCATCACGGCCCGCGGAAGCATGCGTTTGCTCGAAAAGCTCGACGAGGTCTTTGCCTTCCTGTAAAGGAGGGGCGTAGACCGGGAGGTCAAGGTCAGGACGTTTTTTTGCGACATTCCTCAAAAAGATTCATAAAGATCGCGATGCTGTCGGAAGCGGGAGCTTTTTGCATGGCATCGATGTAGCGCTGCCTGTTTGCATAGAGGTCGGATACGGCCGTAGGCAGCGTTTTTTCATTGAGTTCTTCCTCCGGAAGGACGGCAGAAAAGCCCTGCTTACGGAAGGATTTGGCGTTTAGGATCTGGTCGCCGCGGCTTTGAGAAGCCGGCAGTGGGATCAGGAGATTCGGGAGTCCCAAGGCGACGAATTCGCAGATGGAATTGGCCCCGGCTCGGGAGATCACGAGGGAGGCGGCTGCAAAGTAATCCTTGAGTTCCTTGCCGGCGTATTCCTGTTCGTGATAGCCCGGCGTATCGGAAAGCGCCGGATCGAGCATCCCTTTGCCGCACAGATGCAACACCTGATAATCGGCAAGAAGCGTATCCAGCGAAGCACGTACGGCATCATTGATCGCCTTGGCACCGCTGCTTCCGCCGATGACGAGGAGAACGGGTTTATCTTCGGTAAAGCCGCAGCGCATTAGCGCGGCATTTTTGTCACCGGTAAGCAGTTCTTGGCGGATCGGGGAGCCGGTCAGGCAGGCTTTGGCTTCGGGCAGATAGGGCAGGGTCTCCGGAAAATTGCAGCAGATCCTGGTGGCGCAGCCGTAGGAAAGACGGTTGGCCAGCCCCGGTGTCATATCGGATTCGTGGATGATTACGGGGATCTGCAGTTTGCCGGCAGCACGCACAACGGGGACGGAGACGAAGCCGCCCTTCGAGAAGACCAGATCGGGCTTTAGCTTTTTTAACAACCGGAGAGATGAAAAATACCCGGCCAGCACACGGAAAGGATCCGTAAAATTGCGCAGGCTGAAGTAGCGGCGCAACTTGCCGGAGGATATGGGATAGTAGGGCAGTCCCTCTTTTTCGATGAGTTCCCGTTCAATCCCTTTTTTGGACCCGATATAGCTGATGGTATAGCCTGCCTCCCGCAAAGAGGGAAGCAATGCGATATGCGGGGTGACGTGGCCGGCGGTACCGCCTCCCGTAAGCACGATGTTTTTCATAAGATCTCCGTTCTGCCGCGTTGGCGAAAAGCTTTTTTGATCGTTACAATTATAGTCACAAAACACGTCGAAAAGTCAAGAGACGGGTGGTATAATGTAGGAAGTTGATGAAGCCTTAAAAGACGGAAGGGAGGAAGTCTTGTGAAATACGTACGTTTAAATGAAGAAGCTGCCTTAAAGACAGCGGATCTTGCCGGCGGCGAGGTGCTGAAAGACTATGAAGCCATGGCGGAGGAGGCCAGGAAAAATCTGGTGAACGGGACCTGTAAAGGTAACGACTATATCGGATGGGTCAATTTGCCGGAGGACTATGACAAGGAGGAGTTTGCCCGGATCAAGCAGGCAGCGGCGAAGATCTGCGCGGATTCCGAGGTATTGATCGTGATAGGGATCGGCGGTTCCTATCTGGGAGCGAGGGCGGCGATCTCTTTTTTGCGCCACAGTTTTTACAACAGTGTATCTAAGGAGATCCGTAAGACGCCGGAGATCTATTTTGCAGGCAATAACATCAGTGGCACGTATCTAAAGGAGCTGCTCGAGGTTGTGGGTGACCGCGATTTTTCCGTGAATGTCATTTCCAAGTCGGGCACGACGACGGAGCCGGCCATTGCTTTTCGTGTGTTTAAGGAGAAAATGGAGGCGAAGTACGGCAAGGAGGCAGCGGCCGGACGGATCTATGCCACGACGGACGCCAAGAAGGGCGCGTTAAAGAGCCTGGCGGACGCGGAAGGTTACGAGACCTTCGTGGTGCCGGATGACGTGGGAGGACGGTATTCCGTACTGACCGCGGTGGGGCTGCTTCCGATCGCCGTTTCCGGTGCGGATATCGATGCCTTGATGGAAGGTGCGCGACAGGCGCGCAAGGAGGCATTGTCTCTGTCCGCGCAGGAAAATGACGCCATGCGCTATGCTATTTCCCGCTATGCTCTCTATAAGGAAGGCTATGATGTGGAACTGCTTTCCAACTATGAGCCGGGGCTACATTACCTGAGTGAATGGTGGAAGCAGCTTTACGGAGAGAGCGAGGGCAAGGACGGCAAGGGCCTGTTCCCGGCGTCCGTGGATCTGACCACGGATCTGCACTCGATGGGGCAGTATATCCAGGACGGCAAGCGGATCCTGATCGAGACCGTGTTAAATGTTAAAGAGCCGCGCGCGAGCGTGATCATCCGCCCGGAGGATGAGGATTTGGACGGGCTGAATTATCTGGCCGGCAAGGATATGGATTTTGTCAATAAAAATGCGATGCGAGGCACGGTGGCAGCCCATACGGAGGGCGAAGTTCCGGTGATGGAGATCGATATCGACAAGGACGACGAAGCCAGTCTCGGCGCGCTTTTCTACTTTTTTGAGTTTGCCTGCGGGATTTCCGCGGCCATGTTGGATGTTAATCCCTACAACCAGCCCGGCGTGGAGTTTTACAAGAAAAATATGTTTGCGCTTTTGGGCAAACCGGGGTATTAATTATATCCAAATTTGACAAGATTGTTGCAATCTGATAGAATGGCCGCGTAACATTTTCGTAATAATTGAAACAAGATGTTTACAGGAGGCCATAGAGCATGAATTTAAACAGAAAGGGCTTGCAGGTGCTGGCGGCTGTCTGTCTGGTGCTCGTCTTGGGACTGGGTGCGTATTTTGGACAGAAGATGCTGGGATCCGAGGAGGATGCGGAAGCGGAGATGACCGCCGTGACGACGGATACCACCGATGCCGAGGCGGCAGCGGCAAACGGCACGGCCGGCGTAAGTGACGCGCTTACGGTAGCGGCAAATGCAAGCGATACAGTGGCAGAGAGTGCAGATGTTGAGCAGGCAGCATCCGTGGAGGAGACTTCCGTGGGAGCTGTGGCAGAGGCATCGGGTACGAAGACTGCTGCAGAGACAACGGAAGAGGAGACAGTTGCAGTCTCCGAGGAATGGCAAAATCGCGTGATCGCCGATGTGGATGATTATGTGAATATCCGCGAAGAGCCCAATACCGACTGTGAAGTGGTCGGTAAGCTGTACGCCGGTGCTGTGGGAGAGATCTTAGAGCAGGACGGAGAATGGACGAAGATCTCCTCCGGCAGTGTAGAGGGTTACGTTCACAATGATTACCTTGCCTTTGGCGCGGATGCGGAAGCACTTGCGCAGGAGTACGGTGTATGGAAGATCCGGGCGCAGACCGACGGCCTGCGCGCCAGAACCGAACCTTCGATTGACGGAGGCGTAGAGGCATCCTTGGATACCGACGAAGTGTATTACGTAGAGGAAGAAGCCAACGAAGAGGCGCCGGATGGATGGGTTGCCATCCGTATTTCCGGGGAAACGCTGTATGTAGCAGAGGAATATGTAGAGGTATTCCTTGATCTGGACGAAGCGATCTCGATCGAGGAGGAGCAGGCAGCGGCCTCGGCGGCCACGCGCACGGACGGCAGAGCGCTGGCGGCGACGTATGATGAGGTAGAGCTTTTGGCAGCGCTTATCTACTGCGAAGCCGGCGATGAGAGCGTTGAGCCTTATGAAGGTCGTGTATCGGTAGGTGCCGTGATCGTGAACAGGATTTACAGCCCGTATTACCCGGACAACATGGTGGATGTCATCTATCAGTCCGGTCAGTTTGGCCCGGCAAGTTCCGGCAAGCTGCAGCGCGTACTGGAAAACCGGTCCTGGTCGGAGAGCAGCTACCAGGCTGCGGTCGAGGCTTTAAGCGGCGTCAGCTATGTAGGCGACCGAACGGATTTCAACACCTATGACGGTTCGATCGAAGGAATCATCATCGGTACGCATGTATTTTACTATTAAAGAGTTCTTCCCGCCCCGCGATCGTGCGAGGGCGGGATTTCTTTTTTTCTTTGTATTTACAGGGAAATATGATAAGATAGAGCATATCATAAGGAAAGGGAGTGAGTGTGTGGAGATACTGGATGTTGCAGCGGTCGTTCCGGTTTGGTGGTTGTGTGTCTTTATCATCATGCTCGCCATTGAGGTTGTTACCCTGGGGCTGACCACTATCTGGTTTGCAGGCGGCGCGCTTGTGGCGGGGATTCTTTCCCTGTTTAACGCTCCGATCTTGTTACAGATTGGCGCATTTATCGTGATTTCGGCAGTGCTTATGATCTTTACACGACCCATTGCCGTGCGGTATTTTAACGACAAGCGGGTAAGGACGAACGCGGAGAGTTTGATCGGGGAGAGGGCTACGGTGACGATCACGGTCGACAATGCCGGCGAGACGGGGGAAGCCGTGATCGGAGGTATGGTCTGGAGCGCCCGTTCCTATGTGTCCGACGAGGTGATCCCGGAGGGGACGAGAGTAGAGGTTATGGATATCCGCGGGGTGAAGCTCATTGTAAAACCGGTGGTAAAAAAGGAAACGGCGGAAAAGGAGGACTAAAAGATGCCATTTATATTTTTGATCGTTTTATTGGTTATTATATTGTTGATCCTAGTTTCATGTATCAAGATCGTACCGCAGGCCAGCGCCTTCGTAGTGGAGCGCCTCGGCGGATACCAGGCGACCTGGAGCGTTGGTTTGCACTTTAAGATGCCCATTATCGACCGCGTGGCACGCAGAGTGCCGTTAAAAGAGCAGGTTGTGGATTTTGCACCGCAGCCGGTGATCACCAAGGATAATGTTACCATGCGGATCGATACGGTCGTATTTTTCCAGATCACGGATCCGAAGCTTTATGCTTACGGCGTAGAAAATCCCATCATGGCGATCGAGAACCTGTCGGCGACGACACTGCGAAATATCATCGGTGATCTGGAACTCGATGAGACGCTGACGTCCCGTGAGATCATTAACACAAAGATGCGCTCGGCACTCGATGTTGCAACGGATCCCTGGGGCATTAAGGTGAACCGTGTAGAGCTTAAAAACATCATTCCGCCTTCGGAGATTCAGGATGCCATGGAGCGTCAGATGAAGGCAGAGCGTGAACGTCGTGAGGCGGTTACGAGAGCAGAAGGTGAGAAGAAGGCCACCATTCTTGTGGCAGAAGGTAAGAAGGAGTCTGCGATTCTCGATGCGGAGGCAGAGAAGCAGGCAGCGATCCTTCGTGCGGAAGCGAGAAGAGAGGCAACCATCAAGGAAGCGGAAGGTCAGGCGGAAGCCATCTTAAAGATCCAGCAGGCAAATGCGGACGGTCTTCGTTTCTTAAGAGAAGCCAATGTGGATGACGCCGTATTGCAGTTAAAGAGCTTAGAGGCATTTGCAAAGGCAGCGGACGGCAAGGCGACCAAGATCATCATCCCCTCGGAGATCCAGGGGCTGGCAGGACTTGCAAGCGGGCTCGCCGAGGTATGCAAGGATAAAAACGTGCAGTAATAAACTATGCCGTGATAAGGCCGGCAGGAACAGGAGACTGGCATGAACGTAAAAGGCCGGGACTTTTTAACATTAAAAGATTTCAGCCCGCAGGAAATCCGCGGATTTCTTGATCTGGCTGCGGTCTTAAAAGCCAAGAAAAAAGCAGGTGAGAGGATGGACGTTCTTCGTGGGAAGAACGTCGTCCTTATTTTTGAAAAAACGAGTACGCGGACCCGTTGCTCCTTTGAGGTGGCAGCGCACGATCTGGGCATGGGGACAACCTATCTGGATCCGTCGGGTTCGCAGATCGGCAAGAAGGAAAGCATTGCAGATACGGCGCAGGTGCTTGCCAGTATGTTTGAAGGGATCGAGTATCGTGGTTTCGGGCAGAGTATCGTAGAGGAGCTTGCGCGCTACGCGGACGTGCCCGTGTGGAACGGTCTGACCAATGAGTACCATCCCACGCAGATCCTGGCGGATATGCTGACCATTCGGGAGTGTCTGGGCGATGAGCGTGGTAAAAAGCTGGTATACATGGGAGATGCGCGTTATAACATGGGCAATTCCTTAATGATCGGCTGCGCCAAGCTTGGTCTGCACTTTGTGGCCTGTGCGCCGGAAGGCTACTTCCCCGGCGAAGAGCTGCGCAGGGAGTGTCTTGCCTGGGCAGAGGAGTCCGGCGGGAGCATCCTGTTTACCAGCAATCCTGAGGAAGCGATGAAGGATGCGGATATCGTCTATACGGACGTATGGGTTTCCATGGGCGAGCCGGAGGCTGTCTGGGAGGAGCGTATCCGTGTGCTTTCTCCGTACCGCGTGACGATGGATCTGATGCGTATGGCAAAGCCCGGCGCCATCTTTTTGCACTGCCTGCCGGCGTTTCATGACTGCGAGACCGGGATCGGCAGGGAGATCTACGAAAAATACGGCTTAAAGGAGATGGAAGTTACGGACGAAGTCTTCAAATCCTCCTACAGCCGTGTGTTTGAAGAGGCGGAGAACCGTATGCACACCATCAAAGCAGTGATGGCGGCAACTTTGGGCGTCGAGGAGGCGTTATGTACGACGACGAAGTAGTGTTGTGCGCAGCCAGCGCATATGAGCAAAAATTTTATCTGAATCCGGATTTTGAACAGCTGCCATCGCAGGTGAAGGACGAGCTGAAGATTATGTGCGTACTGTACACGGAAGACGTGGGCGGGATCCTGCAGATGTTTTTTGATGCGGATGGGCACCTTTGTTTTCGTCCGGAAGCGGATGAGGGAGATTATCTGTATGATGAGATCGGCAGCGTCCTGAAGATCAAGCAATACCAGCAGACCAAGCAGGAATTGCTGGAGGCGCTGGAGATGTATTATCGGGTTTTTTGTCTCGGAGAGGAATGAGGAAGAAAGCATGTTACTGACGGTAGATGTAGGAAATACCAATATTACCTGTGCGGTTTTTGAAAAAAAGGAGATCAAGACATCTTTTCGTTTGACGACCAAGCAGCCGCGTACGTCGGATGAGTTTGGTATGCTGATGAATACGCTGATGTTGTCAAACGGCCTGGAGCCGTCCCTGATCGATGGGATCATTGTGGCGAGCGTTGTGCCGAATATTATGCATTCTTTAAACAATGCCATGGTCAAATACTTTGGCATTGAGCCGGTCATCGTGGAGGCCGGGATCCGGACGGGGCTTAAGCTTAACATGGAAAACCCCCGGCAGGTCGGCGCGGACAAGATCGTTGACGCGGTGGCGGCGTATGAGATGTATGGCGGCCCTGTGATCGTTGTGGACTTTGGTACGGCGACGACGTTTGATTTCGTGGCGGAAAACGGAGAGTTTAGCTCCGGCGTGATCGCGCCCGGCATCCTCGCATCCGCAAACGCTTTGTGGGAGCAGACGGCGCAGTTGCCGGAGGTGCAGATCAAGCGGCCGAAGAGTATCCTGGGAAAGGATACCGTCAGCTGTATGCAGGCCGGTTTGTTTTTTGGACAGGTGGGTCAGATCGAGTATATCATCAAGATGATTAAGAAGGAGTGTGGGCTGAAGGAATGTCGCGTTGTGGCGACGGGCGGTTTGGGCAATATCTTCAAAGAAGAGACGGAGATGATCGACGTTTATGATCCGGCATTGACTATGCATGGACTGCGGATCGTCTACGAAAAGCAGAAACGATAAGGAGCAGTGGATGCAGGCACCGAAGATCGGGGAGGTTTCCCTTCACAATCCGTTTATTTTGGCACCAATGGCAGGAGTGAGTGACCTGCCATTTCGTTTGCTGTGCGCGGAAATGGGCGCGGGCATGGTTTGCATGGAGATGGTGAGCGCCAAAGCCATCCATTACCGTAATCGTAACACCGAGTCACTGTTGCATATCGCACCGGGGGAAGGCGTGGTCTCTTTGCAGATGTTTGGGTCGGAGCCGAAGCTCATGGCAAAGATCGCCGCGCAGATCGAGGAACGCCCCTTTGCCGTGCTTGACATCAACATGGGTTGCCCGGTCCCGAAGGTGGTCAACAACGGGGAGGGATCGGCGCTCATGAAGGATCCAAAGCTTGCGGAGACGATCGTGAGGGAGATCAGCCGTGCCGTGCAAAAGCCCGTCACGGTCAAATTTCGCAAGGGATTTGATGATGCGCATGTTAATGCCGTGGATTTTGCAAAGCGAATGGAAGATGCCGGCGCAGCAGCCGTGACGGTGCATGGTCGCACCAGGGAGCAGTATTACAGCGGAAAGGCGGATTGGGATATCATTGCAGCGGTCAAAGAGGCCGTTTCCATCCCTGTAATCGGCAACGGCGACGCAACGGGGCCGGAGAGTGCTTATGCGATGTGGAAGCATACGGGTTGCGATGGGATCGCCGTCGGCAGGGCAGCGCGCGGAAACCCATGGATCTTTCGTGCCCTGGCGGCTTGCGGATGGGAGCACTGGGAGAAAGGCGCGGGTGCAGACGGCCTGCAGGGATCGACCGGACCGAAGGTGCCGGATGTGCAGGAGATCATCGGGATGATCCTTCGGCACACGCGGATGATGATCGAGGAAAAAGGCGAGTACACGGCCATGAGGGAAATGCGCAAGCACGCCGGATGGTACGTGGGGGGCATGCGCAATGCGTCCGGTTTGCGGCGGAGGCTTAATGAGATTTCCACGTATGAGGAACTTGCGCAGGCGCTTTACGGTTGCATTGACATTCCGTAAGCTTTCCTATATAATACAGAAATTGCGAGCAAAGAGTATCCACTCTTTGTTTTTTGCAGTGAAAAAAGGACTTTGGTTAAGGAAAAAAGAGGAAGGCTGTGAACTAAAGACGCAGCGGGAAGGAAAACACATGGCGGAAGGAAAGAAATACCTGACAGAGGAAGGTCTGGCCGAACTGCAGGAAGAGTTGAATCATCTTATCGGGGTACGCAGACACGAGATCGCAGAGGAGATCAAGGTAGCCAGAGAGCAGGGCGACCTCTCCGAGAATGCAGAGTATGATGCGGCCAGAGATGAGCAACGTGATATTGAGGCAAGGATCGCAGAGATCGAGGCTTTGCTCAAAAATGTAGAGGTCATCGACAAGGATGACATCAAGCCGGATGAGATTAATATCGGTAGCAAGGTAACAGTGTTTGACTGTGACTATGATGAAGAAATTGTTTTTTCCATCGTTGGATCGACGCAGGCCAGCAGCCTGAAGGGTAAGATTTCCAACGAGTCCCCGGTGGGCAGCGCACTTTTGCACAAGCATGTGGGTGAAGAAGTGGTAATCGAGACCCCCGCAGGGAATGTGACCTATCGTATTCTCAATATTGAGAGAGCATAACAGACAAGGAGAGTCCAGGTGGCAGAGCAGACGAAGAACAATGCGCAACCGCAACAGGATCTGAATCAGTTATTGAAGGTGCGCCGTGAAAAACTGGCAAACCTGCAGGAAGCAGGGAGAGATCCCTTTGTGATCACAAAGTATGATCAGACGCATCACAGTCAGGAAGCGCACCGATTATACGAAGCAAAAGAATCAGAAATTCTTGCCGGTCGTCAAGAAGTTGACACAAACGGCATGGATGAAGAGACGGCAAGAGCAGCCAAAAAAGCGGACTACGAAGAGCGTCGCGCGCTGATGGATGCGGACCCGATCCGCGTATCCGTCGCAGGTCGTATGATGTTTAAACGCGTCATGGGCAAGGCTTCGTTTTGCAATCTTCGTGATCTCGAGGGCGATATCCAGGTTTATGTGGCCAGGGATTCCGTGGGCGAAGAGTCCTATGCGGATTTCAAAAAATCCGACATCGGTGACATCTACGGTGTCAAGGGATATCTTTTCCGCACCATGACGGGCGAGGTGTCCATCCATGCGGATGAGATAACGTTGCTGACCAAGAGTCTGCAGATCCTGCCCGAGAAATTCCATGGACTGACGGATACGGATCTTCGTTATCGTCAGCGCTATGTGGACCTTGTGATGAATAAAGACAGCCGGGAGGTCTTCTTAAAGCGTTCCCGGATCATCAAGGAGATCCGTAATTTCCTGGATGATAAGGGATTCATCGAGGTGGAGACGCCGATGCTTGTATCCAATGCCGGCGGTGCGGCAGCACGCCCCTTTGAGACGCATTACAATGCATTGGATGAAGATGTCAAACTCAGGATCTCTTTGGAGCTTTACTTAAAGAGACTGATCGTGGGCGGCCTCGAGCGCGTCTACGAGATCGGTCGTGTGTTCCGTAATGAGGGTGTGGATACGCGTCACAATCCGGAGTTCACCCTGATGGAACTTTATCAGGCATACACGGACTACAACGGCATGATGGACCTGACGGAGGAGATGTTCCGCTATCTGGCCGAGACGGTTTGCAAGACGACCACGATCACCTATAACGGAACGCAGATTGACCTTGGTAAGCCTTTTGCACGGCTGACCATGAATGATGCCATCAAGCAGTATGCCGGTGTGGATTTTGACGCCGTGGCATCCGACGAAGAGGCCAAGGCGCTCGCCAAGGAGCACCATATCGAGTACGAGGAGCGCCATACCAAGGGCGATATCATCAATCTTTTCTTTGAGGAGTATTGTGAGAAAAATTTGATCCAGCCGACCTTTATTATGGATCATCCGCTGGCCATCAGCCCTCTGACCAAGAAAAAGCCGGACGATCCGGAAAAGGTAGAGCGTTTCGAACTCTTTATCAACACCTGGGAGATGGCCAACGCCTACTCCGAGCTCAATGATCCGATCGACCAGCGCGAGCGTTTTGCACAGCAGGATGCTAACGCGGCAGCGGGTGATGATGAGGCGCAGCATACGGATGAGGACTTCCTCAACGCCTTAGAGATCGGTATGCCCCCTACGGGCGGCATCGGCTACGGTATCGACCGTCTGGTGATGCTTTTGACCGACTCTGCAGCCATCCGCGATGTACTGCTGTTCCCGACATTGAAACAGTTGGACAAATAAAATGCCGTAAAATCAAGGGTTTCAGAGGATGAGTTGTATGCAACTACAACGCTTACT
>CAJOPA010000029.1 GCA_905236235.1 uncultured Eubacterium sp. | reverse complement strand
TCATACGGAGCTTGTAGAGAAGATCTGCGAGCTGGATGATGATCTCATGATGCAGTACCTTGAGGGCGAGGAGCCTGCAGTGGATGACATGAAGGCAGCCCTTCGTAAGGGCACCTGCGAGTGTACCGCGGTACCGGTTTGCTGCGGTTCGGCATATCGTAACAAGGGCGTACAGAAGCTTCTGGATGCTGTTCTTGCGTACATGCCCGCACCGACCGACATCCCGGCGATCAAGGGTGTGGATCTGGACGGTAACGAAGTCGTTAGACATTCTTCCGACGAAGAGCCGTTCTCTGCATTGGCATTCAAGATCATGGCCGATCCGTTTGTAGGAAAGCTTGCGTTTTTCCGTGTGTATTCCGGAACCATCAACTCCGGTTCCTATGTATTAAATGCGACCAAGGACAAGAAGGAACGTGTGGGACGTATCCTGCAGATGCATGCCAACAAGCGAGAAGAGCTGGATAAGGTATATTCCGGTGATATCGCGGCTGCCGTAGGATTTAAGCTGACCACGACCGGTGATACCATCTGTGATGAGCAGCACCCGGTTATCCTTGAGTCCATGGAATTCCCCGAGCCGGTTATCGAGCTCGCGATCGAGCCCAAGACCAAAGCCGGTCAGGGCAAGATGGGTGAGGCACTTGCCAAGCTTGCAGAGGAGGATCCCACCTTCCGTGCACATACGGACGAGGAGACGGGCCAGACCATCATTTCCGGTATGGGCGAGCTTCATTTGGAGATCATCGTCGACAGACTGCTTCGTGAGTTTAAGGTAGAGGCTAATGTCGGTGCGCCGCAGGTTGCTTACAAAGAGACCTTCACCAAGCCGGTGGAAGTCGACAGCAAGTATGCAAAGCAGTCCGGTGGTCGTGGACAGTACGGTCATTGTAAGGTACGCTTCGAGCCGATGGATCCCAACGGCGAGGAGACCTTCAAGTTCGATTCCGAGGTTGTGGGCGGTAATATTCCGAAGGAATACATCCCCGCTGTCGGTGAAGGTATCGAAGAGGCTGCACAGTCCGGTATCCTTGCCGGATTCCCGGTACTGGGTGTGCATGCGACGGTTTATGACGGATCCTACCATGAAGTCGATTCATCCGAGATGGCATTCCATATCGCCGGATCCATGGCATTTAAGGATGCTATGGCCAAGGGTGATGCGGTTCTTCTTGAGCCCATCATGCGTGTGGAAGTGACCATGCCGGAAGAGTACATGGGCGATGTTATCGGTGATATCAACTCCCGTCGCGGACGGATCGAGGGTATGGACGACCTCGGTGGCGGCAAGATCGTAAGAGGCTTCGTTCCTCTTGCCGAGATGTTCGGTTATTCCACCGACTTGAGATCCAAGACCCAGGGTCGCGGTAACTACTCTATGTTCTTTGAGAAATACGAGCAGGCACCGAAGTCCGTACAGGAAAAAATTATTTCCGCAAAGTCGAAATAATACTTGAAAACATCAGGTGTTTTGACTATAATCATTTTATCTAAGCGTTTTTAGAAAAACGACAATGAACAGAGCCCGAAGGGGGCAAATTGAAGGAGGAAATTTCGAAATGGCAAAAGCAAAGTTTGAAAGAAACAAACCGCATTGTAATATCGGTACCATCGGTCACGTAGACCATGGTAAGACCACTCTTACCGCAGCGATCACCAAGGTTCTTTCCGAGAGAGTTGCAGGTAACGCAGCCGTTGATTTCGCAAACATCGACAAGGCACCGGAGGAGAGAGAGCGTGGTATCACCATCTCTACCGCACACGTTGAGTATGAGACTGAAAAGCGTCACTATGCACACGTTGACTGCCCCGGCCATGCTGACTACGTTAAGAACATGATCACCGGTGCTGCACAGATGGACGGCGCTATCCTCGTAGTAGCTGCTACCGACGGCGTTATGGCACAGACCAAGGAGCACATCCTTCTGTCCCGTCAGGTAGGTGTACCTTACATCGTAGTATTCATGAACAAGTGCGATATGGTTGATGACGAAGAGCTTCTTGAGCTCGTAGAGATGGAGATCACCGAGCAGCTTGAGGAATATGAGTTTACGGATTGCCCGATCGTTCGTGGTTCCGCTCTGAAGGCTCTTGAGGAGCCCACAGGTGAGTGGGGCGACAAGATCATGGAGCTGATGGATACCGTTGACAGCTATATTCCGGATCCCCAGCGTGAGACCGACAAGC
>CAJOPA010000028.1 GCA_905236235.1 uncultured Eubacterium sp. | reverse complement strand
GTCAGCCCTTACAGTATGTGGACGACGGCGCGGGTAAACTTTCGTGCTGATCCCGGTACGGACGGCGCGGTGATCAGCGTCCTGGCACGCAGGACGGAAGTCACGGTGACAGGGACCGCCGGGGAGTGGTCGCAGGTAACCGTAGGAGAGGAGACCGGCTATATCAGTACCGATCTTTTGACGGCGGATGCACCTGCATCGGGCGGTGCCGGCACGGTGGTGGTCATCGATCCGGGACATCAGGCTTATGGGGATTCCAACACCGAGCCCAACGGTCCGGGTTCGGATGTGATGAAAGCAAGGTGCTCGAGCGGTACCAGCGGTACCTATACGGGCGTGGATGAGTATGTGCTCAATCTCGCGATCGCTTTCCTCTTGCGCGATGAGCTCGAGGCCAGAGGCTATACCGTCTATATGACCAGAGAGACCCATGATATCAACATCAGTAACGTGGAACGTGCGCAGTTTGCCACGGACATGGGAGCGGACATCACCATCCGTCTGCATGCGGACGGCTCGGATGACACCAGTGTAAACGGCGCCTTTTCCGTAGTTCCTTCCTCGTCCAATGCCTATGTGGGCTGGATGGCAGCGGAGTGCCAGACGCTTGGAAGATGTGTGATTGACGCTTATTGCGAAGCGACCGGATTTACGAACCGAGGACTCATGGTGATGGACAACATGACCGGGATCAACTGGAGTACCATGCCGGTGATCATCCTGGAGATGGGGTACATGTCCAATGCGTCGGATGATTACGCGATGCAGGATCCGGCAACACAATATTTAATGGCTTACGGAATTGCAAACGGCATTGATGCTTACTTCGGCGTGTAAGAAAATATCCTTTGGGCGGAGAAGAGCAAAATGTAATCCGTAACCAACGGGTGACGGCTGCATACACATTCTTTTGGAATGAGGCGCAAAATCTTGATCTGCACAAAGCGCAAATGTCCTTCTTCGATGAAAGCGGTCCGTCCAAGTCAGTACAAACTCTTGCCTTTGTTCGCCGATCGGATCTATTTTACCTATCCGGACGTGAAATATATTTTTGCAGGCTATAGGATTGAGGGCATGACGAATCCATACTCCGTATTTTTCAGGCGATTGCCCGGCATGGACGCCGGGCAAAGTCGCACGCCGTGGCGGCGCGCCGGCACGGCACTCACGGATGAGCTTTTGCGACGGTCGCCGTCACTTTGTGCAGACATCTGTCGGAGTATGAGATTCGTCGCCCGAGAACCATTCAGCCTGCAAAAAATATTTTACGGGCAGATAGGACAAAAACCGATCCGCCCGGCGTACAACGGCGGCGAGTATTGTACGGAGCGGGACGGACAGCTTATACGAAGAACATTTGCTACTTTGGCAGATCGTACGATTTTGCCCTCAGTTTTCCAAAAGAACGGTATGCACCCGACACCCTTTGTTTACGATTGCGTTTGCCCTTCTTCGCCCATAGGACATTTTCTTATACGCCTACGCAAAATTAAGGCTTGCAATTCCGTAGCGATTATATTATAATGCCGAAAGACAAAGGCGTCTGACAGGAGCAGTGTATGCTCCCGTCAGGCGTTTTTTTCGTATGAAGCAAGGTTTTATAAGAAAAAGGAGGAAATACCAATGTCTTATGTAGATGAAGTATACCAGATGGTCGTAGACAAGAACCCGGCACAGCCGGAGTTTCATCAGGCTGTCAAGGAAGTGTTGGACTCTTTAAGAGTCGTGATCGAAGCAAACGAGGAAGAGTACAGAAGAGATGCGCTTTTGGAGCGTCTTGTTACGCCGGAGCGTCAGATCTTGTTTCGTGTTCCCTGGGTGGATGACAAGGGTCAGGTACAGGTAAACAATGCTTTCCGTGTACAGTTTAACTCCGCGATCGGACCCTACAAGGGAGGTCTCCGTCTGCATCCTTCCGTAAATATTTCCATCATCAAATTCCTTGGATTTGAGCAGATCTTCAAGAACTCTCTGACCGGCCTTCCCATCGGCGGCGGCAAGGGTGGTTCCGACTTTGATCCGAAGGGCAAGTCCGATCGTGAGATCATGGCATTCTGCCAGAGCTTCATGACCGAGCTTTTCAAATACATCGGTGCGGATACCGACGTACCTGCCGGCGATATCGGTACCGGCGCGCGTGAGATCGGTTATCTGTACGGCCAGTACAAGAGACTGACCGGCCTGTATGAAGGTGTGCTGACCGGCAAGGGTCTCTCCTACGGTGGTTCTCTTGCAAGAACCGAGGCAACCGGCTATGGCGTACTGTATATCACGGAAGAGATCTTAAAGTGCAACGGCCATGACATCAAGGGCAAGACGGTCTGCGTATCCGGTTCCGGTAATGTGGCAACCTACGCGATCCAGAAGGCGCAGCAGCTGGGGGCAAAGGTTGTGACCTGCTCCGATTCCACCGGCTGGATCTATGATCCGGAAGGCATTGATGTGGATCTGCTTCGTGAAGTAAAGGAAGTAAAGCGTGCCCGTCTTACGGAGTATGCTGCAGCAAGATCTTCCGCAGAGTATCATGAGAAGAAGAACGGCGAGCATGGCGTATGGAGCGTAAAATGCGATATCGCACTTCCCTGCGCTACGCAAAACGAGCTGGATATTGAGGATGCCAAGATGCTGGTAGCAAACGGCGTTATCGCGGTTGTGGAAGGTGCCAACATGCCGACCACCATGGATGCGACCGAGTATCTGCAGTCCAACAAGATCCTCTTCTGCCCGGGCAAGGCGTCCAACGCCGGCGGTGTAGCAACCTCCGCGCTGGAGATGAGCCAGAACTCCGAGAGACTGTCCTGGACCTTTGAAGAGGTAGATGCAAAATTAAAGAACATCATGATCAACATCTTCCACAACCTGGATGATGCTGCCAAGAAGTACGGTATGGAAGGCAACTATGTTGCCGGCGCCAATATCGCGGGCTTCCTTAAGGTAGCGGATGCGATGAAGGCACAGGGGATCGTCTAAAGATTTTCTTTGTTCATAAATGGGAGTCGCTTGCTTCGGCATGCGGCTCCTTTTTTGCAATATCTGAAAAAATAATACTATATTATAAATTTTCAAAAAAATGTATACAAATCAAAAAAAATGTGCTATACTCCTCATGAAGTCAGTCAACATTGGCTTTGCTTCGGCAGAGCATCATCGCCGTGCGAGAGGTCAGGGAAAACGAGGAGGTATGCTTGTGAATATTACGGACATCAGGATGCGAAAGGTAGAAAAGGATGGGAAAATGAAGGCGGTTGCCTCCATTACGATTGACGATGTTTTTGTTGTACATGATATCAAAGTGATCGAGGGAGAGAAGGGGATGTTTATTGCCATGCCCAGCCGCAAGACGCCGGACGGGGATTATAAGGATATCGCCCATCCCATCAATTCCGACACAAGAGATGAGCTTCAAAACATGATCCTTAAGAAATATGACGAAGAATTCGGCGCTGTCACGGCTTAGGGCCGGTCGGTGCCGGGGAGTGTCCTCCGATCTGAGATACGTATTTTTCATCGCTGCGTGGGAAGTGCCCTGCGCGGCGATTTCTTTGTGGGGCGGATAGGAGACGGTCATGGCGAAAACCGTGGGAACATTGTATAATGGGAAAGGAAATAAGCGGAGCAGTCCGTTTGCAGATGAAGGAGAACGATCCATGGAAGATATCAGAGCCATTATCCTTGCGGCAGGGAAGGGAACCCGTATGAAATCCGAACTGCCCAAGGTTTTACATGAAATTGACGGCAAACCGCTCGCGCAGTATGTGATCGATGCGGCTAAGGAGGCAGGCGCGAAGGAGCTTTGCCTTGTTGTGGGATACCAGAGAGACCGCGTGATGGAGCGCTTAGCGGGCAATACCGGCGTGACGTTTGCGGTGCAAAAGGAGCAGTTGGGAACGGGGCATGCGGTCATGTGCGCATCGCAGTTTCTGGGACAAAAGGGGCAGGTGTTTATCCTTTGCGGTGACACGCCGCTCATTACCGGAGAGACGCTACAGGCGTTTGCGCAGTATCATAAAGCGCAGGGCAATGCCGTGACGGTGCTTTCCGCCGTGCTTGACAATGCGGACGGTTACGGCAGGATCCTGCGGGATGAGGCAGGTACATTTGTGAAAAGTGTGGAGCATAAGGATGCCACCCCGAAGGAGCGCGAGGTGAAGGAAGTCAACGCCGGCATGTACATTTTTGATGCCGGATATCTCAAGGAGGCGTTAACGCACCTGACCACGGACAATGCGCAGGGGGAATACTATCTGCCGGACACCATGGACTTTATACGCGCAGCCGGCGGCAAGGTGGATGCGTGGAAGGTGGCGGATGCCACGGAGATCGCAGGGGTCAACACACCGGAGCAATTGGCGGAGGCTGCCGCGGTGATCGTGGATCGCAGGAGGCAGGCATGAGTTTTTTTAGGAAACGTCTTCCGGGGGAGACTCTCCCCGGAGAAAAGGGCAAGAGCGGCGCACCGGTGGTGGTGATCGCGGGGCTTGGCAATCCGGGCAGTAAGTACGAGCACACCCGGCACAATGTCGGATTTGATGCCATTGATGTGATCGCCGAGAAGTACGGTATCGAGGTGATCTTTCAAAAATTTCATGCCGTTTACGGTATGGGGCGCATCGGGGACGTCAAAGTCCTTTTGATGAAGCCGCTTACCTTTATGAACGCCAGTGGGAATGCCATTGCGCCGATGCTACAGTTTTATAAGATCGATCCCGCAAAGGGACTCATCGTTATCTCCGATGATGTCAATCTCGCGGCGGGGCAGCTTCGGATCCGCGCCAAGGGCAGTGCCGGCGGGCATAACGGTCTGAAGGATATCATCGACAAATGCGGCACGGAGGGATTTGCCAGGATTCGGATCGGTGTCGGAGAAAATACGGGAGACATGGTGCGTCATGTGCTCGGCCGCATGGACGGTGCGGACAGCAAGCGCGTCGCCGAAGCCTATGAGGAAGCGGCGGAGGCGGTGGCGCTTATGGTACAGGGCCGGATCGAGGAAGCCATGAACCAATACAATCGTAAAAAATAAATGGAGTAAGTCATGCAGAGTTTTGTAAGACCGATGACAGAAGGCGGGCGTTTCCCGGAGATTAAGGAGGCGCTTGATACCCCGGGGGCCGTGGCGGCGTCCGGCTGTTTGGATGCGGCAAAACCGCATATGATCTATTGCGCGGCGCAGGATTTTAAGCATGTGGTCGTTGTCAGCTACCGGGAGCAAAAGGCTCGGGAGCTTTTGGAGGAATACACCTTTTTTAATCGGGAAGCCATGTTTTATCCCGCCAAGGACATGCTGTTTTACAAAGCGGATCTGGCGGGAAACGTCCTGGTGGAGGAAAGGATGCAGACCTTTAAGCGTCTGGTCTCCCAAAAGCCCGTGGCGATCTTTACCACCTTTGACGCATTTATGGACGGTCTGCCGCGGGTGGAGGATTTTAAGGATCATATCCATGCGTTTCATACCGGGGATGTGATCGAGATCGATACGTTCATCCATGACATGGTCGCGATGGGGTATGAACGGGTCTACCAGGTGGAAAACGCGGGGCAGTTTGCCGTCCGCGGGGGAATCATTGATATCTTTTCCCTGACAAAGGATTGCCCGGTGCGCATGGAACTGTGGGATGACGAGATCGATTCCATCCGTACGTTTGACGCCCTAAGCCAGCGCTCCATCGAAAATCTGGAGACGGCGGTGATCTACCCCGCGGCGGAAGCGGAGGATGCGGGGGAGGTTTCCTTTGTGTCCTATTTTACGACGGAGGATACGCTTTTTGTATTGGACGAGCCTGCCCGTTGCCTGGAGGATGCGGAGGAGACCTATCGGGAGTATGAAGAGAGCATACTGCATCGGAGGCAAAACGGTCGGGAGGCGGGAGAGGACCTGACGGTTTTTGCGCCGGAGGAGATCGTCCGCATCTTAGAGGAAAAACATCTTTTATGCCTTTTGACCTTGGACGGCAATGCCGGGGCGGTGTCCGTCCGCCAAAAGGTGCACGTCTTTCCGGCAGAGACACCTGCCTACGCGGGCAATTTCCCCATGCTGGTCAAGGACCTTACCAAATACAAAAAGGACGGCTGGAGGATCATTCTGACCACGGCCTCGAAGTCGCGTGCGCAGAGACTGGCGGGGGATCTTTTTGAGGAGGGCCTTGCGGCTTTTTATACGGAAGATATGGACCGCATGCTGCAGGAAGGGGAGGTCATGGTGGTAAAGGGTGCCTTAAAGGCCGGCTTTTCCTATCGGGACATCACCTTTGCGGTCATCTCCGAAGGCGACATCTTTGGACATGAAAAAAAGCATCACCGCAAAAAGGTCTACAGCGGCGAGATGATCCATGATTTTACGGATCTAAATGTTGGAGACATCGTGGTGCATGAAAACCATGGCCTCGGGATCTACCGCGGGATCGAGCAGATCAAGAGCGAAGGCGTTATCAAGGATTATATCAAG
>CAJOPA010000027.1 GCA_905236235.1 uncultured Eubacterium sp. | reverse complement strand
GTGCCGGCAGTGATGCGAGAGACAGAGGAATATTATAAAGATCAGGTATTGGAAGAAGCTTAAGCAACGACCATGGGTTTTAAGTCATCGGCCACCGTAAAAGGTGCGCCGGTGATTTTTTTTAGCTCGTCAAGGGTGATGGTATCGGCAATTTCCCGCAGCGTCATCTCCCCGTTTTCAATGGAGAAAAAAGCGTATTCCGTAACGATGGCGTCAACGACACCGCGCCCGGTTAAGGGAAGGGTGCATTCGGAAACGATCTTGGGCGATCCGTCCTTGGCGCAGTGAAGCGTGGCAATGATCACGGATTTGACGCCGTTGACGATATCCATGGCGCCACCCATGCCGTGGCGATGTCCGGGAAGCGCCCAATTGGCGAGATCTCCGTTGGAAGCCACCTCCAGGCAGCCGAGTACCGAGGCATCCACGCGACCGGTACGCATCATGCCAAAGGAGGTGGCCATATCAAAGGTGCATGCGCCCATGACCGGAAGAACCTCCAGGCCGCTTGCATTGCAAAAACTGTTGGGACGCAGGTAGTTGGGTTCGGCGACTTCGCCGGCGCCGAGCAGACCGTTGTCCGTCATAAGCCATACGCCGGTTTCCACATAATTGCTTACAAGATCCGGGAGACCCGTACCGAGGTTGATGATGTCTCCGGGATGAAAAAGCGCTGCAATTCTTTTGGCAATAAAGTTTTTGGGATCCATAGTATTATTCCTTTTCACAGAGAATCATGTCAATGAAGGCTCCGGGCGTCTTGATGGACTCGATGCCGATCTCATTGATCTCAACAATGGAGTCGGCTTCCGCGATGGTCTTGCAGTTGGCCATGGCGATGATGGGGTTGGAGTTTTCGCAGGTACCGTAATAGGAAAGATTGCCCAGCCAGTCTGCTCTGCGGGCGTGGACAAGCGCCAGGTCGGCATGAAGCGGCGTGGCGAGGATATAGGTTTCTCCGTCCACATCGATGAGGCGGGCGTTTTCTTCTATCTCCGTGCCGAGGCCGGTTTTGACCAAAACGCCGCCAAGCCCTGCGGCATCTGCACGGATCCGTTCCATCAGGGTGCCTAAGGGGCAAAATTCCACGTCGAGTTTCCCTTCTTCATACAGCTTGATCGCATAGGGATTGCGCCCGATATGGGAAGTGATCATTTTGTCAACGCGGCCGGCCTCAATGAGGCGGGCAATATCCCGACCGGGAATACTGCCGTCGGCCGTGATGGTCGTCAAATGACGGACACCGCTATCCAAAAGGAGGGTGATCAGGCGGTCGGGGTTGCCGTGGTAAGCGGACCCGCCAAGCATGATGGTCTGCCCGTCATGAAATTCCGGAAGGATCTGTTCCGGCGTGTAAAGTTTTCCGTTTCGCATATGTTTTTTTCCTTACAGGATGGTCTCCATGCGTGCCATGGCTTCGATGGTGTTTTCGCGATCGCCAAAGGCGGTAAGGCGGAAGAAATACTTGCCGTTTTCGCCAAAACCGGCCCCGGGGGTGCCGACAACCTGAATCTCATGTAACATTTTGTCAAAGAAATCCCAGGAATCCATTTGTTGCGGGCATTCAAACCAGATATAGGGAGAATGAACGCCGCCGAAAAAACGAACCCCGTGTTTTTGCAGGGTTTGCGCAATGATCCGCGCATTTTCCTGGTAGTAGGCGATATTTTCTTTACACTGCGCCAGGCCTTCGGGCGTAAACACCGCAGCGGCACCCTTTTGGATGATATAGGAAGTGCCGTTAAATTTGGTGGACTGCCGACGGTTCCACATGGCGTGTAAGGACATCTCGGTGCCGTTTGCGGCAGGGAAGGTAAGGGCCTTGGGGACGACCGTGTAGCCGCATCGCGTTCCCGTAAAACCGGCGGTCTTGGAAAGGGAGCAAAACTCGATGGCGCACTCTTTGGCTCCTTCGATGGCAAAGATACTGCGGGGAAGCTCAGGATCCGTGATGAAGGCCTCATAAGCGGCGTCAAACAAAAGGACCGCGTGCTCGCGCAGCGCATAATCCACCCATTCCTTTAACTGCGCCTTGTTGTAAACAGCGCCGGTGGGGTTGTTGGGGGAGCAAAGATAGATCACGTCCGCGTGGACATTGGGATCCGGCATGGGAAGGAATGCGTTGTCGGCATTTCCGGACATGTAGGTGATGTTTTTGCCGGACATGATATTGGTGTCCACATAGACCGGATACACGGGATCCGGCACCAAAATGGTATTGTCCGCATCAAACATTTCCGTGATATTGCCGGTGTCGCTCTTGGCGCCGTCGGAGATAAAGATCTCGGAAGGATCCACATCCACACCGTAGCTCTTGTAGTAGGCACTGATGGCATCGCGCAAAAACGCATAACCCTGCTCCGGGCCATAGCCCATAAAGGTTTCGGAGCTGCCCATGGCATCCACGCCTTCATGGAGAGAGGCGATCACGTTGGGAGCCAGAGGTCGCGTAACATCGCCGATGCCCAAGCGGATGATCTTTTGTTCCGGATGCGCTGCCGCATATTCATTGACACGGCGGGCGATTTCCGCAAACAGGTAGCTGTCTTTGACATTCAGATAATTTTCGTTTAATTTTGGCATAGAGAAAGCTCCTCTTTTCTTTTGTTTTTAACAATGAAAACATGGTAACAGACAAATTTTTCAATGTCAACGAAACAGAGGATAAATCAAGGGCGGCGATCGGTTTTAAAATCCGGGGAAAAGCCCGAGGGAATCCGTTGAAAAAGCGCGTGCAAGATAGTATAATATACAGGAATTACAGTCAGAGAAAGGAGACGGGGTATGGATTTTATTTATAAAGCAAAAGAAACGATCACGAAAGCCGGCAAGGGCGCGGCGGATAAAGCAAAAGAGATTTCCGATGTTGCAAAGATGAAGATGGAATTAAAGTCCAAGGAAGATTTCATTGAACGCCAGTACATCGAGATCGGTAAAAAAGTTTTTGAAACCGAAAAGGACGCGGAAAGCAGTGCGTTTGAAGAGGTTTTTGTCATCAAGCAGACAATGGAAGAGATCAAGGCGTTAAATACCGAGATCGCGCAGGCGAAGGGATTCGTCAAATGCGCGGGCTGTGGCGCGGATATTGATCCCGACGTGGCATTTTGTCCTGCGTGCGGGGCCAAGAACGAATAAGAACTACTTAACCCGTCTTTGCCTGCGTAGAGACGGGTTTTGTTATGAGGAGAAATATTGATGAGCAAAGGAAAATTTTATATTACGACGGCGATCGCCTATACTTCGGGCAAGCCTCACATCGGAAATACTTATGAGATCGTGATGTCGGATTGCATTGCGAGATTTAAGAGACTTGAGGGATATGATGTCTATTTTCAGACCGGGACGGATGAGCACGGACAGAAGATCGAGGAAAAGGCCGTTGCCGCCGGCGTGACACCGAAGGAATATGTGGACCGGGTTTCGGGAGAGGTAAAACGGATCTGGGATCTGATGGATGCGTCGTACGATAACTTTGTGCGCACCACGGATGCGGACCATGAGGAATCGGTACAGAAAATTTTCAAGAAGCTCTATGACCAAGGCGACATCTACAAAGGTGCCTATGAAGGACTGTATTGTACGCCTTGTGAATCCTTCTGGACGGAGTCCCAGTTAAAGGACGGGAAGTGTCCGGATTGCGGCAGGGAAGTTAAGCCGGCAAAGGAGGAAGCATACTTCTTCCGTATGAGCAAATATGCGGACCGGTTGATGGAGTATTATGACGCGCACCCCGAGTTTATCCAGCCCGTCTCCCGTAAGAACGAGATGGTGAATAACTTCTTAAAGCCGGGCCTGCAGGATCTTTGCGTGTCGAGAACCTCTTTTTCCTGGGGGATCCCCGTGGATTTCGACGACAAGCATGTGGTCTATGTATGGCTGGATGCATTGACAAACTATATCACCAAGATCGGCTATATGCCCGATCGTCAGACGGAGCTTTTCCAAAAGAACTGGCCGGCGGACGTACAGATCATCGGCAAGGATATCGTGCGATTCCATACCATTTACTGGCCGATCTTTTTGATGGCACTCGACCTTCCGCTTCCGAAGAAGGTATTTGGCCATCCCTGGCTTTTACAGTCCGGGGGCAAGATGAGTAAATCTGCCGGAAATGTGCTTTATGCGGACGATCTGGCATCGTTTTTCGGCGTGGATGCCGTCCGTTTCTTCCTGCTTCATGAGATGCCTTATGAAAACGACGGCGTGATCTCCTGGGAGCTTATGGTGGAGCGTATCAACTCCGAGCTGGCCAATACGTTGGGCAACCTGGTAAACCGTACCATCTCCATGACCAACAAATACCTTGGCGGCGTTGTGACGGACGCCGGGGTGAAGGAAGGCGTGGATGATGACCTGCAAAAGACCGTGCTTGAAAGCGTAGATAAAGTGATCGCCAAAATGGACGATTATCATATCGCGGAAGCGGTGGCGGAAGTTTTCGCCATTTTTAAGCGCTGCAACAAATACATTGACGAGACCACGCCCTGGATCCTCGGTAAAGACGAGAGCAAGAAGGCGCGGTTACAGACCGTACTGTACAATCTTGTGGAAAGCATTTCCATAGGGACGTCGCTGCTGTCGGCATTCATGCCGGAGACGGCGGACAAGATCTTTGCGCAGATCGGCGGCAAGGTGCGCCAGACGGACGAGTTGCACACTTTTGGGCTTTATCCTTCCAGGGATAAGGTGACCGAGACGCCGGAGATTTTGTTTGCAAGACTGGATCTTAACGAGGTGCTTGCAAAGGTGGAGGAGTTTTATCCCGCACCGCAGGAGGCGTCCGCCGCACAGAAAGAGGGCGCAGAGGAAGCGGTGATCGATATTGAAAAAAAGCCGGAGATCGGATATGAAGATTTTTCCAAGCTGCAGTTTCAGGTGGGCGAGATCATTGCCTGCGAAGCGGTGGAAAAATCCAAGAAACTGCTTTGTTCCAGGGTAAAGGTGGGCAGTGAGATCAAGCAGATCGTATCCGGGATCCGCAAGTACTATACACCGGAAGAGATGGTAGGCAAGAAGGTGATGGTCCTGGTAAACTTAAAGCCGGCCACACTGGCGGGCGTGGTGTCGGAAGGCATGCTTTTGTGCGCAGAGGATGCCGAAGGAAACCTTGCCCTGATGACGCCTGAAAAGGACATGCCCACGGGAGCGGAGATCTGTTAATATGGCCATGATTTTCGACACACATGCACATTATGACGATCCGCAGTTTGATGAGGATCGGGAGGAGATACTGGCGAGTCTTACGGCAGACGGGATCGGTACGGTGGTTAACGTGGGCAGCAGCCTGCTTTCCAACCAAAAGATCCTCGAGATGATCAAGCAGTATCGCAATATTTACGGTGCTGTGGGGATCCATCCGTCGGATATTAAGGACTTAAATCCGCAGACGCTCGGGTGGATCACAAAAGTGGCTTCGCACAAAAAGATTGTGGCGATCGGCGAGATCGGACTGGATTTTCATTGGGAAAAAACGCAGGAAGGAAGGATCCGGCAGCAATTGGGCTTTATTGATCAGATTAAGGTCGCCCGAAAGCTTGGCCTTCCCATCATTGTGCATTCCCGGGATGCGGCAGAGGTGACCTACAAGCTTTTATCGCAGGAGAGACTGATGACCCGCCCCGGCGTGATCCACTGTTTTTCCTATTCCAAGGAACTGGCGGAGGCCTATATCCGCCGGGGGTATTATATCGGGATCGGCGGCGTGGTGACGTACAAGAACAGCCGCGTGATCAAGGAAGTCGTGGAGGCGATTCCCATAGAAAGTATTGTGCTGGAGACGGATTGCCCGTATCTGGCGCCGGAACCCAACCGGGGGACAAGAAATCTGTCGAGGAATCTTTATTACGTAGTACGGACGATCGCACAGTTAAAGGACATGAAAGACGAGGACGTGATCGCCATTACCGAGAGAAATGCCAAGCATCTGTATGGCATTCGATGAGCAGGCAGAGAGGAAGACTATGGCGACGCTGGGCAATCCACAGGAAACCATTGCCGTTTTAAAAAAATACGGATTTTCATTTCGAAAAAAATATGGACAGAACTTTTTGATCGATACGCATGTTTTGGACAGGATCGTGGAGGCGGCGGAGATCGGACCGGAGGATACGGTGTTGGAGATCGGCCCCGGGATCGGCACCATGACGCAGTATCTGGCAGAAAACGCGGGACAGGTTGTGGCGGTGGAGATTGACGATGCGTTGATCCCGATCCTCGACGACACGCTGTCGGCTTATGATAACGTGGAAGTCATCCACGAAGATATTTTAAAAGTAGACCTGCAGGCACTTGCCCGGGAGAAAAATCAGGACAAACCCTTTAAGGTCGTAGCAAATCTGCCGTATTATATTACGACACCGATCCTGATGGGGTTGTTTGAAAGCAAGGTTCCCTTAAAAAGCGTTACGGTCATGGTGCAAAAGGAAGTGGCCGAGCGCATGCAGGCGGGCCCCGGGACAAAAGACTACGGCGCGCTTTCCCTGGCGGTGCAATACTATGCCGAGGCAGGGATTGTTGCCCATGTGCCGCCCCATTGTTTTATGCCGCGGCCTAATGTGGGATCGGCGGTGATAAAGCTTACGTTGCACGAGATACCGCCGGTTGTGACGAAGGATGAGGACTTTCTTTTTAAGATCATACGTGCGGCCTTTAATCAGCGGCGCAAGACCTTGTGCAACGCGCTGGCAAACGCCGGTCTTACCGGACTTTCCAAAGAGGAGATCGGGCAGATCTTACAACAAATGAACCTGTCGGAAAACATTCGCGGGGAAGCATTGACCTTGGCGGAGTTTGCGGATTTGACGGGTCGGATCATACAGCAGAGGAAAGCATAAAGAGATGACGAGTGAGGAGTATCAAAGAAGAGCCAATCGCTTGAAAGCAAGCATCATCAGTGAAGGAGCAGAGATTTCATGGGCAGACCGGGAACAGGCGGCCATGGATCTGCTTCATATTGCCATGGAGCAAAAAGATGCGCAGATGGTTGGTTTTGCTTACTACTATCTCGGCGAGTATTACTATCTCAAAAACGATCTCAAGCAGTGCATGTCCTGCATGTATTCCGCCATCGATCCTTTGAAATATTCGGAGCAATGGGAGCTGGTGGTAAAGAGTTACAACATCCTGGCGGCCCTTTCCATGGGATCCGGCAATACCACCTATGCCATCGATCATCTGGTTTCCGGTCTGGAATATTGTGAAAAGATCCGGCGGCCGGAGCTGATGGCCATGATTCATATGAATATCGGCAGTCTTTTTTTACAGACAGCCGAACCGGCGACGGCGCTCAGCTATGCGCAAAAGGCGATGGAGGTTTTCGAAAGCCGTAAGGACGATCCGGAGATGGCGCTTAACCTGGCCAGCTGCTATCTGCTGCTGACCAAATGCAACCTTCTGCTTATGGATCGCAAGGTCGAGACACCGGCCGGCGCGGATTCGCAGACGCCGGAGGAGAGAGACTGGCATTTGGCCGAAGCGTTAAAGTGTCGTAAAAAGCTGGAGGAGCTCGAGATCACCAGGGAGCAGGTGTTCAAGATCCCCATGATCATCCTGGATATCCGCATTACCGACAGGATGGGGAGCGATCTGCTTTTTGAAAAACACCTGGCGAGCATGATGAAGCGGCTGGACGAGGAATACCCCGTTATGACGGTGATCGATGAACTGGTGGATCTGAGCCAATTGCTTCTTGCCCGCAGACGCGGACAGGAGCTCGATCTGTTGCTGCAGGTACTGGAGAAACGCACCAAGTCCATGAATGTGACCTATGTCACGATTCGTGTGTTGCGGATGCGGCTGGATTTCTATGAAGTATTTCGCGGGGATACGGGCGCATATCATAAGGCGCTGGAGATGTACTACGCCATGGTCAAGCGCCAGGAAGAGGAGTCGAAGTATCTCAACAATATTATGATGAATCAGCGGATCCTGATGAGCCGTCTGACGAAGGAAAACAGGGAGCTTTTACAGCGTTCCGAGGAGGATGCCCTGACCGGACTTCCCAATCGTTTTAAGCTCAACGATTATTCCGAAAAATCATTTGAATACGCGTACCACGAGAGAAAGGGTCTGGGTATGGAGATTCTTGACGTGGACTATTTTAAGGAATTTAACGATACCTACGGGCATGCGGCCGGAGACCATTGCCTGATGGTCGTGGCGGATGTCCTCAAACGCTGCGTGGAGCCCGGCAAGGTCTTTGCGGCGCGTTATGGCGGGGATGAGTTTATGATCATCTATCGGGACATGACGAAGGAAGAGGTGCTTGCCACCGCCAACCGGATCAAAGACGATCTCGAATCGCAGGCGCTTTTGCACAAAGGAAGTAAGGTGAACCCATACGTGACGTTGTCGCAGGGGATCTACTACGGCACGCCGATCCCGGGCAATAAGGTATGGGATTTTCTTCATGCGGCGGATGAAGCGCTTTATGAGGTAAAACGCAAGACCAGAAACGGGATCCATATGGACGATCGTGTGATCGAGCCGGTAAGAGAGTAGGACTTTACGTGGACAGATGCCGGCATTTTGCCGGAGTGATCCCGTATTCCGCTTTAAAGAGGCGGTAGAAAGTTTCCGGAGAACCAAACCCGCAGGCAGTGCTGATATCATCGATGGCAAAATCGGTTGTTCGAAGAAGATTCAATGCTTTTTCCAGTCTCAATTTTCTAATGTATTGCGCAGGCGTGGCTTTCATATGCTTTTTAAAAAGAGCAATAAGGTTCTGGGCCGGCATATGAACGATGTCGGCGACCAGATTTACGGAAAGCATGGGATCCTGGATATTTTCATTGATGTAGGATACGGCTCGT
Organism: uncultured Eubacterium sp.; assembly: GCA_905236235.1. Classification (GTDB taxonomy): domain Bacteria; phylum Bacillota; class Clostridia; order Lachnospirales; family Lachnospiraceae; genus RUG14243. The sequence continues at coordinate 14,819 of CAJOPA010000027.1, read as the reverse complement.
TCGTATTTGTCCATGGTCGTGGTTGAACGAGCAACGTCGCTTAATTTTGAAAGGTATTCAATGGTATCCAGGATGGTTTTTTCCATCTGTTTCCAGGTGACGGCACGCGTACCCGTATCTGCGATCTTTTCAAAAAGTTGTTTCTTTTCCATGCGGATCCCCCGAATGGAAAGCTGATGACACAATCCCTCTAAAAATTCCTTATACGAAACTTTGATATCCGATATGGAGCGGCATTCTGCGGAGCGGAATATGTCAAGTGCTGCCTCCGTAAGATTGGTGCAGTTTTCGTGGTTTAAAAGGGTGTTTGCAATCTCTTTTGTGTAGGGCTCCAACCGGGTGGGTAGTGCCGGGGGCGGGAGGATGGGAGTGCCCGGCGTGTCCAGGGGAAATCTGGAAGCCGCTCCGGGAGTTTCCATAAAACTGAGAAGTTCCACCTGGGAAATCAGCTCGGAATATTTGGAGGAAATGATCGAAAGATCGTCGATGTTGTCCGCGCGGGAAACCGAGATCTTTATGTCATATTTTTGAAGACAGGCATCGGCAACACGAAGACAGCTTTCATCCAGCACGTCTGACCTTTCCTGCGGATTTTTCTCGAAAAGGGAATAAAGAATAAGCACGACAAGACGCCCGTCCAACTGGCTCATGTAGTAGGAGTACTGTCTGTCAAATACTTCTTTGACTTCTTTTGCGATGATGCGGTACAGAAAAATGCGATAGCCCGGGTCGGCATCCTTGGGGATCTCTTCGAAGCCGCATTCGGAAAAGATCAGGAGAGAATAATTATCGGATCGCAAATACATATTGTGAACGGAGAAATACAGTAACGTTTTATGATCCAAGGCATTGGAAGCATGACATAGCAGTGCCATGTTTTGCGATACCGTAAGTTCATCGAGGAGCTCCTCGCGCGATAGGGAATAAAAACCATTTTCCATCTCTTTACACATCTGATAATAATTTTGATTCATGAAAAATCCCCCTTTATGGAAACAAAAAGCAGGCGCAACGCAGGTTTTTGAGATCCTGTGCGTATAATATTTCTGCAAAAAATATAATTTATAACATAATCACGTTATTTATATGTCAATAATCATATTTTAAGCAAAGAATTATAAAAATACAAGTGAAATATTCGCAAGAATTTCCGTAATCAATAAGATAATAATGATTATTGAAAGTAAACTCCTTCCATGTCTATACTATTTTCATAAAGAGTCAGGCGGGAAAAAGTCCGGTTGCAAGGGGAAAGGAGTTTGAAATGGGAACGAAATATAAGAAGTTGTTAGAGCAGGTAAAGATTGGAAATGTAGTCCTTAAAAACAGGATGATATCCTCCAATGCTTTACCTCATTTTTTAATAGGACCGGAGGATTATCCTTCGGAAACGTTTATCCAATACCAGGCAAATGTGGCAAAAAACGGTGCGGCTGTCGTTACGACGTTGGACTGGTCCAATCCCTTGCAGAGAAAATCGCACGGAGATGGGGCGCATTTTCCTTCCTTTGATCTGACAAATCCGGCAGTGGAAAACTATATGAATCAGTTGGCGGACGGGATTCATTTCTATGGTTCCAAGGCGTCTGTTGCGGTTATGCCGGTGCCGCCGCACGGATATACGGTATGCGATACGGAGCACTCCATGTTTTTTCCCGGCGATGTCATGGATGATGAGGGGATGCCCGGCGGACCGGGTGGTCCTCCCGAAGGAGAAGGCGGACCGGGGGAGCATGAGCCGCCGGAAGATGAAGGCGATATGATGCTGCATTTTCCGCCGGCCAAAGGGCTGACCGTGGAGATGATGCGGGAGATCATCAGGAAATACGTCGGTATTGCAAAAAAATACCAAAGCTTCGGCTTTGACATGATGACGGTGCATATGGCTTATCGGTCTACGATTCTTGCGCGTTTTCTTTCCCCGCTTGACAACAAGAGAACGGATGAATACGGGGGGAGTCTGGAAAACAGAGTGCGATTTCCTTTGGAGTTTTGTAAGGCGATCAAAGAAGCCTGCGGACAGGATTTTCTCATCGAAGCGCAGATCAGCGGAGAGGAAGATGAAGGCGGGATCACGGTAGAGGACACGGTAGCATTTGCCAAAATGGCGGAAGGCATCATTGATATTTTCCAGATTCGGGCAAAGGACGGCGACCTGAATCATCCTACGGGATTTAATTCCGGGCGGACACCGGTAACGCTTCATGTGGCGGAGGCCATAAAGAAGAGCGGAGCAAAGGTGCTGACGGCGCCGATCGGAGGCTTCCAGGACGTGGAGCTGGCGGAACAGTATCTGGAAGAGGGCAAAATGGACATGTTCTGCGCGGGAAGAGCCTTTATCTGTGAGCCGGAATACTATGAAAAGATATTGGAAAACCGCGCGGAGGATATTACCCCGTGCATTCGATGCAATCGCTGCCATGGGCAGAATATGCAGGGACCATGGATTTCCGTATGTTCCGTGAACCCGACGCTCGGGATTCGGCACAGACTTCCCTGGATGGTGGAAAAAGAGGCAAAAAACAAGAAGAATATCGCTGTTATCGGCGGAGGATGCGCCGGGATGAATGCGGCTGTAATCGCATCGAGAAGGGGACATACCGTATCACTTTTTGAAAAGAACGAGAGACTGGGCGGACAGCTTAATCAGGCGGGATATGCGTCCTTTAAATGGCCGATCGGGGACTTTAAGGAATACCTTATCCGCCAGCTTGAAAAGAGTGCGGTAGAGGTACATTTGGGAGTTGCCGTCACACCGGAACTATTAAAGCACAGCAAGTATGACGCCATTATCGTTGCGATCGGCGCAACGCCGAAAATGCCGTCAATCGAGGGCGTATTTGATGAAAAAGGCAATGTGGTGGAAGGCATTTATAACCCCATAGAGGTGTACGGCAACGAGAGTGCGCTGGGCAATGAAGTCGTGATCGTGGGCGGTGGTGAAACAGGGACAGAGACAGGTCTGCATTTGGCAAAGCTGGGGCACAAGGTGACGGTGCTCACCCGCAAGCGAAGGATTGCGCAGGATGCGGAGCGCGTGCATTACTATGAGTCCTTTAAGGCCGCTTTGAATGAAGAAAAGAATTTCCGCTCCATTACAAGAGCCAACACGGTAAAAGTCACAGCCAAGTCCGTGGAGTATGTGGACAAGACGGGAGAAAAAAAGGTGTTAAACGCAGACAGCGTGATCGTCTGCGGCGGCATGGATCCCTTAAGGGATGAGGGATTGGCTTTTTCGGGGCTTGCAGATGAGGTTGTGCTCATCGGCGACTGCGAAAAGGTCGGGGATATCCAAAAGGCTATGAGGCGCTCCTTTGCAGCTGCTTCATATCTATAAAACCTTATTAACAGAATGTTTTTTTAGGAGGAGGTAAACAATGAAAAAAAGAGTAGTATCGGTTGTGTTGTCCATGGCAATGGTATTGACTATGGCGGCATGCGGTGGTTCGGCATCCGGATCGGGGACGGATGCGGGAAGCGGTACGTCAGCTTCCGGATCGAGTCAGATTACAGCGATTACGGCGACCAATGATCCCAATGCAGACGTGGGAGAACCGCAGTACGGGGGTAAAGCCACCTTTATGTACACAGATTTTAATCAGGTATTTGATCCTGCCATGGGAGAGTCTTATACCTACAGCCTTTGGCTGGAAACGCTTTTTACCATGGATTGGGGGATCGATGATCCTGATGTTGCAAGCTACAAAGTAAACACGTTAAACGTCAATGATATGGCGGGCCAGATCGCGGATTCCTGGGAATGGACGATAAATGCGGACGGAAGCAGTGATCTGACGGTAAAGATCCGGGATGATGTATATTTTCAGGAAAAAGAAGACGAATATGACATTTTCGGTGCGAGAAACCTGACGGCAGAGGATGTGGCATATTCCTACGATAGACTTTTTGGCACGGGAACATGTTCGGGAGATGCGCCGATCGTGATCGATCAGGACTGGTCCAGAAGAATGTCCGAACTTGTTGATCTTACAAATCCCGTGGAAGTCACGGGGGACTATGAGGTGGTATTCCATCTGATAACGGATTCCGAGAGTAAGCTTTCCGAATTTATGATGTGCTCCATCAACATTACGGGTCCCGAGTGGGATACGTTAACGGAAGAGCAGAAAGCGGACTGGCATTATGCATGCGGCACAGGGCCCTATGTGCTTACGGATTATGTGACGGATTCGTACTACAAGTTTACTAGGAACGAAAACTATTACGATTATGATGAGAGATATCCGGAAAACCGGTTGCCCTATTTGGATGAGGTGACGTTAACCAAAGTAACGGATGTGATCAGTGCGATGTCTTCCTTTATCGCGGGGGATCTGGATTATATTCCCATGAATGCGAATCTTTCGCAGGATCAGCAAAAACAGCTGGTAGACGCCTGTGGGGATGACGTGACGATCTACTCCTATCCGGGCGGGATCATGTCGATCGCGTTAAAGGTGAATAAGGCGCCTTTTGATGATGTAAGAGTACGTATTGCCATGCAGAAGGCACTGGATCTTCAGACCATGACGATGAACAGGTACGGGATCTCGGACATTCAGCTTGCAACCCTTTGGGATCCGTCTTTGGCGGGATGGAGTTCCACGGACAGCTGGGATGAAGAATTGGCGGCCGAATACACCTACGACCCCGAAGGGGCCAAGGCGCTTCTTGAGGAGGCCGGCTATGGTGATGGTTTCGAGTTTACGGTATTTGTGGATTCCCAGTCGGATATAGATCTTTTCGAGCTTGCAAAATCCTATTTTGCACAGGTGGGGATCACCATGGATATCGAGACCAGCTCGGACATGATGGAAGCGCGTCAGGTGCAGACTGCATCGGGAGATGCCAGACAGTGTAATTTTGGAATCGGAAACAATACGGATCCCGGGTTTGCATACCAATCTTACGCAACAGATGGGTTTGCATATATGAACTTCCATGGGGATACACATATGAATGAGCTGCTGAAGGCGGTTCGTGATGCAAAGACGATGGATGACCAGACGGCCGCTGCTCTCGTGGCGGATGAGTATTTTGCAAGGCAGCATTGGTTTATCGGTCTTTCCGGGATCGTAAACAAGAATGAATTCATGTCTGCAGACTTAAAAGGAATGGAAAACGGAGAACTTTTAAGCGGATCTCACTTCTTTAAACCTATTCTTTCGCGACTGTGGTCAGTTTAGGAGTCGGAATATGTCTGAAACGATTTTGGAAGTAAAAAATTTAAGAACCAGCTTCGCCCTCGATGAGGGCGGGCAGGTTCGTGCCGTAGACGATCTTTCCTATACCATTAAGCGAAAGGAATTTACGGCGATTGTGGGAGAGTCGGGGTCCGGCAAATCCGTAAGCGTGCTCTCTGTGATGCGACTGGTGAATTACCCGCCCGGTATGATCATTGGCGGAAAGATCTTGTATGACGGCAAAGACATCCTGGCGCTTGATGAAGAGGAAATGCGAAGGATCCGGGGAAAAGAGATCGCAATGATCTTTCAGGAACCTTCCGCTGCCATGAATCCCGTAATGAAGGTGGGTGACCAGATCGGAGAAGCGATTCGTATGCATGAGGATATCTCCAAAGAGGAAGCGCACAAAAGAGCGATTGAGCTGCTTCGCATGGTGGACATTCCCAATCCGGAGGAGCGGGTAAATATGTATCCTTACGAATTCTCCGGCGGGATGCTGCAGCGGGCAATGATCGCGATGGCCATGAGCTGCAATCCGAAGCTTCTTATTTGTGATGAACCCACGACGGCATTGGATGTAACGGTACAGGCACAGGTATTGGAACAGATCAATCACCTGCGGGAGCAGTTTGACACCACGATCGTGTTGATAACGCACAATCTTGGGGTGGTGGCACGCTATGCGGATTCCGTAAAGGTAATGTACGGCGGAACCATCGTGGAAGAGGGAGACAAGATGGATATTTTTAAGGATCCGCAACATCCCTATACCATGGGTCTGATCAAGGCCGTGCCACGACTGGATAAAAAGAGTAAAAAACTTTATACCATTGAGGGTGAGCCGCCCGACATGTCAAAGATTCCTTTGCTTTCCTGCGCTTTTGCGGACAGGTGTGCCTATGCGGATGACGTCTGCAGGCACAAGAGACCGACATTATCGCAGATCGGAGAAGGCGATCATAAATGTGCGTGCTTTCATATGGATAAAGTCATTTTGGAAAGGGGGGAACAGGAAGCATGAGTGATGCGGTATTCGGGCTTAAGGATATGTATCACGTGGATGAAGGTCTTCCCAGGCTTGAGGACATCATGATCGTGAAAGACTTAAAGATGCATTTCCCCGTGACAAAAGGACTGTTAAAGAAGCAGGTGGGCACGATCAAGGCAGTAGATGGGGTGTCCTTTGCGATTCCCCGCGGAAAAACGTTGGGTATCGTGGGAGAGTCGGGTTCCGGAAAATCAACCATTGGAAATTGTGTTCTTGGAAAATACACACCGACGGACGGAAAGATTTTTTACGAAGGCACGGACATGAAGGACATTCCGCCCAAGTCCATGCGACGACTGCGAAGAAGCCTTCAGTGCGTAACGCAGGACCCGTTTTCTTCTCTGGATCCACGCAAAAGTATTTACGATATCGTCGTGGAGGGACTGAACATACATAAAATGTGTGCAAGCGAAAGGGCAAAGAAGGAAACGGTCGCAAGGATGCTGGATATGGTGGGGATACGACCGGATTTTATGTATCGATTCCCGCATGAATTTTCCGGCGGGCAGCGGCAAAGGATCTGCATCGCAAGAGCGCTTGCGGTACAACCCAATTTTGTTGTATGTGACGAAGTGGTGTCGGCGCTTGATGTATCGATCCAGGCACAGATCGTGACGCTAATGATGTCATTGCAGGAAAAGCTGGGTTTGACATACATCTTTATAGGGCATGACCTGTCGGTTGTAAAACACATATCGGATACGGTAATGGTGCTTTATCTTGGAAAAGTAGTGGAGATGACGGATGCGGATGAGCTGTATGAAAATCCTCTTCATCCCTACACAAAGGCGTTAATATCGGCGGTTCCCATACCGGATCCGGAGGCGGACATGAACAGAGAAAGGATCATCCTAAAGGGAGAGACACCGTCACCTATGCATCCGCCCAGAGGTTGCAATTTTTGCACCCGGTGTATGTATGCCGACGACAGATGCCGCAATGAAGAGCCTCCCATGGTGGATGCGGGAGGCGGACATTTTGTGGCCTGTCATAAAGCTGAGATCAAAGGAGGAAGCACATCATGAGAAAATATGTTGTAAGAAGACTTCTTCTCCTTATTCCCACGGTATTTTTTGTATGCGTGATCGTATTTTGTCTGCTTCGTTACATTCCGGGAAGTGCCATAGAAGCTTTAACTTATCGAATGCAGTCATCGGGCATTTATGAAGTCAGTGAAGACTATGTAAGAGAACGACTGGGCATGGATAAACCGGCGTATATACAGTTTTTTATCTGGTTGGGGAATGCGTTAAGACTGGATCTGGGAGACTCCTTTTTTAGGAGCCAGTCCGTGTCGGAAATCATCGGAGAACATGTATTTGCCTCATTGGAACTTGGGATCTTGTCCATGATTCTGACCAATCTGATCGCGATACCGCTGGGTGTTTTTTGCGCAAAGCATCAGGATTCCGTGGCAGACTACGCCATAAGGGTGATCTCTCTGATCCTGATGTCGCTGCCGGTATTTTGGATCGCGACGATCGTACTGATCTACCCCTCTTTGTGGTTTCATTGGGCGCCGACAACGGAATACGTTCCGTTTTTCCGCGATCCCATAGGCAATCTCAAGATGTTTTTTTTGCCGGCGATCTTAAGTGCAATCACGACTTCGGGCATGCAGCTAAGGTACGTTCGAACGGTTATGCTTGACACCATGCGGACGGATTACGTGCGTACGGCGCGGGCAAAGGGGGTAACGGAGCGCCGGATCATGTATGTGCATTCCTTCCGAAACGCCATGATCCCGGTGATCACCATGATCGGCGGATCCATCGGCGGGCTGATTGGAGGAAATATCATTATGGAAAATCTTTTTTCCATTCCCGGGCTGGGACAGGAGACCGTGCTGGCGTTGGCCGAAAGAGATTATCCGATCGTACAGGGATGCGTGTTGATCATGGCGATCTTTACCATGGTGGTAAATGTCATCGTGGATATTTCGTATAAGTGGATAGATCCAAGGATAAAATTCGATTAGGAGGACAGGTTGTGAAAGAGAACGGAAACGAAAGCGGCAGAGCAAAAAAAGCCATTCTGCACTTTATGAAGAAAAAAACGCCCGGCTTTATCGGACTTGTCATTTTGATCCTATTGGTTTTGGTTGCCATCTTTGCGGACGTTCTGGCGCCGGTAAAGATGCAGCAGGGCACCTTGCCAGGGAATCCGCTTTTTAACTGTACACATCCATGGTGGATGCTGGATGACAGTCAAAAACAGCTGGAGATCAGCATGGGCACGATCTATTGGCTCGGTACGGACAACTTGGGACGGGACGTGCTCAGTTACATTATCTATGGAGCACGGACTTCTGTAATCCTTTGCATCGGCGTGACGCTGCTCACCACATTGGTGGCGCTTGTGATCGGAATCACCTCCGCTGTGATCGGCGGTTGGTATGATCTGATCGTCCAGAGGATTGTGGATGCATGGCAGTGCATACCCGGAATGCTCATATCGATTTTGATCATGAATATTCTCGGGAAAGGAATGCTACAGATGATCTTGGTGATGGCCATTCCCGGAGGGATCGGACAGTCGAGATTGTTTCGATCCGCGGCGATGAGCATGAAGGATTCGGGATACGTGGAGGCGTCCGGTTTGATGGGGGGTACGGCGATATGGAAGATGCTACAGCACGTCGTCCCCAATATCATGCCGATCATTGTGGTTACGGCAGCGGGTGGACTGGGATCGACGGTCATGATGGAAGCGGCGTTGAATTTTCTCGGTTTTGGCGTAAAGGTAGGCACGCCGTCCTGGGGTTATATGATCACCAATCAGGGGCGGGCCAATATGTACACGGCGCCGTATTTGAGCATTATTCCGGGGATCAGCATCGGGATCATGGTGCTTGCGGCAAATATTTTCGGAGACTCGATCCGCGATGAACTGGATCCGAGGCTTCGGGGCGTAACAGGATCTTTAAAGGCGAACAAGCTTGAAAAGATAAGAACAAAACTTCGCGGACAGCTTGGGCTTGTCGCGGAAGAAGCAGATTGATTTACAGGAGGTAAATAGATGGATTTTTCGGGTAAGTACTCTTATCTTACGGAAACTCCCAGCGGAAAGAGGGAAACGATACTTTCCGTTCGTAAGACACACAGAGGTTACGAAGGGGAGGTTATCTCGGCGCACGGAGATTGCAGGATCATGAGCAATATCTGTACAACGGAGGACACTTTGCGATTTGAAGCGGAGGTTGGACCGGCGAGACAGTCGATCGCGCTTACATTTGAAAAAGACGGCACCATGAGTGGATCCTGCAAGGTGTTTCTTGACACCGGAGGCGAGGATGAACTGACGCTGGAGAATATATCTCATTCTCCAAAGAAATTAAGGGCGTTGATCCTATATGCAACCATGACGAAGAACACGGAGAAGATCGCAAAGGCGATGGAAGAGACGTTCCTTAGCTATGAATGGGAAGTCACGCTTTTTAGGATGACATTAAAAAAGGAAGACTGGGCTGGTCATCAGGAGAATTTGTGTTTTGACGATTATGATGTGATCTGTCTGGGATCCCCCATTGTGGCAGGTTATCCGCTTACCGTGGTCAACAAGGTGTTTTCATTGGGTGCAGGCGGGCAGCTTGAGAAAAACGTAACAAAAATGGTTGAGGCCGGAGGAAAATTTCAGATGAACGCCGAAACCATGATGTCGGGAGACGGAGAGGGCCCGGGAGGTCCTCCGGGAGGACATCCCGCGGGTGGTCCGGAAGGTGGTCCGGGCGGTCCGGGAGGCCCTGGTGGTCCGGGTGGCCCCGGCGGTCCCGGTGGCCCCGGCGGTCCGATGCAGCCGGAGATCGGCGCAAGGTGGAGAAGAATACAGTGTGAATATCCCGGGGGACCTTCTCCGGAAAATTATCAGCCCCTTGGTATCGTATTTACCACCTACGGCGGAGGATTCTACGGATCGAACGAGTCGTTGGCCACGCTGGCAGCATTGAAGCTTTTCCTGGAACTAAATAACGTGAGCGTGATAGGGCAGTTTGCTTGTTGCGGCAAGGAATTTGGACCCGCGGGTCTGGAAGAGGGCGAAAAGCCCAGAAAGATGGGCCCCGGAGAAATGCCGGATCCGAAGATTTATACCATGAAGGATGGTCAAAAGATCACTTCTTCCTATTTCTTCCACGGCAGACCATGGGATCATCCTACGCCTAGAGATGTGATGAAGGCACAGGCGCTGGTGGCAGATATTATTGAGGATATGTTCCAGACCTATGACGGCGTAAGAGCGCAGGTGTGCTCGCAGTATATGAGTATTTCATAAAAGGTCGGTTGCGTGACGCCGGATCGGACAAAAAAGCCTCCTCATGTCGGAGCGTGAAGGGGAAGAAAAATCTCAGGCGCGGTTAGGGGCGCGCCTGAGACCTGCGCTCCGATAAAGAATATACAATGCATACAGACAGAGAAAAGAAAGAGCCGCACCCCGGGCAGGGATGGCGGCTCTTTTATCATAAAACTATACTCCCGTTGTTAGGCAAATTATTTGAAATACCGTGCCAGCAGTCCGGCAAGCGCTTTGCCGTGGCGGGCCTCGTCGCGTGCCATCTCGTGCACGGTGTCGTGGATGGCGTCGAGGTTAAGCTCCTTCGCGCGCTTTGCAAGCTTGGTCTTGCCGTCGGTGGCGCCGATCTCAGCGGCAACGCGCATCTCCAGGTTCTTCTTGGTGGAGTCGGTCAGGACCTCGCCCAAAAGCTCCGCAAACTTCGCTGCGTGCTCTGCCTCTTCGTAAGCGGCCTTCTCCCAATACAGACCGATCTCCGGATAGCCCTCGCGGAAAGCTACGCGAGCCATGGCAAGATACATGCCGACTTCGGAACATTCGCCCTCAAAATTGGAACGAAGGTCTGCCTTGATATCTTCCGGAGCATCGCTGGCTACGCCGAGAACATGCTCGGATGCGTAGGTCGCGTCTTCTTTTTGTTCTACAAATTTTTCAGCCGGAGCCTTGCAGATGGGACAGGCTTCGGGCGGATTATCCCCTTCGTGTACATAGCCGCAAACGCTGCAAACATAAGTAGCCATAAAATACCCTCCTTTAGTCGTAAACGATTGTATTAATTTTCGCACAATTGCAAAAATTTAGTCTGTAATTGAGATTATAAAGACTAAAAAAGGGAAAGTCAATGGTTTTTCCTGTGCATCAGAGGATTTTTTCATAAAGCAGATGATCCTGCCAAACGCCGTCAATCTGCGCATAATCGCGCACCGTTCCCACCTCAAAAAATCCGAGTTTTTGCAAAAGAAAGCGGGAGGGAAGATTGTCCGGCCGCACGTAGGCCATGGCGCGATGCAGATGGTCCTTGTCACGCATCTCGGCAAGGAGAGAGCTCAGACATTCTGTTGCGACGCCGTCCCGCAGGAAGGATTGCCCCACCTTATAGCCCAGTTCGCAGGACAGAAAGGGGCCGGCATAGGGATGGATGATATGGACGGAGGCCACGATGGTCTCCGAGGATTGTTTTGAGAAAAAGTAGTAGCGCGCACCGAGACCCGTGACGGCCTGTTTGTACTCCGCGCGGATCATGGCGGCAATGAAATCCCGGGAAGTATAGGCCTCCGGGGGCGTTGCTTCGTAGGGAGCAAAAAAATCTTTGTTGCCGCAGAGAAAATCATAGACGGCAGCGGTATATTCCTCATTTACGACCCGGCCGGTAAAGCGCGGGGTATCGATCTGAAAATCCATAACGTCTCTCCGGGGGTAAAGATTGCGATGCTGCGAAAAGAAATCCGACGGGATCGCTTTACCCCATGTTCTTATCATATTATAATTGCAGGAGAAAGAAAAGCACAGAAAAGGAAGCACCATGGCAAAGCTGACACCGGATGAAAAATATATGAAAGCAGCGATCAAAGAAGCGCGAAAGGCGGAGGCACTTACCGAGGTGCCGATCGGCTGCGTGATCGTATGCGACGGCAAGATCATTGCCCGCGGGTATAATCGGCGCAACACCGACGCCAACACCCTGGCGCATGCGGAACTTGTGGCGATCCGCAAGGCGAGCAAGAAGCTCGGCGACTGGCGGTTGGAGGGCTGTACGATGTACGTGACCTTAGAGCCCTGTCAGATGTGTGCGGGCGCGCTGGTACAGTCGAGGATCGACCGCGTGGTGGTCGGCGCCATGAATCCGAAGGCGGGCTGTTGCGGCTCCGTCATGGATCTTTTACATGTGGATGGATTTAATCACCGGGTGGAGATGACATCCGGCGTATTGGCGGAGGAATGCTCGCAGATGCTCAGCGATTTTTTTCGGCGGCTGCGGGCGGAAAAAGCCGAGAAAAAACAGGGGTCTTTCGTTGACTTTTCCTAAAGAAATCGTTATACTTTTCTTCGTATTTAACAATCATTTTTGTGTCAAAACTTCCGTGCAGCCGGGGCGGTAGCGGTGCCCTGTACCAACAATCCGCTATAGTTGGGGTGATGTTCTGTTGCGGGTCTTAAGACAAGCGTGCCGCCCTCGGATAGAAAGTGTTGACATTCGGGTCTTACGCGACGGATGCCTGCGAACCGTGTCAGGTCGGGAACGAAGCAGCACTAAACAGGATGTTTCGTGTGCCGTGAGGGTGCCTGGATCGAGCGGACTTCCGGGGTAACGACGTTTGCCGGGGATTCAAGGCAGAACGCACGGATTTTTTAACAATAAGAGAGAGGCAAGCAACATGATTTGGAATGAAGCAAAAGAATGCATGAGCCGTGATGAGATCTATCATTTGCAGTCGAAGCGGCTCGCAAAGCAGGTGGATCGTGTTTACCACAATGTGGAATACTATCGCAAAAAAATGCAGGCCATCGGATTGGAGCCGGCGGATATCCGCGAGGTGGCGGATCTTCCCAAGCTGCCGTTTACAACCTATGAAGATTTGAATGCAACCTACCCCTTCGGACTGACGGCGGTGGATCAGTCGCAGATCGTGCGCGTGCAGGCGTCTTCCGGCACGACGGGCAAGTCCAAGGTGGTTGCTTATACCAAAAAGGATATAGATATCTGGGCGGAATGCGTGGCCCGTGCCTTTACTATGGCGGGGATCACGCGGAAGGATGCGATCCAGATCGGTTACGGTTACGGACTTTTTACAGGCGGACTGGGCGCGCACTACGGTGCGGAAAACCTGGGAGCCATGGTAATCCCCATGTCCACGGGCAACACCAAGAAGCTGATCACCATGATGATCGATTGCAAGGCGACGGCGATCGCATGTACGCCGTCCTATCTGTTGCACGTGGCGGAAGCGCTCGAGGAGCAGGGGCTGATCGACCAGATCAGCTTAAAGTATGCGATCTGCGGCGCAGAGCCGTGGACGGAAAACATGCGCGAGCAGATGGAAAGAAGACTGCATATCAAGGCGTTTGATATCTATGGCCTGACGGAGATCATGGGACCGGGCGTGGCCTGTGACTGTGAGTACCATAAGGGTCTGCATATCTGTGAGGACCATTTCCTTCCGGAGATCATCAATCCGGAGACTCTGGCACCCATGGAGGACGGAGAGACCGGAGAGCTTGTGATCACCACGCTGACGAAGGAGGGCATGCCTCTTTTACGGTATCGCACCAGAGATCTTACGTCTTTGCAGTATGACGCCTGCGAATGCGGTCGTACCACGGCCCGTATCCAGCGTTTCAAAGGACGGTCCGATGATATGCTTGTGATCCGCGGCGTAAACGTCTTCCCGTCCCAGGTGGAACAGGCGTTGCTTACGATCGACGGCACCACACCGAACTATATGATCATGGTGGACCGTGTCGGCAACAATGATACCTTTGATGTGGCGATCGAAGTGGAGGAGCGTTTCTTCTCCGATGAGATCCGCGCACTGGAAAAGCTGCGAGATAATGTGGCAGAGGCCATTCACCAGGCGGTGGGCATCAAAGCAAAAGTTAAGCTGGTAGAGCCCAATACGCTGGAACATTCCGAAGGCAAAACCAAGCATGTTATTGACAAACGTAAACTTTCATAGGCGTATGGACAAGGAGGCAGGGGATATGTTGATCAAGCAGTTGTCGGTGTTTTTGGAGAACAAGCCGGGATCCTTAGAGGAAACGCTTCGGATCATTAAGGAAAAGAATGTAAATATCCGCGCACTCAGCCTGGCGGACACCAGTGAGTTTGGATTGCTTCGTCTGATCGTGGACAAACCGGAGGAGGCGAAGGACGCGTTAAAGGCAGCCGGATTTACGTCGATCTTAAACGATGTTTTGGAGATCTCCTTACAGCAGCGCGTGGGCTATCTGCAGGAGCTGGTTTCGGCCGTGTCCGCGGCGGGGATCAATGTGGAGTATATGTATGCCGCTTCTTCCAATACTTCAAGCGCAACACTGATGGTAAAGACTTCGGATATCGCCAAGACGGCGGAGATCATCGAAGCGTTATCCTAGCGTTTTCATGGCGTTGTCATAGGGTAAGAGAAACGGTACTTTTGAGAGCCCCCGGACAGGGGAGCCGATCCATAAGAGCATAAAGAAGCCCCCGCGGGAGATTCCTGCGGGGGCTTTTACGCAGAGGGTGGGATTCGAACCCACGCACCGGAGACCGGCCTATAGCATTTCGAGTGCCACCTCTTGGACCACTTGAGTACCTCTGC
>CAJOPA010000026.1 GCA_905236235.1 uncultured Eubacterium sp. | reverse complement strand
CCGGCCTTGCCCGGCAGAGAAAGACAGCCTTCCTCTCCCGTCTGCTCTCCCGAAGTCTCTATGATCTCCGGATTGATCATCACCATGGGACCTTCTCCCACGTCAATGACCACGATCCTTTTTAAAATCCCTACCTGCGGTCCCGCCAAACCGACACCGCCGGCTTCATACATCGTCTCGATCATATCCTCCGCGAGCTGTTTGATCCGCGGTGTGATCTCAGGGATGGGTTTACACTTTTTGGTCAGGATCTCATCCCCGTACGTTCTGATATTACGAATTGCCATACTCTCTCCCGTCTTTCTTGTCTATTCAAATCCGAAGGTCACCGTGAGATTGTCAAAGGTCCTCTCCAATCTCACGACAGCCTCCATACGATCTTTGATGTCTACAAGTGTATCATATTTGGCGTCTTTTATATAGAGGACATTTTGATAGTTGTCCTTGATCTTTTCCATATTCGGCGCCGCCGGCCCGATATAGCGGAGTCCTCCGATCGCCTCAAGGACACCGGCAAGCTTTAACGCGCCCTTTTCCACCCTGCTGCGATCCGTGCCAAAGACGTATACCGTTAAAAGATGGACCACCGGCGGAAACTGCAGACTCTTGCGATAGCCGATCTCCTCCGCATAAAAAGCCTCATAATCCTGGGCCGCCGCCGTCACCACGGCATAATGGTCCGGATGGTACGTCTGGATCACCGCTTCACCGTCACTCCTTGCCCGTCCCGCGCGTCCGGCCGCCTGCGTCAAAAGCGCAAACGTCCGCTCCGCCGCCGTATAATCCGGGACATTTAAGGACATATCCGCTGCCAGCACGCCCACCAGGGTGACATTCGGAAAATCATGGCCCTTGACGATCATCTGCGTACCCAAAAGAATATCCGCATCCTGATTGGCAAACGCCGAAAGGATCTTTGCATGTCCGTCCTTACCGCGGGTGGTATCAAAATCCATACGCAGGATCCGCGCCTTGGGAAACTCCTTTTGCACCAAAAGCTCGATCTTTTGCGTGCCCGCCTTAAAAGCACCGATCTTGGTCGATCCGCAGACCGGACACTGCGTTGCCATCACCTCCGTATGACCGCAATAATGACAATGCATCCTGCCGTCATTGTGCTGGCTCATGGAAATATCGCAGTGCGGACACTTGATCACCTCGCCGCAACTGCGACAGCTGATCACACCGGCGATCCCCCTGCGGTTCATAAACAGCATCACCTGCTCCCGGCGCTCGAGCCTGAGCGCAATCTTGTCATGAAGCTCACGACTTAAAACCGAGCGATTGCCCGCCTGCATCTCCTGCGCCATGGAAACAACGCTGACCTTGGCCATGGAAGCCCCGGTCGCCCTGTTTTGCAGGGTGTAAAGCGTATAGTCACCTTGCATTGCATGGTAGTAGGAAGGCAAGGACGGGGTTGCCGAACCAAGCACCGTCATACCACCCAGCATCCGACAACGCTCGATCGCCGTGGGGATGGCATCATACTTCGGCACCGTCTCACTCTTGTACGTCGTCTCATGCTCTTCGTCGATAATGATAAAGCCAAGCTCCGTAAAAGGCGTAAACAATGCGGATCTCGGTCCGATCATCACATCGATCTCTCCGTTTTTGGCGCGAAGATACTGATCGTATCTCTCTCCCTTGGAAAGCCTCGAATGCAGGATGGAGACGCGGTCGCCGAAACGTTTGTAAAAACGCATCACCGTCTGATATGTCAGGGCGATCTCCGGGATCAGCATGATGGAAGGCTTCCCCATGGCCGCCGCCCGGGCAATGATCTCCATATAGACCTCCGTCTTGCCGCTTCCCGTGACCCCTTTGATCAGGGCGGGCTTGGGATCGCCCTCCAGGAAGGATGCAAAAATACCGTCCGCCACCGCCTGTTGCTCCGCATTGAGCGTAACGCCCTCCTGCTTCTCTCCCGCAAGGATCGTCGGATTCCTGTAGGCCTTCTCGGATACCACCTTGATCGTACCGTCCTCAATAAGCGGCCGCATGGTCTGCGCCGTGATATTTAATTTTTGCAGGATCACCTCATAAGGGATGGACGGCTCTTCCAAAAGCGCCGCGATGAGCCTTACCCTGGCACGATAATGTTTCCTGTTATACAGTGCAAGCAGATCCATGGCCGTCTCGCGGTCCACGTTCAAATACACGGTACGCTTCACCTTTTCTTCCGTCTTGACCTTTACGGGAAGCACGGTGCGAAGCGCCTGATGCATGGTACCGCCGAAATTCTTTTTGATCCAATAGGCCAGCGCCATCAAGTGGCTCTCCGCGGGCACGGCGCTCTTGATCACACCCAGGATATCCTTAACCTTCGCCGGGTCGTAATCGCAAGTCTCCCTGATCTCCGTGACGTATCCCGTCCGTCCCGTATCCCCCCGTCCAAAGGGGATCTTGACGCATACGCCGGGGGCTACCGCGCACTCCAGCTTCTCGGGAATGTGATAGGTAAAAACATGATCCAATTTTTCGTGAGAAATATCAATGATGACATCTGCGTACATGACAGATCCCTCTTTTTTACACTCTCTTTACAAAATCCGTAACATACCCCAACGCTTCCGTCAGTGCTTCTTTTTTGAACATATGCCGTCCGCCCTCGATCACATGAACCTCCATATCCGGGTTTTCCACGGCCACACGTTCGGGATAGGAAGGATCCACGATGGCATCCGCCGTACCGTAGATGAGCATCTGCGGCCCGTGGTAAGCGCGGATCGTCTCAAAAATATCGATATCCCAGGCATCCCTGGCATATCCGCCGCCCAGCGTGATCCATCCTCCCCACATGGGGAAGCTCTCGGGGATCTCTTCCTTGACGGGGAACAACTCCCTGCAATCCCCCGGGATCACCAGCGCAGGATACAAGAGGATCCTTGCTGCCGCATCCTCCGGGTGCTCCGCCAGATGGATCGCGGTCACCACGCCTCCCTGGCTGGCACCGATCAGCACGCGCTTTGACGGATCGGGATCGATCTCCTCCCAGGTAAGGGACGCTTCGATCACCGCCGCCAGGTCCCTCTCCTCCGTCAGCACCGACATATCCACCGTCCGACCGCTGCTGGCATTGGCCTCCCGGCTGCCGCCGCGAAAATCATAAACAAAGGTAGCATAGCCGACACCGGTGAGTGCCTCGGCATAGGGAATCCCCGCCGTATGATCGGTCCCCAGCTCATGCGAAAAAATGCAAAGCGGGGGCTTAACCGCGTCCGCGGGAAGATATAATTTGCCGTAGATCCATCCGCCGTCCGCGAAAGGGATCCTTTTTTCTGTCATCGTGTAAGTTTGTGGGGTGTTCATGGTTTTTCTCCTCGTGTTCTTTTTTCTGTTTTTTCTATTTTAACATAAGGCAACCGAATTACCATCACAATATCAGCTACTGATCAGTGGATCTGACCATCCCGTTCACCCTCCCCTATCTGCCTGCTTATATTTTCAGCTTCGCTTAAAATTCCGATCTGATATTCTGCAATTTCCTTCAGGATTTCAAAACGTTCGGTCTTGTCCCTACCTTCACGGATCATCTGGGCGTTGTGACTCTCGAGATTTGAAAGAACAGTAAGTTCATTTATGGTAGCATAGTCCCTGACATTGCTGTTTTTCGCAAGCTCCGGATTGGCTTCTCTCCAAGCTTTGGCTGTAAACCCAAAAAGAGCAACATTAAGGACGTCTGCTTCCTCTGCATACGGTAACCATCGAAGATCTTCCCTGTAGTTACATACCGGGATGAGATAATTCTTTACCGCATCGGTCTGTATCAGATAATTGTTTTTCGAAAGAAACCGCTTTGCATCCCACTCGATTTTCTTTAGATCATTTTCCTGTTCCTTTAATCTTTGGAATTCCTTTATCAAGTATAACTTGAAAACAGGACTAATAGCCGATGCAAATTCAAAAGCAATATCCTTATGTGCAAATGTCCCACCATAGCGTCCTTTTTTGACCATAAGACCAGTGGCATCTGTCTTCCCTATCCAATCGCTTACACTTAAAGTAAATGTATGTAAACCTGCCTCTTGTTTAAAGTGGTCGAATTCGACCACTTTAAAACCCGGATTGTAAATTTGCTCCCATGTTCCAAGAAACTCAAGTGTATTTCTGTTTCGCAACCAGTTTTTTATAACATCCGCCGCCCTGGAATTATCCGATTTTGCTGCTGCCATATCCGTTATACAAATATAATCAACTTCATCTGCCATTGAAACAGTGATCGGAATATCCTGCACTGTTATGATTTTGTTCTTCACAAATCAATACCCCCTTGACACTATATACCCATACTGATATATTATTACCAATGGTAACATTGTATCGTTACCATTGGTAATTGTCAAGGAGGTTTCCTATGCATTCATCTTCTGATACACTTATCCCGGAACGATTAAGATCTGCAAGGGAACAGCTTAATCTCTCCAAGGCAGAAGCAGCCAGGCGTATCGGTTTAACAGCTGCATCCTATGTCAGATATGAGGCAGGCGATCGCAGTCCTTCGTCTCAGGTTCTTCAGTCTATTGCTGAAAAACTTGGAACATCCGTAGCCTTTCTGTCCGGTGAAACGAATGATATATCCCCGGATAGGATCACTGTTTTTAAAAATGATGATCCGCTATTGTTTGACCTTGTAAGTACTGCTAAACTCGCCGATGATGCAACTTTGCAGCGTTTGCTCAGCTATTACCGCCGGCTTACGAATCCTGATTAATAGTTCTGCCTGAAACGTTTTCATCTTTTTTATAAAGCAGGAAGAACGCACCGCAGAATGTTAAAACACCAAATAGGCCGACAATTCCTTCAAGTACCCATACAGGCGGATTCCATACACCCGCCAAAGTCAGTCCGGCAATAAAGTCCATAGCTGTATGTAAGAAGATTGCCAACGGATACAACCAGAATCTTCCCTTATCTTTGCAGGCATAAAACACGATTATAGATGCTCCGATATGAAACAGCACCGCAAAAACTCTTTCTACAATGCTGAGAGCAAGATTAGCAAAGGAGAATGAAGCTATCCCGCTTGCAATAGTCATAAGTGAATCTGCCTGATCCGGTGCCTGTGCCATTACCTGATCCACAACAGTCCCAAATGTTCCTGTGTTAATCATCACAGCATACGCAATATAGGTTGCATATGTAACACCCATTAAAAATATCACTTCAAAGCCTCCATGTCCGATACCATGCGAAATGGAAGTCTCTCTGTTTTTTCTTTTCTTCAGCACGGTCTTATAAGCCACAAGCCGCCCTGTCTCTTCAAAGACTCCGGGAAAAAGCCCTACAATGAACGCCCATAAAACCGGTCTTGCGTTTAAGAACTGACTTATTCCTGTGTCTGCAAGCCCCATCTGCGTCGGCGCAATTAGCACAGCTTGTAACGGTTTTTCCAAAATAACCGCAAACAAAAGAAATGTTGCAGCGCCAACCAGGACAGTTGTAAATCTCTCTTTCTTCTTTTTCGTCCATATGATCGCAATCACAAGCGGTGAGACAATCATAAGGACAGTTCCGAGTACAAGGAGAGTTATCTGCATAGATCCGACCTTAGCAAATTCTGTCATCTTTTCATACCTCCCCTTCTTCTTTGGAGAGTACTTTCTTCTGATAACTCCACTTGCCGCACGCCGGGCACTTCATGTATCTTTTTCTTCCGATATGGGGAGCAAGATTTGCCTGCCAGTAGGTCGGTACGTGTCTGTCGTGGCAATGCCGGCATTCATAATATCCTGCTTTCTGCTCGATACCCACCGCAATAAATGCCACCACAAAAATCATCGCCACGGCAAACACGATAAGTCCTATTCTCAGGGCATCCGACATTTCCACGTATTCAGCAACGCCGCACAAAACAAGTCCTGCAATCGCCGTCGGAGCTACTATCCATCTTTCCAGATTGAGCATCTGTCTGTTCTTCTCTTCGACCTCTCGTCTCATGGCGAGCAGATTCTCTTCCGCTTTTTTGTTATAAACTTCCGTCATAATCTTTTCGCCCGACAGGAGTTCGTTGACATTAATGTTTAACAGTTCGCACAGATCCGGCATGATCCCCACATCCGGCAAAGACTTGCCTGTCTCCCATTTGCTGACCGCGCGGTCACTGATCCCAAGCTTCTCAGCAAGAACTGTTTGAGTCATTCCCTGCTCCTTCCTGCAGGATGCTATAAATTTTCCGATTTTGATCTGGTCCATATCGGGCACCTCCTTTCGTGCCTCCACTATAGCGCCGAATAGGATTTTTTAACACGAACCGGTGGTTGATATGTCGGAAAACCTGTATTTATGCGGAACTCAACTGCCGGTTGAGTTCCAAAAATTCCCTTTTTATTCGTGTTCGGAATCCTTAATTCTGTAATAATCTTCCATCTTCACATTCAATTTCACATAAGAATCCGCTTTTCGGTTGCTCACACGGCTGAGAAGCACACAGCATTCCACATTCCCCGAAAAAGGAAACATATCCACACAGCAGACCTGTTTGACCTCATACCCGGCCGCCTGCATGGTCACAAGGTCCCTG
>CAJOPA010000025.1 GCA_905236235.1 uncultured Eubacterium sp. | reverse complement strand
CGCAGGCGCTCTCGCAATGCCTGCAGATCATAGCCCTCGCCCACCCGGTTGGGATTGTGCTCCCGGTTAAGATTTCCCTCTCGGTTGGGGCCACTTTCATATCGCCGCGCAAATCCTTTTTCGCAAAGGGTTGTCAGATAGGTCTTGGCATCGGGATACTCTGCCGGCACATCATATTTTGGCAATTTGGATTCATGAAAAACGATCTCCACATTGCAACGGTCCGCGATCTTTTGCGTATTGTCGATCGCCTCGGGAATGTAGGGGAATAACGCACGCATCTGCTCTTCGGATTTGACAAAATACTGCCCTCCCTCATAGCGCATGCGGTTTTCATCCGTTAACTTCTTGCCGGTCTGCAGGCACAGTAAAATATCATGCGCCTCCACATCCGTCTCGTAGGTATAATGCACATCATTGGTGGCCACCAGATCGATCCCCAGCTCCTCGTGCATGCGGATCAGCTGCTGGTTGACGCTTCTTTGCTCCGGGATCCCATGATCCTGCAACTCCAGGAAAAAATTGCCTTTGCCAAAGATATCCTCCAGGCGTTTGGCCGCCCGGACGGCCTCCTCATAAAAGCCGTTTTTCAGGTAGGAAGGCACCTCTCCCGCCAGGCACGCCGACAGGGCGATGATGCCTTCGTGGTATTCGCGAAGCACCTCCAGATCCACCCGCGGCTTGTAATAAAACCCTTCCGTAAATCCGCGGGAAACGATCTTCATAAGATTGTGATATCCCGTATTGTTTTCCGCAAGAAGCACAAGGTGATTGTACCGCTCTTCCCCGGCGCCGATCTCCTTATCAAAACGAGACCCCGGTGCCACATAGACCTCACACCCCAAGATTGGGCGGATGCCGTTTGCCAGAGCCTCTTTATAAAAATCGATCACGCCGTACATGGCACCATGGTCCGTGATGGCCGCTGCCGTCATGCCCAATTCCTTGACGCGTGCCACGTACTCCTTGATCTTGTTGGATCCGTCAAGCAGACTGTATTCCGTATGTACATGCAGATGTGTAAATGCCATGCCCCTATCCTTCCTGCTCACTCATCCTATTATTTTACCACGAAACCCCGGGGCGGGCGATGTTTTCTTTTTAATCCAAGCAAAAAAATACGCCCCGTCAAGGGGCGTATCTGCATCCTGTTCTTTATGCCGGCTCAATTGCCTCGGTCGGACAGGCTCCTGCGCAAGCGCCGCAATCAAGGCATGCGCTCTCGTCGATAACATACTGTCCATCGCCTGCGGAAATAGCGCCTACCGGGCACTCGCCCTCACAGGTACCGCAGCTGATGCATGTGCTGGTGATCTTATAAGCCATCTAACCTACCTCCTTCTCTATTGTTGACACAAATTATAGTGTATTCTATACAATTTTGCAAGCGATTCCCTTGCTTTTTCACGCGATCTAGGAAACGCCCGGATCCCGCAGCGTCGCATTGACAAAACGGGTGTATTCCGGCTGCCAGATCAAATTCACCGTGCCGATGGAACCGTTTCTCTGCTTGGCGATGATAACCTCCGCCTGGTTTTTGTTGTCTTCCTTGTCTTTGTGATAGTACTCGTCACGATACAAAAACATCACAAGGTCCGCATCCTGCTCGATGGCTCCCGACTCACGAAGATCCGAAAGCATGGGCCGCTTGTCATCACGTTTTTCCACGGCACGGGACAACTGGGAAAGCGCCACGATGGGAACGGAAAGCTCTCTGGCAAGTGCCTTTAAGGCCCTCGAGATATCCGAGACTTCCTGCTGTCTGGAGTCCGTCTGCCGCGACCCCGACATCAATTGCAGGTAATCGATCAGCACCAGTTTCAGGTTGTTTTCAATCTTGTATTTACGGCACTTGGACCGAAGCTCCGATACCGTGATACTGCCCGTATCGTCGATGATCAGGTTGGACTCCGCCACCACGCCGGCACCGTCCACCAGATTTTGCCAGTCTTCCTCCGCCATATTGCCCGTACGAAGCGCCTGGGAATTGACATGCGACTCCATGGCAAGCAGTCGCGTCGCCAGCTGCTCCTTGGACATCTCCAGGGAAAAAATGGCAACCGTCTCATGCAGCCTTGTCGCCACATACTGCGCGATATTTAAAGCAAAGGCCGTCTTGCCCATGGAGGGACGCGCCGCGATGAGGATCAGGTCCGAAGGCTGAAAACCCGCCGTCTTATAATCGAGATCCGTAAATCCCGTCGCAACGCCCGTCACGGCGCTCTTTAACTGCGAAGCCTTGTTGATCTGATTTAAAACATCCAGTACGATCTCCCGGATGGGCGTATAATCCTCCTGCCCCCGGTGCTGTACCAGGGAGAAAACGCTTTTCTCCGTCTCCTCCAAAAGGTCCTCTAAGGGCCTTGATTGCTCATAACACTGGTTCGCGATATTTTCCGTCAGACGAATGAGTCGCCGAAAGGTCGCCTTCTCCGCCACGATATTGGCATAATGCTTTACCCGGGTGGAGGTGGGAACGCTATCCATCAGTTCCCGGATAAATTTAACCTCATACACCTGGGGTGCGATATCTTTTTTTTGCTTCAGGGAATCCTGCAAGGTCACCACATCCGTCGGCTTCCCCTGATTATATTGTTCCACGAGCGTTTCAAAGATCATGCCGTGGGCTTTTTGATAAAAATCATCCTTTGTCAGGATCTCGGAGGCCTCAATGATCGCATCCGCATCCATGATCATGGAGCCCAAGACCGCCCGCTCCGCCTCAAGCGAATACGGCAAAACTCTCTGTAATTGTTCTTCCGCCATGTTTTTCCTGCTTTCTGTGCTGTGATCTTATTGCCGTTCGCCTATTCTTCCATAACATGCACGCGGATCTCGCCCGTTACCTCCGGATGCAGCTTGATAGGCACCGGATAAACGCCCAGATTTTTGATCGACTCGTTTAACACAAATTTGTGCTTATCGATCTCTAACCCCAACTGATCCTTCATGGCCTGCGCGATCTCCTTCGTGGATACGGAACCGAAGGTTCTGCCGCCTTCACCAACCTTTAAGCGGACATTGACTTCCTTGGTCTTTAAGTCCTCTGCCAACGCCTTTGCCTCGGCCAGACGCTCCGCAGCCAGCTTATCTTCGTTTTTGTGACGCAGCTTCAGATCGTTTAACGCCTTGGGCGTTGCCTCGATGGCCTGCTTTTTGTTGATCAGGCTCCGGGCGTAGCCGTCGCTTACCTGGATCACGTCATCCTTTTTTCCTTGGGATTTTACGTCCTCTAACAATATGATCTTCATAATACGATCTCTCCTTTTTCGATCATGTCATCCAATGTATTGATGATAAAGTCCTTAACTTCTTCCAGTGAGTACCCGGCAAGCTGTGCTCCCGCCACCGTCAGATGTCCGCCGCCGCCGAGTTTTTCCATGATGATCTGCACGTTGATCTCGTCAATGGATCGGGCGCTGATATAAATTTTTTCTTTATACTCCGTCATCACAAAGGATGCGCGTATCCCGATAATGTTCAAAAGCTCATTGGCCGCCTGCGCGCCCGCCACCGTGGGAGAATCGATCGTCCCCGCCGGGCATACGGAGATGGCAAATGCATCCCGGTAAACCTCGGTATTGCGCACAGCCTCCGCTCTGGCTTTATAGGCTTCCATGTCGTTTTGCAGGATCCTTCTCACCCTGCTCATCTCCGCGCCGGCCCGTCGCAGGTACGCCGCCGCCTCAAAGGTACGCACGCCTGTCTTGGTCATAAAATTATTGGTATCCACCAGCACGCCGGCATAGACACAGTCCGCCTCGTATTCCGACAGACGGATGTCGTCCGTAAAATACTGCAACACCTCCGCGATCATCTCGCAGGCTGACGAAGCGTACGGTTCAATATAGGAAAGTACGGCATCTTCGATCAGATCCGACGTCGCCCGATGATGATCGAAGACCACGACATTATTGGCAATCTCCAAAAGCCCCGGTGCCAGTACCAGCGTCGGTCGATTGACATCCACCACCATCACCAGGGTATGCTCATCATACAATTCCTCCGCCTTGGTCGGCGATACAAAGATATCCTCCGTATAACCTCCGCCCATCAACAGCGCATCCATCATCATACGAATGGAACTGTTGGGCTCGTCCATCACAATATATGCCGGCTTGCCGCAAACCTGCGCCGCACGATACACGCCCACGGAAGCGCCAAAGCAATCGGCATCCGGGATATTGTGTCCCATAACGATCACCCGGGAGCTTGCCTGGATCAGCTTTTGCAGCGCCTGCGCCTTCATCCGCGCCTTCACGCGGGATACCTTGCCGCCCTGTCTGGCTTTGCCGCCAAAATAGTAGATCTCGTCTTTTTCTTTTAATACGACCTGATCGCCGCCGCGACCGAGCGCCAGATCCATGGCGGACTTGGCAAATTCGTTGTTTTGCGCATAGGTCTCCCCGCGGGCACCCACGCCGATGCTCAGCGTCACCGTCACATTGCCGATATTGACATCCTTGGCATCCTCCAGGATGGCAAATTTATTTTCTTTGAACGTATTTAAAGCCATCTGCTTAAAGACGACAAAATATTTATCCTCATCATATTTCTT
>CAJOPA010000024.1 GCA_905236235.1 uncultured Eubacterium sp. | reverse complement strand
TCGGATATCTTCTGTATTTCGGGACCATGGTTACGAAGACCGATCTTTTATCCCTGATCGAGCTTGAGCCATACTATATTCTGCATGGGCAGATCTGGCGGATCATCAGCTGGGTCTTGATGCCGCCGTCTTCTTTTTCCATTTTTACGATCATCATGCTGATCTTATATTATCAGTTGGGCAGCGCACTGGAGAGAACCTGGGGGACGTTTCGGTACAACCTTTATATCTTCTCCGGTATCTTTTTTACACTGGTCGGTGCGTTTGTGATCTATTTCATTTTATATAAGATCTATGGACAGCCGGTGGGGATCGGTGCTTTCTTCAGCACATATTATGTCAACCTATCCATCTTTTTGGCGTTTGCCGCCTGCTATCCGGACATGCAGTTGATGCTGTATTTCCTGATCCCCGTGAAGATCAAGTGGCTGGCATATATCGATATCGCCGTTTTGGCGTATGATTTCTACCGCACCTCCTGGCCGGGGCGCGTGGCGATCATCGTCTCTCTGCTCAATTTCCTTTTGTTTTTCCTTGGAGGCATGCGCAAGTTTAAAGCCATCTCGCCCGGCGAATACAAGAGGCGGCGGGATTACAAGAAAAAGGTGCGCGCCGGAGAGCAGGCGCGGGCACAACGTACGGGCTCGGTACTTACGAAGCACAAATGCGCGGTGTGTGGGCGCACGGAGCTTGACGGGGACGATCTGGAATTTCGATTTTGCTCCAAATGCGAGGGCAATTACGAATACTGTCAGGATCATTTATTCACACATGAACATATCAAATCTTAGGAGGACATCATGGAAGAGAATGTGGTGACCAGGAATTTTATACAAAATATCATTGAAGAGGATCTAAGATCCGGCCGTTGCGACCATATCGTGACCCGGTTTCCGCCGGAGCCCAACGGCTATCTTCATATCGGCCATGCCAAGTCCATTTTGTTAAATTACGGACTGGCACAGGAATACAACGGACAGTTTAACGTGCGTTTTGACGACACCAACCCCACGAAGGAGCGTGTGGAGTTTGTCAACTCCATCAAGGAGGATATTGCGTGGCTCGGTGCGGATTGCGGAGAGCATCTGTATTTTGCATCGAATTATTTCGAAAAAATGTATGAGACGGCGGTAAAGCTCATCAAAAAGGGCAAGGCCTACGTATGTGACCTTACGCCCGAGCAGATCAGAGAGTATCGCGGGACATTGACGGAGCCGGGGAAGGAGAGCCCTTACAGAAACCGCAGCGTGGAGGAGAATCTCGCCCTGTTTGAGGCGATGAAAAACGGTGAAGTCGAGGACGGCGCACGGGTTTTGCGTGCCAAGATCGACATGGCTTCCCCCAATATCAACATGCGGGATCCCATTCTTTACCGTGTCAGCCGTATGACGCATCACAATACCGGGGATGATTGGTGCATCTATCCCATGTATGATTTTGCGCATCCCATCGAGGATGCCATCGAGGGGATCACCCATTCCATCTGTACGCTGGAGTTTGAGGACCACAGACCTTTGTATGACTGGGTGCTCGTGGAGGGCGAATGGAAAAAGACCCCGGAGGATACGCCCAAGCAGATCGAATTTGCCAAGCTGTATCTGACGAATGTCGTAACGGGTAAGCGTTATATCAAGAAACTCGTGGAAGACGGCACGGTGGACGGCTGGGACGATCCGAGGCTTGTCACCATTGCGGCCTTAAAGCGCCGCGGATTTACGCCGGAATCCATTCAGAAATTCGTGGAGCTTTGCGGCGTATCGAAGGCGGACAGCTCCGTGGACTATGCCATGCTTGCGTACTGCATCCGCGAGGACCTCAAGATGAAACGTCCCCGTATGATGGCGGTGTTGGATCCCATCAAGCTTGTGATCGACAATTATCCCGAAGGGCAGGTCGAGGAACTGACGGCGGAGAACAATCTGGAAAATCCGGAGCTTGGAAGCCGTACGATCCCCTTTGGACGGGAGTTGTATATTGAGCGTGAGGATTTCATGGAGGAACCGGTAAAGAAGTATTTCCGCCTCTTCCCGGGCAATGAAGTCCGTCTCATGCATGCCTATTTCGTGACCTGTACGGGTTGCGAAAAGGATGAAAACGGCAATGTGACCGTGGTGCATTGCACCTACGATCCCGAGACCAAGGCGGGTAGCGGATTTGAAGGCCGCAAGGTTAAGGGTACCATCCACTGGGTGCCGGCGGCTGAGGCCAAGGACGTGACCGTGCGTTTGTATGAGAATCTTATCGATGAGGAAAAGGGCGTCTATAATGA
The DNA here is from genome assembly GCA_905236235.1 of uncultured Eubacterium sp. GTDB lineage: Bacteria > Bacillota > Clostridia > Lachnospirales > Lachnospiraceae > RUG14243. Next base: position 6,790 of record CAJOPA010000024.1, on the reverse strand, counting down.
GGACGGATCCATGAATATCAATCCCGATTCCTTAACCGTTTGCAATGCCAAGGTGGAACCGGCGCTTATGGATGCCAAGGCGTATGACAGCTATCAGTTCGTGCGCCAGGGATTTTTTGTGGCGGATGCCAAGGACTCTGCACCGGGCAATCCGGTGTTTAACAGAATCGTATCCTTAAAGAGTTCTTTTAAATTGCCGACGACCTAAAGAACGTAAGACCAAAAGGAGAACAGACATGGAAGAGAGGAAAGAGCCTGTCAACGAAAAGGAGTATCTGCTTTCCAAAAAAGTGGAATGCGCCGTGTGTTATAAGGAATTCCAATATCTGCAGATCAAGACCAACAAGACCAGGAGGCTGGAGCCGGATCTCGACCTAAGGCCAAGAAACGTACCGGTGGATCCGTTAAAGTACGGCGTGATCTCCTGTCCGTATTGCGGGTATTCGGCGCTTACCAAAAACTTCCCCATGATCTCGCAGGGGCAGAGAAAGCTCATCCGTGAAAACATCTGTGAGCGTTTTCGCCAGACGCAGGAGTATCCTGTGGAGTATTATGATTATCCGCTCGCCATCGAGCTACATAAACGTTCTTTTTTAAACTCTGTGGAAAAGAAGAGCAAGATGAGCGAACTGGCCTATACGTGCCTGCTCATTGCCTGGTTAAACCGCGGATATGCGGAGGAGATCACGGAGCGCGCCGGTGGAGAGGATGCTTTAAAACCGGACGAAAAGAAGCGGATCGATATGCTGCACGCCGAGGAGGAAAAATTCCTCGCACAGGCCTACAAGGGACTGGTGGATGCCATGGCCAACGAGACACCGCCGTTTTGCGGACTCGACATGCATACGGTTCAGTACCTGATCGCGGCGCTTGCACATCACAATAACGAGGATGCCGTGGCGATCCGCGTGCTGTCCGATCTGATCATCGATAAGGGCGCAAGCAGCCACGTAAAGGACAAGGCGAGACGTTTGAAGGAGATCATCAAAGAGGAAGAGGAGGCTTGACATGGATACGATCTTTACCATCGGAAGGCAATTCGGAAGCGGAGGACTCGAGGTCGGGCAAAAGCTCGCGGAAAAGCTCTCGATCCCTTTGTATGACAAGGAGATCCTTGCGGAAGCCTCCAAAGACAGCGGTTTTACGGAGAAGATACTGGATGCCTATGACGAAAAACCGGTGACGAGCCTGTTGTATTCTGTGGCCATGGGCAATCTTGACACCTACGTGGGGGCGCAGAAGCCGCTCTCCATGGAAGCGTTCCTTATGCAATACCATGCCATCGAAAGGCTGGCCGAGGAGAAGAAGAGCTGCATTTTTGTGGGAAGATGCGCGGACTATATCCTTGAGAAGCATGCCAATGTGGTCAATGTGTTTATCACCGCGGATGAGGAGAGCCGGATCCGGCGGATCTGCGAGCGTGAGGGGATTAACGAATCCCAGGCCAGAAACCGTATGAAAAAGACGGACAAGAATCGTGCCAGCTACTATTCCTACTATACGGAAAAGAGATGGGGCGATGCGAAAAATTACCATCTCTGCCTGGACAGCAGCGTTCTTGGGATTGATGGGTGTGTGGAAATGATCATGAAATTTAAAGAAATTAAATCCAGATAAATTTTTGTAACGAAAGGGGTTACAGGGAATATGGCTAGGAAGAGAGTTTTGACTTCGGCATTGGTGCCGGGGATGGTACTGGCGTCGGACGTGATCACCAGTATCGGACAGGTACTGCTTGTCAAGGGGACGACATTAACGGATGCCGATATCACCAGATTGGATTTTTATTCCGTCTTAAGCGTGACGATCGAACAGGATGAGCATACGCCGCCGGCGCCGACAGTGCCTGTTGCGCAACAGGAATCGGAGTCCTATCTTGAAAAGATCAAGAGATCGCAGGAGTTTCAGGAATACAAGATCTCCTTTGCGAAAAACAGCCGCAAATTTGAAGACGAGTGCATGAAAATGCTCAAAAACGGCGGGGCTTTTCCGGCGGAGAACATGCTGGGCATGGTAGAGGAGATGATGGATAAGGCCAAGGAAGTCTGCGGCGTTTTCGATATGCTTCACAATCTTCGTACGTTTGATGATGAGCTTTTTGCCCACAGCATCAATGTGGCGCTGATCTGCAGGACGATGGCGGGATGGTTCGGTCTGAATCGTGAGGACACGGATATCCTTGTTATCTGCGGACTTTTGCATGACGTGGGCAAGATCAAGATCCCCACGGAGATCCTGCGCAAGCCGGCGAAGCTTTCCGATGAGGAATTCGAGATCATGAAAAATCATACCGTCGAAGGGTACAATATCGTATCCAAGATGGAAGGTTTGGATGATCATGTGCGCAATGCCGTTTTGATGCATCACGAACGCTGTGACGGTTCCGGCTATCCCCTTCGTATCATCGGGGATCGGATCGACGAATTTGCCAAGATGGTGGCGATCGCCGACGTCTATGAGGCCATTACGGCGCCGCGTGTTTATCGTAAGGCACTCTGCCCCTTTGATGCGATCCGGATTTTTGAAGAGGAAGGCATGCAAAAGTACGATCCGCGCTATCTGCTTCCGTTTTTGGATAATGTGATCAATACGTACATCCAAAATAAAGTCGTGCTCTCGAACGGAGAGCAGGGGATGGTCGTCATGGTGAACCGCAATGCGCTTTCCAGACCGCTCGTGCGTACGGAAAACAATGTTTATGACCTGCGCAAGAGAAAGGATCTGCGGATTCTTGCCATCGGATAGGAAAATGCATTTTTTTGCCGGAAAAGGGTGTTAAAAACTTCCAAAAACCGACGATTCTCGCTTGACATTTATGTAACAATTTTTATATGATAGAAGATGCCCTGAGCTTTACGGTTTATGTCATTTCTGCATAATCATTAAGCCGATTCGGTATATCCGACATTCCGTCGGAGTGCTACAATAGAACTCGGGGTATTTTATACAAACCATTATTTAAATTCAATTTAGGAGGTAAATCAAAAATGGCAACAAGATTTGTACCCGAAAATCTGACCACGATGTTCAGAATGGACGGAAAAACAGCCGTTGTTTTCGGCGGCGCAGGCGGACTTGGTGAGGCGATTGCCAAGGGTCTTGCAGCATTCGGCGCTAACGTAGTGATCGCAAGCCGTGGCGAGGAGAAGCTTCAGGCAGCGGTTAAGGAGATCGAGGCACACGCTGACGGCGGTGCAAAGGTTGATTATGTAGTATGTGATGCTACCAATGACGCTCAGGTAGAGAACGTTCTTGCAGAGACCAACAAGAAATTCGGCAGCTGCCAGATTCTTGTTTGCTCCCAGGGCTTCAATCGTAAGCATGACGTAGTTAATTTCGATATGAATGACTTCGATGCTATGCTGCAGACCAACGTACGTTCCGTATTCGTTTGCAACAAGGTATTCGGTAAGTACTTCAAAGAGAACGGCTATGGCAAGATCGTAAACGTTACTTCCGTACGTGATCAGATCGCTACCTTCCCGGGCGGCGGTAATGCAGGTTACTGCGCAACCAAGGGTGCTCTTACCAGCATCATCAAGCAGTGCGCTACCGAGCTTGCACCGGAAGTTACCGTTAACGGCATTGGACCTACCGTTACCCTTACTCCGATGATGGAGAAGATCGTTCCGAAGGAAGCACAGGAAGTTTCCATTCCGAAGGATCATCCGCTTGGACGTATGGCTAAGCCCGAGGATATCGTTGGCGCAGCTGTATATCTTTGCTCCGACGCTTCTTGCTATCACACCGGCCAGGTTCTGTATCCGGACGGCGGACTTCTTTGCAAGGGCTAATATCGAATGTGCTTAGGTCGAAGAGATCTAACGTATATAAAATGACTGCCGGGCCGCAATGTGTATGCATTGCGGCCGGTGGCCGTTTTTTTGCGAGAGGGGAATCCCCTTTTTTGCAAAAAACACCCCTGGTTTGTAAAAAGATGGAGGAATAAACAATGGGTTTGGAAAACAAAACAATCATCACGGCGGCCATTACCGGTGCCGTTACCCCGAAGAGTGCATGCCCCTGGATCCCGCTTCAGCCGGAGGAGATCGTAGAGGATGCGTACAAGTGCTGGAAGGCAGGCGCTGCTGTCGTACATCTTCATATGAGAGATGACAACGGCATCGGCGAAATGAACAAAGAGAAATTTAAGAAGACCATTGAAATGCTTCGCGGAGAGCATCCGGACTGCGATATCATCGTCAACTGCACCACCGCAGGTGAGTCCAACGCTCCCATGGAGAAGCGTATCGCACATGTAAAAGAACTTGACGGAATCGAGATGGCATCCTATGATGCAGGTTCCTTTAACTGGATGCCGGCAGGTATCCATGATAACTCTCCGGAATTCCTGGAGACTCTTGGTAAGATTTTAACCGAGAGAAAGATTAAACCCGAATATGAGATTTTCGATACCGGTATGATGGGCATCGTTGATTACTACGTAAAGCAGGGTGTTCTGGTAACTCCGGGACATTATGCATTCGTTTTGGGCGTACTCGGCGGTATGGCAGGTACGGTGGATAACCTCCTTGATCTGTATCATCGTCTTCCGGAAGGCTCCACGTGGGCAGCTTTCGGTATCGGTAAGTGCGCTATGGAGATCATGTATGCGACCATCGCTATGCACGGTAATATCCGTGTAGGTCTCGAAGACAATGTATATTTAAGCCGCGGCGTGAAGGGTACGAACGAGCAGTTTGTACAGCGTGCTAAGCAGGCTGTAGAGCTTTTCGGCAGAGAAGTTGCTACGCCGGAGGAAGCACGTGAGATGCTGGGCATCCCGCAGTTAAAGAGATAATTGACCGCTGATGGGTAACCATTATCTATAAAGTACCAAAAAGATTATTACAAAGGAGAATGTAACATGCTGAAAAACAAATTGGCTTCGAAAGAAGAGATCATGTCCAAGTTTTTCGACGGGATGACCCTGATGGTGGGCGGTTTTGCCTGCACCGGCGTTCCCCGGGCTCTTGTTGATCTCGTTCTTGAGAGCGGCGTAAAGGACATCAAGCTTATTTCCAATGATGCCGGCGACCCGGATATTTGCCAGGGACGTCTGTATCATGCAGGCATCGTAAAGGAGTGCTGGCACTCTCATGTAGGCCTTAACCCCGAGTTTGGTGAGCTTGCAAAGGAAGGGAAATTCAAACTTCATATCACTCCCCAGGGTACCCTGGTTGAGAAGATCCGTTGCGGCGGTATCGGCGCCGGCGGCATCCTGCTTCGTACCGGTATGAATACCGACACGGAGATGGAGAAGGAGCGTGAGAAGGTTCAGGTTAACGGTGAGGACTGGTTTATCGAGACTCCGCTTCATGCTGATGTTGCTCTGGTTCGTGCAAGACGTTCCGATTATTTCGGCAATCTGACCTACAGAGGCAATATGGCAAACTACAATCCGATCATGGCTATGGCTGCGGATTGCACCATCGTAGAAGCAGATCATATCTGTGATCTTGAGGAGATCCCCATCGATTCCGTAAAGACTCCGGGTATCTTCGTAGATATGATTCTTGATACGCAGAAGCTTTACGTATAATCGTACAACCGAAAGGAGGAAATTCTCACATGGAAATGAGTCATGGTTCAGGACAGACCCTGAATGATAAAAACGCAATGGCAAGCAGAATTGCAAAATTTTTCGAGCCGGGTGATGCCGTTAACCTTGGTATCGGCGCGCCGCTTCTGGTTGCCGATTATATGGATCCGGATGTACTTGTACATACGGAGAATGGCTGCCTTGGTGTAGGTAAGAACACCAGCCGTACCAATCCGGATATTCCGGCAAGAATGTCTTTGGAGTCCTTCGCAAACGCAGGCGGTATGCCTTTCTTCCCGATCCCGGGTGCGATGGTATTTGATCATGCGACATCCTATGCCATCATCCGCGGCGGCAAGTTAAAAGGTACCGTACTTGGTGCTTTCGAAGTATCCGAGACCGGTGACCTTGCCAACTGGTTCATGCCCGGTAACTTCGCCGGCATGGGCGGCGCAATGGACCTTTGCATGTCCAAGATGGTTATCGTACAGACGACCCACTGCACCAAGAAGGGCGCACCGAAGCTGATCCACAAGTGTACGCTTCCCCTTACCTGCAAGGGCCTGCTGACCCACGTAGTTACCGAGCGTGCGGTATTCGAGTTTGTGGATCACAAGATGATCTTAAAGGAGATCCGTGAGGGTTATGATCTTGAGAACATCAAGAACAATACCGAGGCGGAATTCACGGTTGCAGACGACTTAAAGACGGATGTCGTTTACTAATTAAACAAGTATACGGAAAGCGTGACGGGGCGAAAACGTGCACAGAGCCCTGTCACGCATCTGTGTACCCTTGTTTGTTAAAAATTTAACGTTAATTTTCGAACACACGAAACGGTTCGAAAGATGGCACGAGAGAGGAATTTTATGGCGGAAAAGCAACAAATCGAAGAAGTGACACAGCATGTGGAAGAAGTCATCGAAACCGTGATCAACCCCAAGCTCTTGGAACATAATGGATGGATTGAGCTGGTGGATATCGATCTCGAAGAGAGACTGGCTGTGGTCCGTTTTCGCGGAGCCTGTTCCGGCTGCGGTGCGACAAAGGACACACTGCAGGATACCGTACTTCCCCTGCTGCGTCGTCATGTAAAAGAAATCAAACGTGTGGAGCAGACGGATGAGATCGACCCGGATGTCTGGGAGATGGCCAAGAGTTTGTTTACGCATCGTGATGAAAATAATTGCAACTAGGAGGATAGGAAATGTTATTTGAAGCAAAACATGAAATGATCAAGAAGCTGGC